>CAZQCR010000001.1:0-44171 GCA_964591745.1 uncultured Anaerolineaceae bacterium
CCCTCGAAGAGGACTGTCGCGAAGACCGAACCCGCCAGCGCTTCGCCCCAGCCCGGCCGCGCGTTCGGCACATACCGGTAGAGCAGCAGGAACATCACGAACGAAACGGCGGCCGCCAGGAAATAGGAGGCCACCCGGAACATCTCGTTACTGTTTAGCGGGATTGGCCCGATCGAGCCCACACGGTCGACCACGATCTGCAGCACCGCCGTGAGTGCCACCGAGAGCAGGATGAGCACGCCCAGGCAGGGGATCAGGGCGAAGTCCATCAACTTGCTCTGCCAGTAGGGCTGAGAGCGGCGCCGGTGGCTGGCGGCGTTGAGGCCACGGCGCACCGCCGCGAAGATCCCGCTCGACGACCAGATCAGCGCCACCACACCGAGTCCCAACCCGGCCACGCTAATGTCCCGCGAGCGCTGGAGCATCTCCCGCACGTTCTCGCGGACTGACTCCGTTTCCTCCAGCGGAAGCTGGTCGAAGACGAACTTCACGATCCGGTCGTCTTCAATGACGAGCCCAAGAATGGAGAGAATCACAAGGCTGAGCGGCACCAGCGAAAAGAGCGCGTAGTAGGCGATGGCCGCCGCGTAGGTGCCGCAGTGGTCCTGGAAGTACATCCGGAAGGTACTCGCCACGATCTGCCAGACGGTGCGAGCAAAGCCGAACGTTAGTCGACGTTCCGCCCTGGGCCGTCCTCCACCGAGGCGCGGCTTGATGCGCTGGCTCGTTTGCCTCACCCGGCCATCATCACCCACAAGGGGATGTTAGACAAAGCAGGGGCCGCCCCGATTTCCCTGCTATCCGAGGCTGACCAGCTCCGCCATCACCCTGTCCCAGGCAGGAGCGATCCTCTCCCAGTCGAACCGCGCCGCCGACTCGGAGAGAAGGGTCCCGGTCACTGGCGGGCGCGTGATCGCCGTTCGCAGCTTCGCGACGAACTCGCCTTCAGTCTCCCACAGGCACGCCCCGTGCAGCTCCTCCGGCACGAGAGCCGGGTAGTTGTACCGCGCCGGGACAACCGGCAGGCAGCCGCAGTACATCGCCTCCACGATCGCGATGCCGAAGAATTCGTGACGCGTCGTGCTCACCACGATGTCCGATTCCCAGAGCAGCCTCGCGTACGCCGCTCGCGATTCCAGATGGCCGAAGTGGAAGAGCCGCTGGCCCAGGGCCGCCGGCAACGCGAGCATCTCTGGGACCGGTGTAAGCCCGGGTTCGCCGGCGACCGCCACCCGGAAGTCGAGCCCTTCGCCCGCGAGCCGGATTATGGCCCGGGCGAACACCTCCGGCGCCTTGTCGAACTCCCAGCGGTGGTTCCAGAGGACCAGCGGTGGCCCAGGTAGCCTCGCGGCCGTGGGGCGAGCGGCCTCCAGCCAGTCGAGGTCGACACCGATCGGGAGGACGCTGCTCTTCGCCTCGATCCGCGGGATCTCCTCGGCAACCAGCCAGTTGTTCGGCTGAGCGGCGAGCGTTCGCAGCGCGCCAAGGAAGTCGTCCCTGTGGAACGCCGAGTTGAACGCGATCGCGTCCGCCGCCATCGCCGAAGCGTGGTTGATCTGGCCAAACCAGCTGTTCAACTTCGTGCCTCGGAGACGCGGGTAGGTGAACTGATTTTCGTGCAGGTAGTAGAGCACCGGCGTTTGCCCGAACCGCCGCCGCGCCAGGGCGAGGAACGCCGAGAGGTCCAGCATGTCGCTCGCGATCAGGAGGTCGAACGTGCCATGGCGCGCGAGCGCTTCGCGCGCCAGCTCCTGGGCTCCCCGCCGCATCCGCCGCCGCCACTCGCCCTCGGGCAACGTGAGCGGGACGATCTCGTGCCGGGAATGCGCGACCAGGCCATCGAGAAAAGCGCGGTGGCTCCCGCCGTAGAACGGTTCGAGAAAAAGGACGCGCATGGATGGCTATTAGCGGCTGGCCGTTGGCCATTGGCAAGCGTCCATCAATGGAACCCTTGCGGCCGTCACTCCGGCGCCGGTTAGGCCGGCAGGGAGACGGGCCCATCGACAGGCTCCGGGATAGCGTCCCCGTGGACGGAGTGCCGACTCCACCCAGACCGCCATCACCTCAGTCAGGTTGTGGAGGGCCTCTTCGGGCGTTTCGCCCGCCGTGACGCATCCGGGGAGTTCCGGGACCTCGCCGAGGTAGCCCTCGATCGGTTCACCGCGAATGACGCGGTGGTACGGTCGGCGGAGAATGGCGTCGATCTGCCGGTCGATCGCTTCATTCGTCCTCCGCTGTGCGAGCAGGCTGCGCCATGAGGCGGCCCTTTTCGGCTTTCTCCTCACCCCTTTGGCCTTCCCGCCCCCTAAAGGTGGCCCAGCTCCGAAAGCCGCAGGAGCGCGTCGTGCAGCTCTGAGTCTTCGTCGTCCACGGCCTTGTACTGGCTCACGCAGTGGCCGCCCCACTTCTCTACCAGGTACCAGTCGTCATCGATGATGAAGTCCGGCCGTGGGTCAACACGCGGATCCTTATCGAAGCAGCCATCGACGAGATGGCCGAGCCCGTGCATCGCCACAACCTTCTCGACGTAATCCTGCCCGCCCGCAGACCACACGTAGACCCCGTGACCGGCCGCCCGGATCTTCTCCATCACATCGTGCGCGCCCGGCCGGAGCGCGTTCACATGCTGGCTGGGGTAGACCAGGGTGTGGTCGACATCGAAGTACACGTTGATTCGCAAAGGCTATTGTCGTCTTTCTAGCGCTGGCGCCGATCAGGCGTCGGCGATGTCGAGTCCCCAGACGGGGCGGTACCGCCAGGCGCGGACCCCGGCGAGGCGGATGTGGTGCTTCTTGGCCAGCTTCCTCGCCGCTCCGCTCTGGCCGAACGGCACGTAGAGGATCAGATCGCCGCATTCCGAATAGGGCTTCCAGCGGCTCAGCGCGCTTTCGTCGTTCACCGTGTCGGCGACTTCGATCTCCGCCATCAACTTCAGCCAGGTGCCCGGCCGGCGGACCGCGACGATGTGCGGGAAGAGCGCCTTGCCATCCTTCTCGCCGACCGACATCCCGCCAGACGGCACGTTGACGATCGTCTCCAGGTCCGGGAACTCTTCGTTCGGGAAGGGGAACTTCAGGCGGGCCACGTCGGCGATGACGCCGGCCCTGCGCTGCTCACGGAGATACGGGACGGTGGCCACGGGCACTCCTCGGCGAAAGGTTCGAACGTTGCGATTCTAGCGCGCCACCGTCTTAGCGGCAGGGCGCCCATCTGCTCACGGTCCGGCCTGGGCCACTTCCGGCTTCACCAGCGACCGAAACTGGTCGAAATTCTGGTGGAACTTCGTCGCGAGGTCGCTCACGGTACGGTCGTAAGCCAGGGGGTCGGCCCATGTGTCCCGCGGCGTGAGCAGTGCGGTATCCACGCCCGGGCAATCAAGCGGCACGTCGAAGCCGAAGATCGGATCCTTGCGGAAGGCCGCGTCGTCGAAGGCATCGTTCAGGATGGCCCGGACCATCTTGCGCGTCTCCTGGATGGCGATGCGCTTGCCCGTGCCGTATGCGCCGCCCGTCCAGCCTGTGTTGATCAGCCACGTTCGCGCGCCCGTCCGCGCCAGCCGCTCCTGCAGCAGATCCGCGTAGACCGTCGGGTTAAGGGCCATGAACGGCGCGCCAAAGCAGGGGCTGAACGTCGTTTTCGGCGCGGTCACGCCCATCTCTGTGCCCGCCAGCTTCGAGGTGTAGCCACTCAGGAAGTGGTACAGCGTCTGGGCGTTGTCCAGCCGAGCGATCGGCGGGAGAACGCCGAACGCGTCCGCGGTCAGCAGGATGACGTGGCTCGGATGTGGCGCCACCTCACCTTCGTACACATGCGCCAGCGAATTTAGCGGGTAGCTTCCCCGCGTGTTCTCCGTGAACGCGTCGTCGTCAAGGTCGGGTTCGCGTTCGTCTTCGTCGAACACCACGTTTTCCAGCAGCGTGCCGAAGCGGTGCGTCGTCTCGAAGATGTCTGGCTCCGCTTCCTTCGAAAGGCGGATCACCTTGGCGTAGCAGCCGCCTTCGATGTTAAAGATCCCGTCGTTCGTCCATGCGTGTTCGTCGTCGCCGATCAGCAGCCGCTCCGGGTCCGTGCTCAGCGTCGTCTTGCCCGTGCCGGAAAGACCGAAGAAGACCGCCGTCTTCCCCGTCCGCGGGTCCACGTTGGCCGCCGAGTGCAACGAGAGCACGCCTTCCAGCGGCAGGTAGTAGTTCATCGCCGTGAAGACGGCTTTCTTCATCTCGCCGGCGTAGGCCGTGCCCGCGATGAGGATGACGCCGTCAGTGACGTTCAGCGCCACGACAGCTTCGCTGCGAACGCCATCCCCTTCGCCCTCAAGCTGGAGGAACGGGGCGTGGAGGATCGTGATGTCCGGGTGCACGCCATCCGCCAGCGGCGCGCCCGGGATGAACATCGTCCGCGCGAACATGCTGTGGTACGCCTGTTCGCAGACGACGCGGACCGTGCGCCGGTGCTCAGGGTCCTGCGAGACGAAGCAGTCCTGGACGTAGACATCCCGCTCCTGGAGATAGGCAACGATCCGCTCCTTCACCCGTTCGTAGGTGTCGGGCGACATCGCCTGGTTGTGCTGGCCCCACCACACGTGCTCAGAGATCGACGGCGTCTTTACGACGAACTTGTCGTCCGGGCTGCGGCCCGTGCGCAGGCCGCTGCGGACGGCGAACGTGCCCCCCTGCAGCAGCTTGCCTTCGCCACGGCGGACCATGTGTTCATAGAGGACGGGGGTAGAGAGGTTCCGGTGCACCGTGGGCGCTTTGGCCATCACACTTGTACTGAGGTCGCGCGTTACCTGCTCAACCGGCATCTGATCCCTCTCGAATTGACTCCCGTGAACACTACGCCGTTATAGCCCCACTGTGAAGGCTGGTGGGTGAGATATAGACGATATTGATAGCTGCGGTCAGTTCGATGTTCCCGGGAACGGGTGTCGGCGCAGCCCTCCGCCCGGTGATTGGCTACACGCATACCCCTCCGCCCTCAACTCGCCCCGCCTATCGAAGTGGCCCGGCGAGCGGCCATCCGGGAGAATGCTTTGCGGCGGTTGCCAGCGGGGACGGGAATGTTGATGCCAGGGCTGTTCGTCGCTGTTTCCGAAGGGGTGAGCCTCCACGTCGTTGATGAAGGTGGAGACGGCCCGCCAGTCCTCGTCCCGACTGGCGCCGGTTACGCCTTCTACCAGAACACGTTCTCGCCGGCCCTGCGCGAACGTGTCCGCTTCATCCACGTAGAGATGCGCGGCACCGGCGCCTCGGCCGGCACGATCGAGGGCGCCACCTTTGCTTCGCTCGCCGACGATGTCGAGGCCGTTCGCGCCGCGATGGGGCTCGGCCCGGTCTTCGTCCTCGGCCATTCGAACCACGGCTGCATAGCCCTTGAGTACGCCCTCCGCCACGGGGCACACGTCGCGGGCGTCATCGCTGTCGGAAGCGGCCCCGACTTCAGCCGGGCGTTCAGCCTCGGCCAGGAGCTTTGGGCGAAGCGCGCCAGCGCGGAGGCCAAGGCGCGCCTCGCCGCGAACCTGGCGGCCTTCGAAGCGCTGGACACGGCAACCATGAGCGCTGACGACGCGATGCTGCGGCGCTACCTCGCCCTCTCACCCCTCGGCTGGCGCGATCCGTCGTTCGACGCAGCCCCGATCTGGGGCGGCTCACCGCGAGGCCTCGCTGCATACCTGGCCTGGATGATGGCCTTCGGCGCCACCTGGAACCTCGTCCCCCGCCTGCCCGAGATCACTGTCCCTGTCCTCGCCCTCAGCGGCCGCCACGACTACCTCTGCCCGGCCGAGCTCTGGGAGGACTCGATCGACCGTCTGCCCTGCGGCCAGCTCGTCGTCTTCGAGAACAGCGCCCACAACCCGCAGCACGAAGAAGCGGCGGCCTTCGACGCGGCGCTGTTGGCATTCGTCGATGCCGAGTGGTCTCCTTCGTAAGAACGCCTCGTGAGCGCGCCCCCGCCCCTATCCCGAGCGTTGTCGAAGCCGTGGTTGTACCAGCGCCTGTTGGGGGAGTAAGCACATGTAGATCAGGGAGTTGTGTTGCCGGAGAAAGTGCATATGGGAGCGCCTGGGCGGTTTGACCCCCCTACGCCACGACCACCAGCGTGTCGCCCTCCGTCACCCGCGCGCCCTCGGCCACCAGGATCTCCTTCACCACGCCGTCCGCGGGCGACTTGATCTCGTTCTCCATCTTCATCGCTTCGAGGAGCAACAGGACGTCGCCGGCCTTGACGGCGTCGCCCGCCTTCGCCACCAGGCGGAGCACCTTGCCCGCGATCGGCGCGGTCACGCCACCCTTCACGCCAGAGCGCGGTACGGAGGCCGCCGCCGGGCCACGTGGCTCACGCGGCGCCGGGCCGCCGCCCAGCCGTCCCTCGTACTCGACCACGAACGGGCGATAGTCCACCTGCACGGTCATACCGCTTTCGCGCTCGCCCGCCGCCGGCAGGGCCACACGGTACTGGATATCCCCGGCCTTCACCGTGCGATAGGCGCCGTCGTCCTTCACCGTGATCGCGAATTCCAGGCCGTCCACGACGACCTTCTCGCCCTTCACTTCAACGTCGTAGCTGCGTCCGCCGATCGTTACTTTGGCCATGTTGGTTAGCTCCTGGCTGCTAGCTGTTAGCTGTTAGTGGTACCACTGAGTCATGAGTCCTGAGTCCTGAGTCCTGAGTCCTGAGTCCTGAGTCCGAGGCCTGAGCACTCAGAACTAAGAACTAAGAACTCAGAACTTCGCTATCGCATCATCCGCTGGCGGCCGAACTGCTTCCAGACGGCTGTGCTGGCGCCGTTCGACTCCGCTGGCGCCGCGGCCGGGGCCGGGGCGGCCCGCTTTTCGCCGAGGACCATCGCAGCAACGATTGCGGCGACGGCTTCGCGTTCGAGCCCGCCACCGCCATCACGCCAGGCGAAGAACTCCCGCGCGACCTGTGGGAACATCACGAAGCTCAAGACGTCGTCGAGGTTCTTCGCAGTGTCGCCGATCTCCGCCGTCGCCGCCGCCATCTCCGGCGCCAGGTCGTCGGCCGGCCGGTGCTCGATCGTCGGTTCGTCCCCGAGAATGATCTTCAACACTTCCGGGGTGATCGGCTGGCCGGTCTTGCCGTAGAGCCCCTTGGCCAGGTTCTTCGTCTCGCGGGTGACGTTCTTGTACCGTTCGCCCATCAGTACGTTGAGCACGGCCTGCGTGCCGACTATCTGCGAACTCGGCGTGACCAGCGGCGGGAAGCCGAGGTCTTCACGCACGCGGGCGTTCTCCGCCAGCACCAGCGGCAGTTTCGCCTCCGCTCCCTGGTCCCGCAGCTGCCCCACGAGGTTCGAGATCATCCCGCCCGGGACCTGGTGGGCGAGTACGCCCGAGTCGATGCCGAGAAGGCCGCTTTCGAACTTCCAGTACTTCTTGCGGATGCTCTTGAAGTGCTCGGCGATGGAGGCCAGCGGTTCCAGGGTCATCCCCGTCTGGAACTCGTCGTATTCGTTCAGGCCGGCGACCAGCGTCTCGGTCGCGGGGTGCGATGTGCCACCGGCGAGCGAACTGATCGCGCAGTCGATGACGTTCGCCCCGGCCTTGAGCGCCTCAAGGTAGGCCATCTCGCTGTAGCCGGAGGTGTCGTGACAGTGCATCTGGATCAGGATCTCCGGGTGCTTCGCGCGGATCGTCCGCACCAGCTTTCCGGAGGCGGCGGGGCTCAGGATGCCCGACATGTCCTTGATGCAGAGCGAATGCGCCCCCATCGCGACCATCTTGTCGGCCAGGTCAGCAAAGCCCTGGATCGTGTGAACGGGGCTGGTCGTGTAACAGATGGCGCCCTGGATGTGGCCGCCCGCCTTCTTCACTGCGTCGAACGGGACTTCGAGGTTCCGAAGGTCGTTCAGCGCGTCGAAGATGCGGAAGATGTCCATGCCGTTCTGCACGCTGCGGTCGGCGAAGGCGTAGAGCACGTCGTCGGCGTAGTGGCGGTAGCCCACCGCGTTCTGGCCGCGGAGGAGCATCTGCGTCGGTGTGTGCTTGAGCCGAGACTTGATCTCGCGAAGGCGCTCCCACGGGTCTTCCTTGAGGAAGCGAAGGGAGGTATCGAAGGTCGCTCCGCCCCAGCACTCGATGGCGTGGTATCCCGCCGCGTCCATCGCTTCGAGCGCGGGGAGCATGTCTTCGGTACGCATCCGCGTGGCGAGTAGCGACTGATGGCCATCGCGGATGGCCGTCTCCATAATGCCGACTTTCGTCATCAAAACCTGTCCGTCGGGGAGGGTATGAGGCCCGCTCTACGGCCCCCGGCCCGTGACTTCAGGCTAACACGGCGCCATCTAACGGCGAACGGCGTCTGTGGCGCGGCCGTTCAGCGGCCCGACCGTCAGGGAGGGCATGGGTACTGCGTCCCCACCGGCCGCCGTCCGCGTCAGTCCAGCGGCGGCGCGTCTTCCAGGGCACGCACTTCTTCGGCCAGCTCGTGTCCGGGGATCGTCGCCGTCGCCGCCAGGACTGCCTGGAACGAGGCGATCGCCACTTCGATGTGGCTGTCGTCTGGCACCTTCGTCGTGAGGCCCTGGAGCAGGATGTTGGGGACGAACATCGCGCGCACCAGCGCCAGGTGTTCGAAGCGCGCCCCGAAGCGCAGGATCTCGTAGCTCACGCCCGCGATCGCCGGAATGAAGACGATCCGCGAGGCGGTGCGAATCAGCAGCCCCTCATCGACCAGGACATCGAACACGAAGAAGGTCACGAGGGCGACCATGATGACGACGAGCAGGAAGCTTGTGCCGCAGCGCTGGTGCTCCTTGGCGAACTTTCGCACCTCGGCCGGGACCAACGTCTTGGCCGCCTCGTAGGCGTGGATCGTCATGTGTTCGGCGCCGTGGTACTGGAAGACGCGCCGGATTTCGCTGATTCGCCCGATCGCGGCGATGTAGCCGACGAACAGGCCGAGGCGCAGGACCGTCTCGACGGCGACGATCGCCAGGCGGTTCCAGTCCAGCCGCTCCAGGAGGTTCGCCAGCAGGATCGGCCCGGCGAAGAAGATCCCGATGACGAAGAGGAAGGCGAAGATCATGCTGCCCCAGAAGGCCTTCTCCGGGAACGGCGTCGGCGTCCCGTCCTCTTTCTCCTCTTCCAGCGCCACGCGGGAAGAGAAGTTGAGCGCGCGCATGCCCAGGGCCATCGATTCGTAGAGCACGACCATGCCGCGGATGAGGGGGATGCGCCGGGCACGGCCGGTATAGAGGCTCCGCAGCCGCTCGGAGTGGATGATGATCTCGCCCTTTGGGTTCCGGACGGCGACCGCCATGTGCTCCGGGCCCCGGATCATGACGCCTTCGATGACCGCCTGGCCGCCGTAGTAGACGTTGTGTTTCGGGTCTGGGGTGGCGCGGCGTTCGCTCATGAACCGTTGCTCCTGTGAAAGACAAAGGGCGCCGTGGTTGCGGCGCCCTTCGGTTCGGTTCGGTGCTGGCTGGCCGCCTTACCGGCGGTTGGCGAACTTGCGGTTGAAGCGCTCGACCCGGCCGGCCGTGTCGATGATGCGCTGTTCACCTGTGTAGAACGGGTGGCACACGCCACAGACATCGAGGTGCATGGCGGTTCGGGTCGATCGCGTGGTGAATTCGCTGCCGCAGGTGCAGCGAATGGTCGCTTCTTCGTACTTGGGATGGATGCTCGCCTTCATGGGATTCCTTCTTCCTGGCCCGGCCAAAGTACCGGGCCGCTATGGCGTTACGTCAGCTCGCGGCGGCGCTGGCGTAAACGCTGACCTTCTTCCGCCGCCCCTTGGCGAACGGTTCGAACTTCACCAGCCCATCGATGAGGGCGAAGATCGTGTAATCACGGCCCAGGCCAACGTTGTTGCCCGGGTGGAAGCGTGTGCCGTGCTGCCGGATGATGATCCCGCCCGGCCGCACCACCTGGCCGTCGGAGAGCTTCACGCCGAGCCGCTGGCCCTTGCTGTCGCGGCCGTTCTTGGAGCTGCTGACGCCTTTCTTATGAGCCATTGCCTTATCCCTTCGTGATCGCTTCGACCACGAGCCGCGTCACGTGCTGGCGGTGGCCGAATGTGCGGCGGTACCGCACCTTGTTCTTGTACTTCATGAAACGGATCTTCGGTGCCTTGCCGTGCTGGGTGATCCGCGCCTTGAGCGAGGCTCCAGCGACGAGCGGCGCGCCGACTGTAACGTCCGCGCCATCGAGGAGCATCAGCACCTCGAACGTCACGCTTTCGCCGAGTGCTCCGTCGAGCGACCCGACTTCGAATTCCTGCCCCTCAACGAGGCGCATCTGGCGCCCGTCGGCGCGTACAATCGCTTCCATTTATAACTCCAGAAGATCGGTGGACAATCAACCAGTATGGGGGTCGGGTCGCGGGTCGGTCAATTCGCCTTCTCGGGGCCTCCCTCGACGAACGAGTCGAACCAGCGTTCCTGGAAGGCTACAGCCGCCGCGATCGAGGCTTCGTCCCACTCCCCGGAAAGGGCGACAATGAGCTTGTCTTCGATATCGTCCCGCCAGCGAACGATAGCCACGACCGGTCCCTTGCAGCTCGGTAACGGCTCGGCCGCGCCGAGCACGTACGCGTCTATCGGTTCCCCGTCCGGCGCCATCGTGCCAGGCACGTAGCCGTAGTTCACCGGGTAGCGGGTATCCGGGTAGCGCCGGTGCGCGCTGCCCAGCGGCCTGTCGATCATGACCTCAACCGTGTGCCCGAGCCAGGAGGCCGCTACCAGGTTCGCGTCCACGAGTCACCACGCATCCTTCCATCCAAAAAGGGGCCGACCCGAAAATCGACCCCTTTTTGGTCTTGTTTAACGGTCCGCTTGGGCTAGGGCTTTCCGCCGTCGATTCGCGTCTGGTTCCCGCCTTCCCAGGCGAGCCCGCTTGCCGGCTTTGGCTCGAAGGACGTTGGTCGGCGTGCTTCGTCTATCAGGCGCGGTGTCGGCGGCTCGTCCTTCGGTGCCATATCGGATGGCGGCCAAGGCTCGTTCGGGTCGCTGTTGAGCATCCGCAGCAGGCTCTCGCCTTCCATCGTCTCCACTTCCATGAGGACGGTGGCAAGCTTGTCCAGCAGCTTCCGCCGCGTTGTCAGCACTTCGCGAGCCCGTTGCTGCGCTTCTTCGATGAGCGAAGCGACTTCGTCGTCGATCTCTTCGGCGATCTTCTCGGAATAGTTCCGTGTCTCCGAGATCTCCCGCCCGAGGAAGACGAGTTCTTCCGAGCGGCCGAACGTCCGTGGCCCGAGCTTCTTGCTCATGCCCCAGCGCGTGACCATCGAACGCGCGATCCGGGTGACCTTTTCGATGTCGCTCGATGGGCCGGTGGAAGCTTCGCCGAAGATGATCTCCTCGGCGACATGGCCGCCGAGGGCCATCGCCATCATCGCCTTGTACATCTCCGGGGTGTGGTAGTTCGATTCTTCGTTCGGCAGAGACGAGGTGTACCCGCCGGCGTGACCGCGGGCGATGATCGTCACCTTGTGCACGAACGAGTCCTTCATCAGGACGTGCCCGACGATGGCGTGGCCGCCTTCGTGGAAGGCCGTGACCTTCTTCTCGAGCGCGGTGATTACCTTGCTCTTGCGCTCGGGCCCCATCGTCACGCGGTCGATGGCTTCCTCGAGCTCGTTCATGCTGATGATCTTCTTGTTGCGCCGGGCGGCGAGGATCGCCGCCTCGTTCACGAGGTTCGCGAGGTCCGCACCGCTGAAGCCCGGTGTCGCCTTTGCCAGGATGGCGAGGCGTACATCGTCCGAAAGGGGCTTGCCTTTCGAATGCACGTTCAGGATCGCCTCGCGGCCCTTCACATCTGGCGCATCGAGGATGACCTTGCGGTCGAAGCGCCCGGGGCGAAGGAGTGCGGGGTCGAGGATGTCGGGGCGGTTCGTCGCCGCGATAACGATCACGTTGGTGCCCGTATCAAAGCCGTCCATCTCGACGAGGATCTGGTTCAGGGTCTGTTCGCGCTCATCGTGAGAACCGCCGAGACCGGCCCCGCGCTGGCGGCCGACGGCGTCGATTTCATCGACGAAGACGATGCAGGGCGCGTTCTTCTTGGCCTGGTCGAAGAGGTCACGCACGCGGCTCGCGCCAACGCCGACAAACATCTCAACGAACTCCGAGCCGGAGATGCTGAAGAACGGTACGCCCGCCTCACCCGCGACGGCGCGGGAGAGGAGCGTCTTGCCGGTACCTGGAGGGCCGACCAGCAGGACGCCCTTCGGGATGCGCGCGCCGAGTGCGGCGAACTTCTCCGGGTACTTGAGGAACTCGACGACTTCCGCGAGCTCCTCCTTCGCTTCGTCGACGCCCGCGACGTCCTGGAACGTGACGGTGACCTTGCTGCCCGTGAAGAGGCGCGCCCGGCTCTTCCCGAAGCTCATCGCCTGGGAATTCGAACCCTGCGCCTGGCGCATGATCAGCAGGAGGAAGAGGCCAAAAAGGAGGAACGGGAGTAGGTTGAGGAGAAGGCCAAGCCAGGGGCCGAAGCCGCCGCTCTCCTTATACTCGAGGTCCACGCCCGGGTTGCCCTGGCCGGCCTGCTTGAGGGCGATCTCTTCGTCAAGCAGGATCTTGCTCACGTCGGTGTTCTCGCCGACCTTCGAGGTGACGACCTTGTCCTTGTTCGTGTTGGTGACCTTCTCGTAGTAGGTCACCGTGAGGTTGCGCCCGTTGACCTCGATCTTTTTGACGAGACCGGCCTGAGCGTCGGTAAGCACCGTTCCGAAGCCGACCTTCGGGTGGTCGCTACCACCAGAGAAGAAGGCGAACCCGATCGCGATGACCGCGACGAGGATGAGCAGGTAGATGAAACTGTTTCGCAGCCAGCGGGAATACAATAGGATGCTCCATCGGCGGATAGTGAAAGTGGCTTGGAATCGAGTATAGCAGATGGTTTCCGGCTCGCTCGGCCCATGGTAAGCGGGCTTAATCGCTTTCGGGGTTTCCGCCCGGCCCTTTACGTACGCCCGCCTTCACACCCGAGCCGCCAACTCCGATGGCGGCGGTCTGCTAGGATCTCGTGGCCATTGCCGTAAGGCAGGCCCACTCTCTATCAGGATGCACCATGAAGCTCGCTTTTGTCGGGGGTACCGGCCCCGAAGGACTTGGACTCGCCATGCGGATGGCCGCCGCCGGCCATGAAGTCGCCATCGGTTCGCGCTCCACCGAACGCGGCGAAGAGGGCGCCCAGAAGGTCCGTGAGGCCCTGCCCGCCGCCAAGACCTCGGGCGGCGCCAACGCTGACGTCATCCCTGATGCCGATGTCGTCTTTCTTACGTTCCCGTACAGCGGCCAACAGGCCACCCTCGAAGCGCTGGGAAGCGCCCTCGACGGCAAGATCGTCTGTAATGTCGTGGCCCCGCTCGAGTTCCAGCAGGGCGTGGGTGCGGTCGCCATGAACGTTCCCGGGAACAGCGCCCTCCAGGAGTCGATCGCCCAGCTTCCCAACGCCCGCATCGTCTCCGCCTTCCAGAACATGAGCGCTGAAGAACTCCAACACCTCGCCCATCCGATCGAATGCGACGTGCTCGTCTGCGGCCGTGACGTTGAGGCGAAACAGGTCGTCATCGGCCTCGCGAACGAGATCGCGGGTGTCCGCGGCATCGATGCCGGTGGCCCTTCCCAGAGCCGCTACGTCGAGATGCTCACTTCCCTCTTGATCAACATCAATCGCAAGCACAAAACGCAGAGCAGCATCAAGCTCGTCGGGCTCTAAGCCGCGAAGAGCTTCGCCGTCATTAACCTTCGCACGCTGGCCACGGAGGCATAGCCATGACCGGACTCCAGATCTTCCCCGTCCCCGGGCTCCCCGAGATTACGAACGGCGCCGCACTCGTCGGCATGATCGTCGATGCCGCCACGGCCGCGGGCTCGCCCCTGGCCAGCGGCGACGTGGTCGTCGTCACCTCCAAGATCGTCTCCAAGGCCGAAGGACGCGTGGTCGAGTTGGCTTCGATCGAAGCGTCACCCTTCGCTCGCGCCTATGCCGAGAAGTGGGAGAAGCCGCCCGAGATCATCGAACTCGTGCTCCGCGAATCCCGCCGCATCGTCCGCCAGCTTGGCCCGGTCCTGATCACGGAGACCCACCACGGCTTCGTCTGCGCGAACAGCGGCATCGACCAGTCGAGTTCCGGTGGTCACGGCCTTGCCGTCCTTCTCCCTGTGGACCCGGACGCGAGCGCCGCGGGGATGCGCAGCGAGTTCCTCGCCCGCGGACTCGATGTCGTCGTCATCGTCTCCGACACCTTTGGCCGGCCCTGGCGGGAAGGCCAGACCGACATCGCCATCGGCATCGCCGGGATGAACCCGGTGCTCAGCTACATCGGACAGGTCGATCCGCACGGCCACGAATTCCGGGTCCAGGCGCTCTGCTCCGCCGATGAACTGGCCGGCGCCGCCGAACTGGTGAAGGGCAACATCAGCCGCGTTCCTGTGGCCGTCATTCGCGGCTATCCCTGGGAGCGGGACGACGAAGCGAACATGCGCAGCGTCATCCGCGAAAGCGAGCGCGACCTCTTCCGCTGATGTGGCCGCTCCTTCAGGCTGGACGCTCGACGCGGACCACGGCCGCTCCCCTCCGGAGCTGCTCTTCGTCGAAAGTCACAAGGACGTCATCCAGCTCCTGCGCCAGGGCGACGTAGATCGAGTCGCACCCGCGGAGCCGGGTAGCCTGCGCGTTCGCGACCGCGCGAAGAACCAGGGCCATCGTCACGGGATAGAAGGTGATTCTTCCCTGCTCAAGGGCGGCCCGGGCGAGCGTCACGGCATCCGCGTTGCCCACGACTCGCCAAAGGCTGGCGATCACTTCGGCCAGAAGGATGGAGGGGGCGTGGAGCGCGAGCCCTTCTCGTGCGGCGCTCTCGAACCAGGCGCGTGCGGGACCGTGGTGCACGTCTGACGGTACGAAGAGCGGAACGATGAGACTGGCATCAGGAATCGGCACGGCGCCCGTTACCGACGCTGCGCCGCGACGGCGTCCGCAGCCGAAACGCTCCTCGGCCAGACTTCTCCGATGGCGGTGGCCGCATCATCTATTCGGGCGAGCCACTGATCCCACGTTGGCCCGTCACCTGGAGGCCGCACGAAGAAGTCGTTCGCGGGCCCCGGCATATTTGCCACCTCGTCGATCGCCTTCAGGTCCTCCTCCAGCGTCGCCGCGTCGCGCTCGCGTGGGGTGGTCACTGGCGCGATGCGGGCGACCGCCTGACCGCCATCGGTGATCACGTACTCCTCGCGCTCGTCCCGCATCTCCCGCAGGATCTTCCCGGCGTCACTCGCGAACTCGTCCAGCGTCATCGTTCTCATACGAGCAATGGTAACGCATTCCGTCCGGCTTGCGCCCCAACCGCCGGGCGGCTGACGCGCGGAATCCCTCTGAAACGTTTAGTATCCGCTCGAAATCGGTGCCCCGGCGGGCCTGGAGGCGAGGCATGGCCCTGGCGATGGCACGGACCGCGGCCCTTCTCGCCGTGTTAGCCCTCGGGCTTGTGGCCGCACCCTCCCCGCCACGCGCCATGGCGCAGGCCGCCTGTGCCGAGCCCGCTGAAGACGCCAGCGAGCTGATCTTCCTCGTGGCGCCCCCCGGCGCCCCCTTTGGCGCGGTCGACGGCCCGGCCCCAATGCTCGTTTCGATCGGCATTCGGGATGGCGCCCTGGTCTTCCCGGAAGGTCTCGTCACAAGCTCCTTCGCCTGGGGCGATGGCGCCTCATCACCGGTGGCCGTCGTCCAGTGCCCGGGCGGTGAGGCCGGCTGGCCGGCACAGACTCACTCCCATACCTACGCGGTGGCGGGCACCTACTCCGTCACCTGGACAATCATCGTCGAGGGATTCCAGCGCTTCGACATTCCGATTCTCCTGGTCACCGTGACAGCCGCCACCACCCCAACCCCCACGCCGGAGCCAGCGACGCCCACGCCCACCGCGACATCGCCCCCTGCCCCCACACCAACGCCCGCCGCGGGAACGACGGCCCCGCCGACCAGCACCAGCCCAACCGCCACCGAAACGACGCCAACGGCCACGGGCACGACAACGGTGCCAGCCACCACCACGGCTACCGCTTCACCCACGGGCTCTCCGACCCCGTCGCCGACCCCTACCGCGGCGGCTGCCGTGGTAGCGACACCCGGCGCTCCGCCCTCCGCTGGGACGCCGTCCCGCTTCGACGCATCCCCGAACCGGCCCCAAATCGCCCGCGACATCGAGACCATCGACGAAATTTCGACCGACCCCGGGGTCGTCGTGACCAACCTCGTCATCGCGGGTGTCACGGTTTGGGTGCTGTTCTCCTCCGTGCTGCTCAACCAGGTCTTGCAGGCCAACCGCGATGACCTCGATCGCCGGGCGGCGGCCCTCACGGCGCCGTTCCGTCGCTTCCGGCCGCGTAAAGCTCTCCCTCCCGGACGGGTTGGCACAGTTGCGGGCGCCGCTGCGCTGCTGGCGGGCACTGGCCTCATCTACTCGCTGCTCGAACCGGATTTCGGCTGGAACACGCCAACCGCCGTGCTCTTCCTGAGCGCGCTCATCGGCGTCGGTATCGTGACCTACGTCAGTTCCGGCCTGGAAGCCCTCACCACGCGGCGGCTCACCTCGGCCGCCGCCGCCGTCCGCCCGTTCCCCGCCGCCATCGCCATCGCGGTCATCTCCGTCGGAGTCTCACTCGCCCTCGATCTGCGCCCGGGCGTCATGTACGGATTCGTCGCTTCGTGCGCCGTCCTCCAGGCGGTTCCGACTTCGCGGACGCAGTCGGGGCGCATTTCCCTCACGCCGCTCACCGCATCACTCCTGCTCGCCGTCGTCGCCTGGCTCCTGATCACACCCATTCGCTCCCTGGCGGAAGACTCGCCGGGCTGGTTCCCGGCTGTACTCGAAGCCGCGGCCGTCTGCGTCTTCATCGGTGGCATCGAAGGCGTGCTCCTGAACATGATCCCTCTCGCCGAAATGGACGGCGCGCGCGTCTACCACTGGAACCGCTGGCTCTGGCTCGCCCTGGCGGCCACCTCTGCCTTCCTCACCTGGCACGTCCTCTTCGGGCGCGAACGTGAGAACTTCTCCGGCCTGCGCGAGGCCTCGTCCGTGACTGTGCTTGTCGTCTTCGTCGTCTACACGGTTCTGACACTCGGTATCTGGATCTACTTTCGGCGCAGGCAATCCCGGGGCGAACCGGACGGGGCCGCGCCCGCTTAGGGCCGGTCGCTTCCATCCCCGGCCCTCTGTACGCTTCGCGGCGAGAACACCCCCGGGGAGGTTTGACCGATGGCGCAGCTCATGGACATCCGTGTCGAACGAAACGTCGCCGTCCCGATGCGCGACGGCACGGTCCTCCGGGCCGATGTCTTTCGCCCCGAGCCCGAGGGCCGCTACCCCGTCCTCCTCAGCCGCACGCCGTACGACAAGTCGGCCGCCGCCGTCTCCTACGGCTGGATGCAGCCCATCCGCCCGGCGAGCGAAGGCTATGTGGTCGTCGTCCAGGATGTCCGTGGACGATGGGCCTCCGATGGCCGCTTCCACCCCCTCCACCAGGAGGTCGACGACGGCTTCGACTCGGTCGAGTGGGCCGCCCGCCAGCCCTGGAGCAACGGCCGAGTCGGCATGTACGGGCTCTCGTATCTCGGCGCGACCCAGTGGCTCGCCGCCTCGGCCCAGCCGCCGAACCTGCAGTGCATCCTCCCCGGCGTCACCGCCTCCGACTACTACGACGGCTGGACCTACCAGGGCGGGGCGTTCGTCCTCGGCTTCAACCTCACCTGGGCCGTCGCCGCCTTCGCCCTCCCCGAGCTCCTCCGCGCGGATATGGACCAATCGGACCGCCAACTCCTGCTCCGCGGGCTGTACGGCGTCGTCTTCGACCACTGGCCCGCGCTCCGCCACCTCCCTCCCCGCGATCTCCCGGCCGTAGCGCACGACGTGATCGCTCCCTACTACAAGGAGTGGCTCGATCACCCCACGCGAGACGGCTACTGGGCGCCGATCAACATCGAGGACGCCCATCCGCGGATCCACGTCCCCGCCCTCAACGTTGGCGGCTGGTACGACCTCTTCATCCGCGGCACGCTTCGAAACTTCAGCGGGATGCGTGCGAACGGCCCGACTCCACGCTCGCGTGACGGGCAGCGCCTCGTGGTCGGGCCATGGTCGCACTCGACGCAGCTCGGGGCGCGCACGGGCAATCGCGTCTTCGGCGCTTCCGCCAGCCTCCTCCTCGACGACCTCCACATGCGCTGGCACGACCACTGGCTGAAGGACCGCGACAACGGTGTCGAAAGCGAGGCCCCGGTCCGCGTCTTCACCATGGGCGTCAACGCCTGGCGCGAGTACACCGCCTGGCCGCCGGCCGAATCACGGCCGATCGAGTACTACCTTCACAGCAACGGCGCCGCCGTCAGCTCCCACGGAGATGGCGTGCTCTCGATCGAGTCGCCAGGCAGCGAGCGGCCCGACCACTTCGTCTACGACCCGGAGAACCCTTGCCCCACCGTCGGCGGCCCGCTCTTCGCCACTCCGAACGACGTTCCCCCGGGCGCCTTCGACCAGGCCCAGCTGGAACTCCGGCCAGACGTCCTCTGTTACACGACCCCGGTCCTCGACCGTGAAGTCGAAGTCGCCGGGCCCGTGAGCGTTCGCCTCTGGGTGGCCAGTTCCGCGCTCGATACCGACTTCACGGCGAAGCTGGTGGACGTTGAGCCAGATGGCACGGCCTGGAACCTCTGCGACGGGATCATGCGGGCGCGCTACCACCGCGGCTTCGACAGCGTCTCGCTGCTCGAACCGGGCGTGCCCGTGGAACTCGAGGTCGACCTCGCCGGGACGGCGAACGTCTTCCTCCCCGGCCACCGCATCCGCCTGGAGATCAGCAGCTCCAACTTCCCCCGCTTCGACCGCAACACGAACACCGGCAACGTCATCGCCAGCGACGCCGAGAGCGTGGTCGCGATGAACACCGTCCTCCACGACGCCGCCCACCCGAGCCGCCTCCAGCTCCACGTGGTCGCCCGCCCGTGAGCGCGCTACCGGTGCGCGTCAAGCTCCTGCGGCCCGGCGCGCGCCTGCCGTACCGGGCGACGGAACTCGCCTCAGGCTTCGATATCCACGCCTCTCTGCAGGACGGGCTCGAGGTGCGGCTCTCCCAGGTCCCTACGTTGATCCCAACCGGCCTCGCGATGGAGGTGCCGCCGGGCCTCGATGCCCAGTTGCGCCCTCGCAGTGGCCTCGCGCGCCAGGGCGTGCTCGCCACCTACGGCACCCTCGACGCGGACTACCGCGGCGAGCTCTTCATCGCGCTCTACACCACCAGCCCGCTCATCGAGTACACCGTCCGGGACGGCGACCGGATCGCTCAGCTCGTCATAACTCAGCTGTCACAGGTCGAGATGATGGAAGCCGCGGAACTGACGGAGACGGCGCGCGGCGCTGGCGGCCACGGGAGCACAGGCCGGTGACCTACTTCTACGTGGTCCTCGGCGCCGCCGCGGGCGCCCCGCTCCGCTACTTCCTCGGCTCCCGCATCCAGGAGCGCACGGGCGGCGCCTTCCCCTGGGGCACGCTCGTCGTGAACGTCAGCGGATGCCTCCTCGTCGGCTTCATCCTCGGGCTCGCCGAGGCGCGCGGTTCGCTCAGCCGCGAAGCCCGGCTGCTCCTGGTCACCGGCTTCCTTGGCAGCTACACCACCTTTAGCGCCTTCGGCTGGGAGACGTACTCCCTCGCCCGCGCCGACGACATCGCGCGCGCGGTCGTGAACGTCGCGGCCAGCTTCGTCCTCGGCCTCGCCGCCGTCTGGGCGGGCGCACAGCTGGGCCGGCTGGCATAGGGCGGCCCTCTTTGGCCGTAAAACCGGCCTCCCGTATCATTCACGGGTTACTGTCCAGAAGGAAACGACGCCATGGCCTACGAACTCGATATTCTCCTCCCCACCCAGCAGCGCACCGACATCCCGGAATTCGGGACGGGCGATACCGTTCGCGTCCACGCCAAGGTGGTTGAAGGCGAAAAAGAGCGCATCCAGGTCTTCGAAGGCGTCGTTATTCGCCGCCGGATGAAGGGCCTCGTCTCGAACTTCACGGTCCGGAAGCTGGCCAGCGGCATCGGCGTCGAGCGCACCTTCCCGATGAACAGCCCCCGCGTCGATAAGGTCGAAGTTGTCCGCCACGGCAAGGTCCGCCGCAAGAACCTCTACTACCTGCGTGGACTCACCGGCAAGGCTGCCCGCATCAAGGAACGCCGGATCCTCTGATCTAGCCCTCGCGTTCGCTCTCTCCCGCGACTCCGCGCAGAGCGTCGTGCCGCGGGGCGTATCGA
The DNA here is from genome assembly GCA_964591745.1 of uncultured Anaerolineaceae bacterium. Taxonomy (GTDB): domain Bacteria; phylum Chloroflexota; class Dehalococcoidia; order Tepidiformales; family Tepidiformaceae; genus JANMTH01. Next base: position 20,272 of record CAZQCR010000001.1, read on the forward strand.
CTTCCGCCGCCTCCCCTTCCTTGGCGTTCTTTGCATCTTGGCGATGCAAAGCAGCCAGCCGCCACCCGATACTGTTTGCCCCACACGAACGATCGGCGTAGGCTTACCCTAACGCGAACGGAAGGGTAGGCGAGCCATGGCAGGTCCCCAGCTGGCGATGCCCCGGCCCCTTGGCGAGACGCTCACCTCCCGCCAGAAATGGCTCCTGCTCGTATCCCTCATGCTCGCGATGTTCGTCAGCGCTCTCAACCAGTCGGTCGTCGCCACGGCTACGCCGAAGATGCTGGCGGACCTGGGCGGCTTTTCGATGCTCTCCTGGGTCTTCACCGTCTACATGCTCACGTCCACCGTGGTGACGCCGCTCGTCGGCAAGCTCTCCGATATGTTCGGGCGCAAGCACTTCCTCCTCGCCGGCATCGTCATCTTCGTCGCCGGTTCCGCCGGCTGCGGCTTTTCGATGAACATGCCCACGTTGATCGCCTTCCGCGCCTTCCAGGGCATCGGCGGCGGGGTCATCATGGCCACCGTCTTCAGCACCCTGGGCGACCTGTTTCCCCCCGCCGAACGTGGCAAGTACATCGGCTTCTTCACCGGCACCTTCACCATCGCCGGCCTCTCCGGACCGAGCATCGGCGGCCTCCTTACCGACCACGTCAGCTGGCGCTGGTGCTTCTTCGTCAGCATCCCCTTCGCTATCGCCGCCATGGTCTTCATCTGGGCGAACCTCCCTTCTCGCGCTCGAGGCGGCCAGCTACGAAACATCGATTTCGTCGGCGCCGCCCTCCTTTCCGCGGCCACCACCTGCCTCCTTCTCGGCCTCGCATGGGCCCAGCGCGAATTCGGCTGGGGCTCGATGGAGACGCTCGGGCTGCTTGTCTCGGCCGCCGCGCTCATCGTCGCCTTCATCTTCCAGGAGAGCCGCCACCCACAGGCTGTTCTTCCCCTCGCCATCTTCCGCAACCGTGAATTCGTGATGGCGAACATGGTCGCCATGCTGCTCGGCGCGGGCTCGTTCGGCGCCGTGCAGTACCTTCCCACGTTCGTTCAAACATCGCTCGGCTCCTCCGCCACCGCCTCCGGGCTGGTGACGATGCCGCAATCGCTCGGCCTGCTCATCACCAGCGTCGCGGGCGGCCAGCTCCTTTCCCGCCGGGGCCGCTACAAGACGCAGTGCGTGGTGGGCGCCGGATTGGTCCTTGTCGGCGCGCTCTGCATGCAATCCCTGGACCAGGGACAGTCCGCCTGGCGGCTTGCCGGATTCCTGGCCATCATCGGGCTCGGTTCCGGCCTCGTGATGCCGACGATGTCCGTCGTCAGCCAGAACGCCGTCTCCCACGACCTGATGGGTGTGGCCACCAGCGCACGCCAGTTCTTCATGCAGATCGGCAACGTTCTCGGCGTCGCCGTTTTCGGGGTCATCCTCGCGTCGTCGTACTCCGCCGCTTTCACGGACGGCCTCTCGCCCGAAGCGCAGGCGGCGTTGCCACCGGCGCTCGTCGCACGCTTCGATGACCCGACACTGGCCCTGAACGGCCGCGAATTTGCCGTGGTGCAGCAAGAAGTGCGCGCCTTGCCCAATGGACAGGCTCTGCTGGAAGAAGCGACGGAGGCGCAGAAGGCAAGCGTCGCCACGGCCATCCGCCACATCTTCATCGGCGCGGCCGTGGTCATCGCCCTCGCCGTGCTCTGTACGCTCGCACTTAAGGGCCTGCCACTCCGCCGGGCCTTCGAAAGCACCCCCAAACCCGGGGCTCCCGCAAGCGGGCCGAGCCGGACTCCACCCGTGCAGCCCACGGCCGCCGCACCGGCGAGCGAACCCGGCGCTGGCGGCAGCTAACTACGCCGGCGCGTCCAGCCCCTGCCGGAGTGCTTCGATCTGGGGGATCGGCGTCGGGTCGAAGCCGTTCAGCAACCCGAGGTAGCACGACACGTAGTCGCCCCACGCGGTCGCCTGCAGCATCTGCTGGAGGATGGTTCCGCCCCCCGGCTCGATGCGATGCATGGGAATCCCTTCCGCCGCGAACTGGCCGGCGATCACTTCGAACCGGCGCTGAATTCTCGGGTGATAGCACGCTGGCGATTCGAGCGAGATCACGGCGATGTTCGCCGCGTGGATCGACGCCGTGCCAAGCCCGACGACAAGGTTGTGGCCGGCCTCGGGCAGGCTTTCGGCGACGGCGAGGGTCTTGCCGTTTTCTGCCAGCTGATTCCGGAATCGAACCGCCGCCGACGCCAGGTGCTCCGCGCCGATCACCATCGGCAGGCGGCCGCGCACCGCGAGGGCGAGCTGCTTCGCCTCGTTGCCATAGAACGGGAGGTGGGGCGCGAGTCGCGTTTCGATGAAGTCACGATGCAGGTCGCCCGCCGCCTGGATGTCCTCCCGGCGGAGCGGAGTAACGCCCAGGGCTGCGCCGATCCGGAGCAGCGGCGCCAGGCTGTGGACCATCGCGGCACGGGGAGGAGAGTCGTACGTCACCTGCCAGCAGATCGCATTCGCGTCTGCGGCCGCCCGTTCCCCGAGCTGCCCGCCCCGCGTGATCACGACGACCATCGCTCCCCGCCGCCGGGCATCGCCGTAAAGGGAGAGCATCTCTTCCGTGTTGCCGCTATAGGAACAGACGATCACCAGCGTCCGCGCCGAAACGAAGTTCGGGAGGCTGTAGCCCCGGACAACGCTGATCGGCAGCGTGCCGTGCGGCGCCGTGAGGGCCACAAGGTAGTCGGCGGCCGTGGCCGATCCCCCAACCCCGCAAATCACGATCTGCTCCGCGCGCTCGGCTCCCGCCGGAGGCCGGAGCGAACTCGCCGCGTCCCACGCCCGCAAGAACTCGCCGCCGACGTTGCGGATGTGGGTGAACATCCCACTGGCGTCGAGCGCGAGCACCGCCGGGTCATCGAGCGGGTGCGTCGCGACGGTCACGAGCTGTACCCGGCGATCGCCTTGCCGGCCTCCAGGATCGGTTTCACGAGTCGCTCGTCCGTCACTTCTGTGTAGATCCGGAGCAGCGGCTCTGTGCCGGAGAGCCGGAACAGCAACCACCCTTCCGGTACGAAGAAGCGCCAGCCGTCGATGCGGTCGACGCGCTCCACGGGCCGCCCGGCAATCTCCGTGGGGCCGGCTGCGTCTAGCCTTTCCTTCACCGCCGCGTTTGAGCCCGGCTCCAGGTCGAAATCCAGCCGCTCGTAGTAATGCGCACCGGTGATCGCGAAGACCTCGGCGAGCAGCTCTGACGGTTTCTTGCCCGTCCGCGCGACATAATCGAGAAGGTAGAGCCCCGCCAGGATCCCATCCCGTTCCGGCAGGTGGCCGCGGAAGCCGTAGCCGCCGCTCTCTTCGCCCCCGATGAGGGCGTCGTGTTCCATCATCAGCGGGCCAATGTGCTTGAAGCCGACCGGCGTTTCGAAGAGCGGCACGCCGTAGTGGATCGCCAGCAGCGCCGCCATGTTCGTCGTCGTCACCGACTTCACGATGGCGCCGCGCAGGCCCCGCGCGCCGAGCATGTAGTTGATCAGCAGCGCAAACGTCCGCAGCTGATCGACGTAGCCGCCCCGTTCGTCGACCAGTCCCAGGCGGTCGGCGTCGCCATCGTTCGCGATGCCGATGTCGTAGCCGCCGCCCGCCAGCATTGCCATGAAGGTCCCGAGGTTCGACTCGATCGGCTCCGGCGCCCGAATGCCCGGGAAGGCCGGGTTGCGCTCGGCGTGGATCTCCGTGACCGTCGTGCTGCCGCCACCCAACAGCTGTTCGAAGAGGCCGGCGCCCGCCCCGTACATCGGCTCGACCGCGACACGCAGGCCGGCCGTCCGGATCGCTGAGACATCGACGCGGCTCGAGAGCGCGCGCAGGTAGCCCGCGAGCGGGTCGAAGCTCGAAATCCCCGTGTCGCTCTCGCGGATGCTGCCTTCCGATGCGAGGATCGCAGGGACACGCGCCTCAATGGCGGCGACGAACTCAGGGCTGGCGCTGCCCCCGTAGTGCGGCTTCACCTTGATCCCGTTCCAGCGGGCCGGGTTGTGGCTGCTCGTCACCATCACGCCGCCGCAGGCGTTCGTCTCGATGATTCGCCAGCTCAGGGCGGGTGTAGGGGCCGGCCGGTCTGCTAGTTCGACGGTGAAGCCGTTCCCGGCCAGCACGCGCGCGACCGCCGCTGCGAATTCGTCGGAGAGGAAGCGCGTGTCATAACCGACGACGACGTGCCGGTCCTTGCCGTAGGTCTCGGCGAAGTGCTCCGCGATCGCCTGGGCACAGGCGCGGACGTTCTCGAACGTGAAGTCTTCGGCGATGATGGCACGCCATCCATCCGTGCCGAAGTGGACCGGGTTACGTGTCATCGGCCCCATCATATCGTGCGCCGGGCTCTACGGTCGTACCCACGGAGAGGCGTGCCCCGGCTGCGATGGTGGCGCCACGGCCGGCAACGACGCCTGCGAGGTGCGCGCCTTCGCCCACCACCACACCGTCCGCGAGAATAGAGTCACGGACAGTGGCCCCGGCGCCGATCGTGACCTCTTCCCAGAGGATCGATCGTTCCACCACCGCCCCGTCTTCGACTCGCGAACCGGCCCCCAGGGATGTCTCCGAGACGCGCGCAGTCCCTTCGATCGCGGCGAAAGGGCCGTCAAACGCGGCGTTCCGTTCCGCGAGGAGGGCCACATTCAGTGCCAGGTAGCGCGCGGGCGTGCCGATATCCGCCCAGATGGCGGCGAACCGATGCCCGTACACACGGCGCCGTCGTGCCACCAGCGAGGGGAAGAGCGTCTCTTCCACCCGAACGGCGCCGGGCGGTATCTCGCCGACGAGGCCGGGTTCGAAGATCCACGCTCCCGCGTTGACGAGGTTGCCAGGCGCTGTTCCGAGCGGCGGCTTCTCCACGAATCCCGTGACAAGGTCGTCGTCGTCCGTGACGGCGACGCCGTACATCGAAGGGTCCTCGACGGGGTAGAGGGCCAGCGTGAGGTCGGCCTGGCGTGCTTCGTGGGCGGCGATGGCGGCAGAGAGGTCGAAATCCAGGTAGACATCGCCGTTGAGCACAACGAAACGCCCCTCGACGCCGGCGGTCTGCACCGCATGGCGGATGGCGCCACCGGATTCGAGCCGTTCCCGCTCCTCCACCAGCGTGATCGCCATCGCTCCCGGTCGGCCACCGCGGTAGGCCGCCGCCAGGTCGTCGTTATCCTGGCCGATGGCGAGAACCGTCCGTTCGATTCCCGACCGTTCCAGCCAGCTGAAGAGGTACTCGATCGCTGGCACGTTGCAAACGGGCACCAGGCTCTTGTGCCGGGTCCTCGTCAGCGGCCGCAAGCGAGTGCCCTGGCCGCCGACGAGGATGATTGCGTCCAACTGGCTAGCTGAGCCCCGCGGAGATACGCAGGCGAGGGGCGCGTTCCGTGCTCTCCCACGGCACGCCAAGGTCGGTGCGGCCGAAGTGCCCGTAAGAAGCGGTCTTCTGGTAGAACGGCTGGCGCAGGTCCAGGTCGCGAATGATCGCGCCCGGCCGGAGGTCGAAGTGCTCGCGGACTGCCTTCAGGATCAGTTCGTCGCTCACTTTGCCCGTCCCGAACGTCTCGACCCCGATCGAGGTCGGTTCAGCCACGCCGATGGCATAGGAGAGCATGAACTCGCACCGTTCGGCGAGCCCGGCGGCAACAATGTGCTTCGCCACCCAACGAGCGGCATAGGCGCCTGAGCGGTCCACCTTGGTCGGGTCTTTGCCGCTGAACGCGCCACCGCCGTGCCGCCCCACTCCGCCGTAGGTATCGACGATGATCTTCCGCCCGGTCAGCCCGGCGTCGCCGCGCGGTCCGCCGACGACGAATCGGCCAGTAGGGTTCACGTAGACCTTGGTCTTCGCGTCCATCAGCTTCGGATCGACGATCGTGCTGATGATGTGTTCGCGCACGTCCGTCTCGATCTGGGCAGACGAAACGTCCGGGTGATGCTGCGTCGAAATCACGACCGCCTCGATCCGGCGCGGCTTCCAGTGCTCGTCATACTCGACGGTCACCTGGGATTTGCCATCCGGGCGGACCCACCAGAGTTCACCGCTCTTCCGCGCTTCAGCCAGGCGGCGGGTAAGGCGGTGGGCGAGGGAGATCGTTGTCGGCATCATCTCTGGCGTCTCGTTGCAGGCGAAGCCGATCATCATCCCCTGGTCGCCCGCGCCGGTCTCCAGCTCGTCGCGGCTATCGACTCCCTGGGCGATATCCGGCGATTGCTCACTGATCGCGGTGATGACGCCGCAGGTGGCGGCATCGAAGCCGATATCCGATGAGGTGTAGCCGATCTCCCGGATCGTCTTGCGCACGATCCCCGGGATATCGACGTAGGCCCGCGTCGTGATCTCGCCCATCACGAGGACCAGGCCGTTCGTGATTGCCGTCTCGCAGGCGACCCGGGCCATCCGGTCTTGGCTCAGGATGGCGTCGAGCACGCCATCGGAGATCTGGTCACAGACTTTGTCCGGGTGGCCCTCGGTCACCGATTCAGAGGTAAGCAGCTTCCGTTCCGTCATTTCCTGTCCTGTTCCAATATGCGAGGCAATGAAAAAGCCCCTCGATTTAGGCGGGGGCTCCCAACGACAGGTATCGTCACGCGAGGCCCCTCCCATGAGGGGCGGGCCGGTGAAGGCCCGCCTTTTGTTGCCCGCTGTGGCGGGCCGCGTCGATTGGGCACCTTGGAGGCTTAACCAGGTTGCCGGGCGCTTTCGCGCCGCTCCTGACGCTCAGGAAAGCGTAGCAGCCGGGGACGCCGTGGGTAAATGGCAGTCAGCGCCATGCCAGCATTGGGGCTGAACTTCGCCTACGTCGTTTCCGAGAACCCGAGGGCGAACTCGATACTTTTGCGAACTGACCCCATGCGGACCGCTGAGAGGGTCGTGATCCGCTCCCCCAGCGCCGCCACCGGGACCGTGAAAATGTTGTCGAGCGTAACAGCGGAGCGTTCGGGCACGCCATCGTCCTCGGGCGTGAGCAGCACCTCGCTGGGGATTCCCCGCACACGCGTGGTCACCGACGCCACGACCACGCGCGTCAGGTACCCCAGCGCGCTCGATCGTGTCAGGACCACGACCGGGCGTCGCTTGTCGGGCGGCGCGAAACGATACCAGTACACTTCACCGCGGTTCACGAGTTTTCCCAGTAATCCGTGTCGATGGGCCAGTCGAACTCGTCCGCGGTCTGCGGATGGCGGAGATAGCCCTCGCGGTGTTGCCGTTCTCGCTCAGCCTCCTCACGCGCGAAGAGCGCCCGATCCACGGCTTCGCGGATGAACGCCGACCGCGCGCCGTGCTCCTTATCGAGCAAGCAGTCCAGCCGCGTAAGCAGCGGCTCATCGATCGTGATCTGGATAGTCTTCATCATAGCGAGTCACCTGTGGAGAACTCTCCACAGTCTGATCGCTATCAGAATCCACGTCAACGGCCTTCAGGGATTGACGACCGGCGTACAGTGTCCACGTGAGGCGATTAGCTCTTGGCCTGGCACTGGCGATGAGCGTCATCGCATCCGCCTGCTCGCGCGCCCATTCGACCGACGCCCCCGCGACCGCCTTCAGCGCGCCCGCCACCGTCGCCAGCGGGCAACCCGAAGCGCGCACCGTCGTACCCGATGCGTCGTATCCCCTGCCCGCAACCTGCGAGCCGGGCCTGGCTGTCGCGTTGACGCATCGCCTCTTCGCGGCGTTGAACGCCGGCGACGCTACGGCCCTCACCGGGCTGTTCGTCGAGGATCGCGTTGAGCTCGACTTCGGCCGCATGCCCGTGGACTACGCGCGGGATCCGCTTTCCAGCTCCCTGCTCGAAGTGCGCGATGCCGCGGGCGTCAAGGCGCTCTTCGACCGGGTCAAGGGCGTCCAGTTCGTGTTTACGCGCATAGAAGCGTCGACGGTCTCGCCGGAGCGTGACCCCGACGGGAGACTTTTCCGGTACCTGCCCGCGTTCGAGCACCGGGCGACCGGTCCCGCCATAGCGGCGGCCGGCGTCGTCTCGGTCGGTGGCGCTGGAAAAGGGGGCATCGATTGTGAAACGCGCAGGTTCTTCTTCGTCGTCCTCGGATTCCACCTCCGCCAGCCGTAGTCCGTTCCCGGCTTACGTCCCCTCTTGCCAGCTCGTCAGGTAGCGCTTCTGCTCATCTGTGAGGTAGTCGATGCGGATACCCATCGCGTGCAGCTTCAGCCTGGCGATCTCCTGGTCGATGTCGTCCGGGAGTTCGTAGACCTTGTTCTCCAGCTTGTGGTGGTTCGTCGCGATCCACTCCGCGCCGAGGGCCTGGTTGGCGAACGACATGTCCATCACCGCCGCCGGGTGGCCTTCCGCCGCGGCCAGGTTGACGAGCCGGCCTTCGCCGAGGAGGAAGAGCTTGCGCCCGTCCTGCAGGTGGTACTCGTCAACGTGGTTGCGCACGCGACGAGTGGTCTCGCTCATTCCACGGAGCGCCTTCAGATTGATCTCGCTATCGAAATGGCCGCTGTTGGCCATGATCGCGCCGTCTTTCATCACTTCTAGGTGAGCGCGGTCGACCACGTTGCAGTCGCCGGTCAGGGTGATGAAGAAGTCGCCTTCCTTCGCCGCATCGGCCATCGGCATCACGCGGAAGCCATCCATCACGGCTTCGAGCGCCTTCACCGGATCCACCTCAGTGACGATCACCTGGGCGCCGAGACCCCGCGCCCGGCTGGCCACGCCGCGCCCGCACCAGCCGTAGCCGGCGATCACGATGTTCTTGCCCGCGATCAACACGTTCGTCGCCCGGATGATCCCGTCCATCGTCGATTGGCCGGTGCCGTAGCGGTTGTCGAAGAGGTGCTTCGTATCCGACTCGTTGATCGCCACGATCGGGTAGCCAAGCGCACCGTCCGCAGCCATCGCCTTCAGGCGGACGACGCCCGTCGTCGTTTCTTCCGTGCCGCCTACCACGCCGGGGAGCAGGTCGCGCCGGTCCTTGTGGAGCACGGCCACCACGTCGGCGCCGTCGTCCATCGTCAGCTGGGGCGCGTGTTCGAGCGCCTGGTGGATGTGCCGGTAGTAGGTCTCGTTGTCCTCTCCGCAGCGCGCGAAGACGGAGATCCCGAAGTCGTTCACGAGCGCCGCGGCCACGTCGTCCTGCGTTGAGAGCGGGTTACTGGCTGTCACACGGACATCGGCGCCCGCATCCCGCAGGGTGATGGCCAGGTTCGCTGTCTCGGTAGTGACATGCAGGCAGCAGGCCATGCGAATCCCCTGCAGTGGCTTCTCCCGGAGAAAGCGTTCGCGGATCAGCTTCAGGACGGGCATTTCCCGCGCCGCCCATTCGATGCGCTTCACACCTTCGGGTGCAAGCGAGATATCCGTGATGTCGTGGGGTACTGTCATGGGTTACTCCTCCAAAGAGTACGCCGGGCGGGTTCTGGCTCAGCGCGCAAGTTCAGTTGTGCAAACATCCGGTTGGGAAGGCCGGGCGCAATGTCAATCAGGATGCACGAACGGAAACGAAGGAACCATCGTACTTTCGCCCACGAACGGCAGCGCGGAACCTGCGAAGTGACCCGCCAAGTCCCGATGGGTCGCGCCGCGCCGCGCTCGCTTCCACGAGCTGACACGCCTCGACGTAGCCCAGCTTCTCGTACGCCCGCACTGCCGGCTGGTTCTTCGGGTCTACCGTGAGGACCACGTAGTCACAGCAGCCGAGGAGGGCGGCCGTGACTGCGCTCGTCGCCGCCGTCGCGTAGCCGCGGCCGCGGTGCGCCGGGTGCGTGAAGACGTTGCCAACCACACCTACCCCCTCCTGGCGCGAGACCACGTGCGTCCCGGCGACTGCGACAAGCCGCCCTTCGACCACGATCCCGCGGTAGATGCCAGCGTCGATGTGTTCTGGGACGTAGTAGCTGGGGCCGCCCTCCGTACCGTAGAGACCGTTGATGCGGCGAATGTCGTATCCGTTTAGCACAGTCACGCGGTGCCCTGCCAGTGGTTGGAAGCGTTCCGCTGTCACCGCCATCCGCACCATCGGCTGCTGATTGCCTACCCGGTACACGCGGCGCAGCCCCTCCAGGTGTTGCGGCTGGCAGGTGGCGTACGTGTGGGCGGGCCCGGGGTGAATGCTGAGGATGGCGGAGATCGCGTCAGGGTCCCCCATCACGAAAGTCGCGTCTCCAAGGCCGCCGCGGCTGTGCAGCACCAGCCCGGTGCCCGTGTCGCCCCGCGCCCAGTACCAGCGGGTGCGTTCGAAAAGACCTGGCTCAAGCTGGCCCATCGCGTAGGCGGAATACTCGATCCTCGGCTTCAGAAGCTGGCGAATGCGATCACGGTCCTGCAGCGCCGTAACGACGTAGTCGTACGCCGGCCTCGCCGCTCCCTGCCATCGGACCTCGCGTTCTGCCACCTAATTCCTCACCCCTATGCGACCTCGAAGTGGGTTAGCGCGCGGAATTCACGATACCGTTGCTCAACGTCGTCCCGCGTCAGGCGCAGGAGACGAGCCGGCCCGAAATCCTCTACCGCGAACGACGCCGTCGTCGAACCATAGATGATCGCCTTACGGATCTCGGCGCTGGTGATCTCCGGCACGGTGTCAAGATACCCCAAAAACCCTCCAGCGAACGCGTCCCCCGCCCCCGTCGGGTCCACAACTTCTTCGAGCGGATAACCAGGCGCCACGAAGTAGTCCGTCTTGCTCGCGAAGGCCGCCCCGAATTCGCCGAGCTTGATGATCACACCGCCGGCCCCTTCGCCCGCAAGCGTCCGGGCAGCCCGCGCGATGCTCGGCGTGTTCGCGATCTGGCGAGCCTCGCTTTCGTTCAGGGTAACGAAGTCGGCCAGCGCCATCGTCTTCCGAAGATCTTCCAGCGCCTCATCCACGAACATCTTGATGGTGTCCACGAGTGTCACCTTCGGCGCTGTGAGGGTGGCCAACAGGTTCCGCTGGTCGATTGGGTGCCCGGCCCCCAGGCACGCGGCCGTCGTATCCCGCCACGCTTCGGGCAAGACCGGTTTCCACTCCACGCTGATCCCGAGTTCCGGGTACCACGTGTCGCGGTTGTTCATATCGTAGTGGTAGCGCGCGCCCCAGCGGCTCGTCTTCTTGCCAGCCACCGTCACCAGCCCGCCAAGGTCGATGTTCGGCCGTCGCAATCGATCCCGCATCTCCGCCGGAAAGTCCTCCCCGACGGCCGCCACCAGGCGGACCTCCGTGAACAGCGCGCCTGCGAGGGCGGCGCACGTCGCCGAACCGCCGAGCGAATTGGTCACGCTCCCGAACGGCGTTTCGATATCGTCGATGGCTACCCAGCCGGTCACCAGCATGGTCATGTTGATTGCCCTCCAAGGCGCCGGGCAAGGATAGGTCCGAGCCGCTCCAGCGCCTCTTGGGGAATCGCCGCTGTTGGCGTCACGAGGGCGCTATCCAGGGCCGTCTGTGCCGGGCAACCGCTGATGTCGGGGAGGGCGCCGGCAAACGTTCCCACGAGGCGTTGGCTGACCGCCACGTTCGCCTTGAGGACGGCGAACACGGCCGCCGCGTCCACTGCCTCGTGGCCATCGTGCCAGCAGTCGTAGTCCGTGACCGCCGCAAGGAGCGCGTAGCTCATCTCCGCTTCCCGCGCCAGCTTCGCCTCCGGCAGCGCCGTCATCCCGACGATGCTCGCTCCCCACTGACGGTACAGGTGGCTCTCCGCTCGCGTGCCGAAGGCCGGTCCTTCGATGCAGACATAACTTCCGCCGTCGTGCGCTGGAGCGCCGGAAGCCCGCGCTGCCGCCAGGATGCCCAGCCGCATCGCCTGCGAGAAGGGGTCGGAAAATCCCACGTGCGCCACCACCCCGGAGCCGAAGAAGGTGGAGGGTCGAACGCCCCTGGTCCGGTCGATCAGCTGGTCCGGCACCACGAGGTCGCCCGGGCGATACTCCTCCCGCAGGCTCCCGACCGCCGAAACGGCCAGTACCCGGCGCACGCCGAGGGACTTCAGCGCCCAGAAGTTCGCCCGCTGCGGGATCTCCGTTGGCAGGAGAGAGTGGTGGCGTCCGTGCCGGGCGAGGAAGGCGATGCGCGCCCCACCGAGCGTTCCGATCCGGATGGCGTCGCTCGGGGGCCCGAACGGCGTTTCGACTCGCACTTCCTCCAACGCGGTAAGGCCGGGGATCGCGTAGAAACCCGATCCGCCAATCACCGCGAGTTCGACGTCCAGGGATGGGTGCACCAGCCCAGTCTACGGAATGTCGCTCATTATCGCCCGCGCAGGAGCCGCGCGATCGCCTCCAGGTATGGGGAACGAAGGACGCCTCGCTCCGTCACGATTCCCGCGATCAGCTCGCCGGGCGTGACATCGAACGCGGGGTTGAACGCTCGCGTGCCCGCCGGCGCCCAGCGCTGTTCACCGAAGCCGCCGACTTCGGCCTCGTCCCGGAACTCGATCGGGATGGCCGCGCCGTCGGCGCAACCGTGGTCGATCGTCGTACACGGGGCCGCGATAAAGAACGGGACAGCGTGCCGGGCCGCGACGACCGCCAGGCCGTAAGTCCCCACCTTGTTCGCCGTGTCCCCGTTCGCGGCTATCCGGTCGGCGCCGGTAATCACAGCCTGGATGCGCCCACTCGCGATCAGCGTCGCCGCTGCCGTATCGGGCGCCAGTGTCGCGGGGATTCCCATGCGCTGAAGCTCCCACATCGTCAGGCGCGCTCCCTGGAGGAGGGGCCGCGTCTCGGTGGCGTAGCAGTGGCTGAGCGTCCCCTGGCGATGCGCCGCGGCGATGACGCCGAGCGCCGTGCCGCTCCCGCCGGTTGCCAGGACACCCGTGTTGCAGTGCGTCAGCACCGCTCCGCGAGGCAGGATCGCGGCGCCGTACGTTCCGATCGCACCGTCCTCGGCCATCCGTTCTTCGGCCATCTCCTCGGCGTTGTCCCAGAGCGCGCGGACGCGGTCGCCCGGGCGAGGCCCAGCGCCAAGCGCTCGTTCCAGTGCCCTGCGAACGCCCGCGCCGAGATCGACGGCGGTAGGCCGCGTCGCCGTGATGGTGGAGGCGGCCTCCGCGAGGGAATCGTCCCCTTCGCCCAGCGTCTCGGCCGCGATTGCCATCGCGCAGGCCCCCGTCAGGCCAAGCAGCGGAGCGCCCCGCACCCGCAACGATCGGATTGCTTCACATACGGCCTCAACGCCGCGGAGCTCCAGCGTGACTTCGTGGTGGGGCAGCCGCGTCTGATCGAGGATGTCTATCCCGGCGCCGCGGACGATGCGAAGGACGTCTGGCCCGGTGGTCACGGCGCCAGTGTAGCGGAACAGTCGAACTCAGCTGCCCCGGGCGGCCATCCGCACCGACAGCTCCAGTGCGTCCAGGTCGCCGGTCAAGCGCCCCTGGAGTTCGGCGTCGATCCCGGCGACTACCTCGCGAATGTGACCTTCCAGGGTCTGGCGCATCGCGGCGACCAGCTCCCGTCCCGCGGGCGTCAGTTCCAGGCGGACGGCGCGGCGATCGTCGAGATCCCGTTGCCTGGTGAGGTGTCCGGCTCGCTCTAACCGGTCAAGGACGCCCGTGACGGTCTGCGATTGCTGGGAGAGGTACTCCGCCACAAGGTGGGGCTGTGCCCGCGTGAACGAATCCACGGCGAGGAGCGTCGTCGCCTGGATGAAGGTCACTCCGTGGTCCCGGCCGAGCCGCTGGTCCAGTTCACGGACAACCGAGTTCGTCGTGCGGTAGAGACCCGTGATCAGCTGCAGTTCCCGGTGCGTGGTCACTCCTGTCGTCGTGCTCATCGCCTCACCTTACGCCTCGCGCCGTGACAGCATACGCGTGCAATGCTGCTATGGAATCTCGATAGTTCGACTTCGCCATCGTCGTTCGCCTGCCATGCCGTCATTCAGTAGGTCACGACGGCGTGGCAGGCGTAGCCCCCCAGCCGCTGGCGGCCTTGCAGATCCGTCAGCTCGATCACGAAGCCGAAACCAGAAACGAGTCCCCCGGCCATCTCCACCAGCTTCGCCGCCGCCAGCGCCGTCCCCCCCGTCGCCAGCACGTCATCCACAATGTAGGCGCGAGCGCCGGGCGCCATAGCGTCTTCGTGAATATCCAGCTGTGAGTGGCCGTATTCGAGGGAGTACTCCACGGACATGCGCGCCGCCGGCAGCTTGCCCGGCTTGCGCACCGGGACGAACGGCAGCCCGAGCCGGTCGGCCAGTGGCGCCCCGAAGATGAACCCGCGCGACTCAACCCCAACCACCACCTCCGCTCCCAGCGCGCGCGCTTCCTTCGCAAGCTCCGCGAGCACGGCCTGGAACGCGGCGGGATTGCCGAGGAGCGGCGTAATGTCCCGGAAGAGGATGCCGGGCTCCGGGAAGTCCGCGATGTCGCGGATGCGCGCCTTGAGATCCATCCGCCGATTCTATCGCCGGATCCGCCGTTCTGGGCAGACGTTCGTCCAGACTCGGCGAGCCCGTTACGCTACCGGCCAAAACCGTGCCGCCTGGCGCTATGCGCCCGGCTGGCCAACACACAGGTGACCGATGTCCTTCCGCGCCTTCCTGCTTAACAAGACCGGTGACGAGTTCTCCGCCGCAGTGTCCACCCTCGCCGATTCAGACCTCCCACCCGGCGAGGTGACTGTGAAGGTCGAGTGGTCCGGGGTCAACTATAAGGATGGCCTCGCCTGCCAGCCCAAGAGCGCCGTGGTCCGCACCTATCCGATGGTGCCGGGAATCGACCTTGCCGGTGTCGTCCTCGAATCCGCTGATGCCCGCTTCACCGTCGGGCAGCGCGTCGTCGTCATCGGCTACGAGGTTGGTGTCAGCCATTTTGGCGGATACGCCGAACTCTGGCGCGGCCCGGCCAAATGGGTCTCCGCCCTTCCCGATGGCCTCTCGACGAAGGAGGCTGCCGCGCTCGGCACGGCGGGCTTCACGGCCGCGATGTCCGTCGTCGCCATCCAGGAGCACGGCGTCACCCCGGCCAGCGGCGCCGTGATTGTCACGGGCGCCACCGGGGGTGTCGGCAGCACGGCCGTCAGCATGCTGGCGGGGCTTGGGTACACCGTCGCCGCCAGCACCGGCAAGGCCTCGGAACACGCCTTCCTCCAGGGCCTGGGCGTCAGCGAAATCCTCACCCGTGAGGAGGTGAGTGCCGAAAACGCCCGCCCGATGGAATCCGAGCGCTGGGCCGCGGCCGTTGATCCTGTCGGCGGAGCCACCACGGCCTACCTCCTCCGCACCACGCGATACGCCGGCTGCGTCACCGTTTCCGGGTTGACCGGCGGGACGGCGATCACCACGACGGTTCTCCCGTTTATCCTTCGCGGCGTCAACCTTCTCGGCATCGAATCGGTGAACTACCCGATCGAGAAGCGGGCGCCACTCTGGCAGCGAATGGCCGGAGACCTCAAGCCGAGGGGGCTGTTGGAGTCGATTGCCGTCGAAACGGGCCTCGAAGGCATTCCCGATGCGGTCGCCAGGATCCTGGCCGGGCAGATCCGGGGGCGGGTGCTGATTCGCGTTTCTGGCTGAGATCGCGGTAGGTGGTGTCCCCAATTCGTCGATTCGTGCCCCCTATCCCCCAATGGACACGTTTGATCCACCGGTTCGTCCCCTGAGTGCACCCTTTCGATGGCTTATCCCCTTCGATAACCATTCTGAGAAACCCGCCGGAAATCAGAACTAATCGGTGGGAGGGCTCGTAAAGGGCTCACGGGAAAAGGAAGAGGGGACGCAACCATGTCTTCGATCGTCACCAACGTTGCTGCCATCAATGCGCAGCGCAACCTGAACGTCAACGGCATCAAGATGGGCAAGGTCCTGGAGAAGCTCTCCAGCGGCTTCCGCATCAACCGCGCCGCCGACGACGCCGCCGGCCTGGGCATTAGCGAAAAGATGCGCGCCCAGATCCGCGGTAACGGCCAGGCCGTCCGCAACGCCCAGGACGGCATCTCGATGCTGCAGACCGCTGAAGGCGCGCTGGACGAAGTCCACGGCATCCTCCAGCGTATGCGCGAACTGACGGTCCAGGCCGCCAACGGCACCTACGCCGAGAACGGCGCTGAGCGCACCTCCATCGGCCAGGAAGTTCAGCAGCTGAAGAACGAAATCGACCGCATCGCGACCTCGACCAAGTTCAACGGCCAGAACCTCCTCACGGGCACACTCAGCGGCGCCCTCGACTCCGGATCTGAGTACGAAGTCGGCGTCCAGCTGAACACCACCGGCGGCGCCGCCGCCGTCACCCAGGTGAACGTGAGCAACGCCAAGGCGCAGCTCTACACCTTCAGCGGCGCGGGTACCACGCTCACGCTCACCGGCGCCGATGGTAGCGCGCAGTCGATCACGGCTGGCGCCATCGCCGCCAACAGCACGGGCTCGCTCAACTTCTCCAACCTTGGCGTCAGCATCACGCTCGCCGCCACCTCCGCCGGCAAGACGGCCGCTGGTATCGTGACCGACACCATCGCCGGCGCCAACGACACGTTCACCGTGACCGGCACGGCTTCCGCCTCCCTCCAGGTCGGCGCCAACAACGGCGACAGCCTGAACATCAGCTTCACCAACATGCAGACGACGCAGCTCGGTTCGGCCTCGAACCTGAACACGATCATCACGAACGATCAGAACGTCAGCACGATCGCCCTCGCACAGACGATGCTGACCGAACTCGACGGCGCCATCGGCGACGTGAACGCCCAGCGCGGCACCTTCGGTGCTTCCCAGAACCGCCTTGAATCCGTCGTCCGCAGCCTCGGTGTCGCGGTCGAAAACCTGAGTGCCGCTGAAAGCCGGATCCGCGATGCGGACGTGGCCGAACTCTCCAGCATGATGGTCAGCAACCAGATCCTGCAGCAGGCCGGCATCTCCGTCCTTTCGCAGGCGAACCAGGCTCCCCAGGCGGCCCTCAGCCTCCTCCGGTAGTCCCCTCCGAGTTCACCATCCGAAAGGGCGGGCTTCACATCCGTGGGGCCCGCCCTTTTTTCGCGCCCCGCGCCTTACGGGGACTCCCTTATTTCTTTGCGAATTCCTGTTGCCGGGGTTCGGCCGCCCCGAAACAACCCGATAACTGCTGTGTACCCGTTGTCCACCTAATTCCCCCTCAGGTGGCCGATGCAGGGCGTGCAGTGATGCTCCCCCGTCGAAGGGTCGAAGGATACGCAGCATGGGAATCCAAATCGCCACCAACGTCGCTGCCATCAACGCCCAGCGGAACCTGAGCGTCACTGGCATCAAGATGGGCAAGGTCCTGGAAAAGCTCTCCAGCGGCTTCCGTATCAACCGTGCCGCCGATGACGCGGCCGGCCTCGGAATTAGCGAGAAGATGCGGGCCCAGATCCGCGGCAGCTCGCAGGCCGTGCGCAACGCCCAGGACGGTATCTCGATGCTCCAGACGGCTGAAGGCGCGATGGACGAAGTCCACAGTATTCTCCAGCGCATGCGCGAACTGTCCGTCCAGGCCGCCAACGGCACCTACGCCGAAAACGGCGCTGAGCGTACCTCCATCGGGCAGGAAATCCTCCAGCTCAAGAACGAAATCGACCGGATTGCGACATCGACCAAGTTCAACGGCCAGAACCTCCTGACGGGCACGCTCAGTGGCTCGCTCGATGCCGCCTCCGAATTCGAAGTCGGCGTTCAGTTGAACACCACCGGCGGCGCTGCTGCGGTCACCGCCATGGACGTCGCTGGCGCCAAGGCCCAGCTCTACACCTTCAGCGGCGCCGGCACGAGCCTTACCCTGACCGGGGCTGATGGCAGCGCCCAGACGATCACCGTGCTCGCCGTCGCCGCCAACAGCATCGGCGCCCTGAACTTCTCGAACCTCGGCGTCAGCATCTCGCTCGCGGCCACCGCCGCCGGCAAGACCGCCGCCGGTCTCGTGACGGACGCCATCGCCGCCGCCAACGACACCTTCACGGTGACGGGCACCGGCTCCGCGCAGCTCCAGGTTGGCGCCAACAACGGCGACAACCTGAGCATTTCATTCGACAACATGCAGACCGTACAGCTTGGCGCGGCCACCAACCTGAATGCGATCATCACCAACGATCAGAACGTCTCGACCATCGCCCTCGCCCAGACGCTCCTCACGGAACTCGATGGCGCCATTGGCGATGTCAACAGCCAGCGCGGCGAACTCGGTGCGGTTCAGAACCGTCTCGAGTCTGTCGTCCGCAGCCTCGGCGTCGCCGTCGAGAACCTGAGCGCGGCTGAAAGCCGGATTCGCGACGCCGATGTCGCCGAGCTTTCGAGCATGATGGTCAGCCAGCAGATCCTGCAGCAGGCCGGTATCTCCGTCCTTTCGCAGGCCAACCAGGCCCCACAGGCGGCGCTCAGTCTCCTCCAGCGGTAAGAGCGCCCCGTAAATCCACGAAGAAAGCCCGGCCGATTCGGCCGGGCTTTCTTCACCTTCCCGTAACGCCATGGCCTCAAGACTACGTGAACTCGCGCCGATGATTACGTAGGTCTCCGAAGGGTAGGCATGAGATGGGCGACCTTATGGTGAACAGAATCGGTTCGGCGCGCGTCGCCGTCGATAACGCCGCCTGGCACGGCCAGCGCCAGGGCGAACAGCGGTCGCGCAAGCGCCGCCCGCAACCCACAACGCTCGCCCGCCACATTCTTGCAGCCTTCTTTCCGGGCCGGGACTCCGAGGAGTTTGAGATCGCCTACGAAACCGCCGGCAACGAGTTCCTCGGGCTCGTCATTCGCGACGCCCGGACGGGCGATATCCTTCGCACCCTTTCGCCGGACGAGCTCGCCCTGCGCGAGCCCGGCGCCGGCTCCATCTTCGAGCGGAGGGGATAGCCATGGTCGAACCCATCCGCATCAACGGTTTCTTCTCCACATTCGATACCGAAGCGGTCATCGCCAGGCTCACGGAGGCGCGGAACATCCGCGTCCAAAAGCTCGATATCCATCGCGCCCGAGCGGACGTCCGTGGCGAATTGATCGGGGACCTCGCCTCCAAGTTCGCCTCACTCCTCGCTCGCGTGAACTCCTTGACCACCGGCTTCTCCGTCACCGGACGCACGGCCGCCGTCACGGGCAGCGCAATCTCCGCGTCCGCCAGCCCGAGCGCGAGTATCGGGCCGTTCACCGTCGCCGTTACGAAGCTCGCGACCGGGACGAAGGCCCAGGGCACCGCGATTACCGCCGCGCTCGATTCGGTCTCGCCCATGAACCGGGCGAACTTCGGCACGACGCCGACGAACGGCACATTCACCGTCGGTTCGGCCGGCGGCGGTACCGCCACCATCAAGGTCGGCCCGAGTGTCACCAACGCGGCCGCCATGCTCTCCGCTTCCAACTTCGCGACCCCTGTCACCAGCGGGACATTCACCTTGAGCACGGCCACGGGAGGCTCATCCACGCTCACAGTGGACATCGCCACCCAGTCCCTGGCCGACGTGGTGACCGCGATCAACGCAAGCGGCATCGGCGTCACCGCTTCAATCACGAACGACGCGAACGGGCGCGCCAACATCCTGTCGCTCACGTCGGCGCAGGGCGCGATCACCGTCGGCGGTGTCGGCGACACGTCGAACTTCCTCGCCGCTACCAACCTCAACACTTCAACGGGCACCACGACCCGCGTAAGTTCCGCGGCTATGAGCACCCAGATGAGCCTCGCCGAGGTGGTCACGGAGGTCAACGCCGCCGGTGTCGGCGTTACGGCCTCCATCCAGAACGACGCCAACGGCAGGGCGAACCTCCTCAGCGTCACCGCCGCCACGAGCGTGGTCCTCGGGAACGCCAGCGACACTTCGAACTTCCTGAGCGCGACGAACGTTCTCGCTTCGCCTGCCGGAACGACGCGGGCGAGCACCCTGGCCATCGCCCGCATGAACCCCAACGCCAAGATGGTGGATGCGTCGTTCTTCGGCGGCCCTCCCGCCGCTGGCGCCCACACCTTCACGGTCAACGGCGTCAGCATCGCCTACAACACCGCCAACGATTCGATGGCCGATGTCATTGCCCGGATCAACGGCAGCGCGGCTGGCGTCAGTGCCCGCTACGACATCGCCTCCGACACGCTCCGGCTCGAACAGTCGAAGACCGGGTCGCTCGCCATCACCCTCGCGGATGACGTCAGCGGTGGGAACTTCCTTGCGAAGACGGGCCTGTTGGCCGCCACTCAGGCCGTGGGCGCCAACGCCGAGTACTCGATCGCCGGTGGCGCTACGCAGTACTCCTCCTCGAACACCGTTACCGCCGCTCCCGGCGTTACGGTGACGCTCAACGCCCTTACGGACGTGGGCTCACCGGCGACGGTTACGGTCTCCCAGAACTCCTCCGGCGCCATTGGCTTCGTGAAGGCGTTCGTCGCGGACTTCAACGCCGCCCTGGGAGCGATTGACGCCGCTACCAAGGCCGATGGTAAGGATCGCTCCAGGGCCGGTGAACTTAGTGGCGACGCGACGATTCGCCAGATTCGTTCGACGCTCCGCGGAATGATCAGCGGCTCGGGCGTAGGGGTGGATGGCGCCTTCAAGAACCTGAACGAAGTCGGGATCGGGTTCGGCCGCATCGGCGCCGCACTTGGAACCACAGGGACCCTGCAATTCGATGAGGCCAAGTTCACCGAGGCCCTCGGCCGCGACCCCGCGGCCGTCCAGGCGCTCTTCTCGTCCCTCGCGATGACGGCGACCCTGGCCCCTGGTGGAACGAGTTCGATCACCGGGGCGACCGGCACCTACAGCGGAACGCGCGCCGGCCACTACAAGCTCATCGACGACGGCGTTGGGCATATCACCGCCGAGTTCCGCCCCGCCGACGGTGGCGCCGTCACCTCGACCACCGCGACCGTAACGGCCAACGGGACCAACACCTCGCTCATCCCGGGGATGACGCTGCAGATCGGCCCGGCCTTCCTCGGTGGAGAGCACACCCTGAACGTGACGGCCACACAGGCCAGCCCCCTCCAGCAGCTCAAGCAGGTCCTCGAAAGCCAGGCGGGAGTGGGCGGCGTGCTCTCACGGCGGCAGGCTTCGTACCAGGCTGTCTCCGCCGACATCCAGAAGCGCCAGGACTCCATCGCCGAGCGGATCGCTCGCGAGATGGAAGGACTCCGCTCGAAGTTCTCCAACATGGAACAGATCCAGGCCCGCTCTCAACGGCTGCTGGCGACGTTGCAGCAGGCCGCGACGAACGCTTCGGGCAACCGATAGCGCCAAAGCGGGGGATCTCCCCATCGTCTTGGGCAGCCAATCAACCGACTCTTTAACTAGAACATCGTGGGGTGGGGATATGACGACACACGGAACGAACGCCTACCGAACGGTTACAGCCATGACGGCCGACCCCGTGACGCTCACCACCATGCTCTACGAGGGGGCGGTGAAGGCGCTGAAGAAGGCGCAGATCCTCCACAGTTCCGGCGACCGCGCCAGGACGGCCGTGGAAGCGGAGAAGGCCTACCTCATCATCGGTGAGCTTCTCGCCACCCTCGACCGGAGCCATGGCGAGATCCCGGAGGGACTTGCCGCGATCTACGCCTACTGTCTGCGCTGCATCACCGAGGCCGCCGCCGGCGATGTCTCCCGGCTGGCCGAAGCGGAGAAGCACATCTCCCGTATCGCCCAGGCGTGGAAGACCGCGACCACGTCGCTCCGAATGGCCTCGGCCGAGGGTGGCCGCGTCGCCACCGCCGCCTGAGGTGACTGACCTGGAGACTGCCTTTGGCCTGGCGAACGCGCAGCTCGCGCGCCTCGTATCGGGCGACATCGAAGGCTTTCTCGCGAGCGAAGACGCCTACACGGCCGCCTGTGAAGCGGCCGCGGCCGTGGCTCCAGACGCCGAGGCGCTCGCTACCCTGCTCGCCACCGTCGCGGCGATCGGCCGCCATGCCACCGCCATCGGCGATGAGGCGAGCACGGAGATGGCCGCGCTCAGCGGACGCCGGGCGGCCCTGACCGCGTACACCCGAAGCGCCGCTTAACGGCACCGTTTCTCCTCTCGTCGGTTCGCATTCTGACTGTCAAGAAACGCGCCGCCATGCCGACCATCATGGTATGCACCCCGGATCGTCGGGGTTGTGGAGGGGGTCATGCCCATGGCCAGGAAGCGACGCTTCTTGCTATCGCCTTCGACGATGATCGCTGCGGCGCTTGTCGCCGGTGCCGGTCTCCTCGCCTGGTACGGCCTTGCCCCGGACGCCGCCGCTGTGCCCGCCACCCAGGAGACAGTCACCATCGCTCCCGCCGCCGGAGCAGCCCCGGGAGAGCCCCTCGTCAGCGCCGCACCGACCATGCACGGGTTCCTTCCGACGCGGGTCGTGGTGGCCAGCGCGGGTATCGATACCCCTATCGCCGAGGTCGGTGTCGTCATGGAGGGCGGGAAGCCGGTCTGGGAGACAGCCTGGCGCTCCGCCGGCCATCACATCGATTCGGCCCGGCCCGGCCAGCCAGGCAACATGGTGATCACCGGCCATGTCGCCGTCGCTGATCGCAACAACGCCGCCGTCTTTCGCACCCTCAACATGGTCAAGCCGGGTGATGTCGTCGAGGTCCAGGCCGGGGAAACAACCTATCGCTACCAGGTGGACCGCGTGGTCATCACTTCACCGTCGGCGCTCAACATCCTCCGCTCCGATCACACGGCGCGGGTGACGCTCATAACCTGTACGCCAGACCTGAAACAGCGGCTGGTGGTCACCGGGAGGCTCGTATGACCCTTTGGAAGTCGGATCGGCCGGGCACCTGCCCGGGGTTGATGTGGAAGTGGACAGGCGACTATCATCGTCTGTGGGGAAGACTGTGATGACGAACATACGGAAGACCCAGGGCCCCGAACCAGTCGGCGCCGTGATCTCGGACATTCGAAACGCCCGTTCGCGCGCCAGGGCCGAGCATCAGCCCGCCGCCGATGCCGCCGGGTTCAGCTCGGGCGCCCTCGAGTTGGCTCGTGCGCGTGAAGCCGTCGATCACGCCCCGGAAGTCCGCACGGAGCGATTGATGGCACTGAAGCGCCAGGTCGAGAACGGAACCTACCGGCCGGACCCTGTCGCCATCGCCAAGAAGCTTCTCGACACCGGCTTCTAAGCCCGCGCCGGGACGATCTCGCTCGGCGCCCCCCGCTCGCTCTCCGCGCCCTGGCACAATCGCCAGGGCGCGGTTCATTTCCGGGGCACGCCCTACTTCGCGACCGGTGGCTGTGGATTGACGACGCCCGCGCCCAGCGTCGTGCCGAACAGCCGGTCGAGAATATCCACCGTGAACCCGCCTGCGTGGTAGATGGTCCGCTCCCGGCTCGGCTGGGACATCAGGCTGATCTCGTTGCCGCCCACCAGGAAATCCCGGCCGTTGATGTTGGCGGCCTTGTCGGTGCAGAGGAACACCACCAGCGGCGCGATCATCTCTGGCGCCAGCTGCGTCATCATCCCGAGCGCTTCCTGGGCCGCACTGTCCTGTTCGGCAACGGCGCCGGCGGCCAACGCGGCTTCCCGCCTCTTCCGCGCTTCTTCCATCTCCGGGCTCTGCGTAAGGCGTGTCGCCGCACGTGGGCGAAGCGCGTTCGCCGTCACGCCGTAGCGGCCGAGGTCCAGCGCCAGCGTCCGCGTCAGGCCGACAATGCCCTCCTTGGCCGCCGCGTAGTTCCCCTGCCCCATGTTCCCGAGTCCGGATTCAGAGGACGTGTTCACAATCCTGCCGCTCCGCTGCTGGCGGAACACCATCGAGGCGGGCCGCGTCACCGTGAAGTGTCCCTTCAGGTGGACGGCGATGACGGAGTCCCACTCGCCTTCGGTCATGTTGAAAATCATCCGGTCCCGCAGGATCCCCGCATTGTTCACCAGGATGTCGAGCCGGCCAAACGCGTCCAGCGCCTGCTTCACCATCGCCTCGCCATCATCCATCGAGGCCACGTTCCCATAATTGGCGACAGCGTCGCCGCCCATCTTTTTGATCTCGGCGACCACCAGGTCTGCCGGGCTGGCGTCGCCGCCCTCCCCGGCTGCCGAGCCACCGAAGTCG
>CAZQCR010000002.1:0-40174 GCA_964591745.1 uncultured Anaerolineaceae bacterium
CCCCCTCCATTGACTGGGACCCGATCCTCGAAGAGGCGATCGACCTCTTCTGCCAGTTCCTCCGGCTCGACACGTCGAATCCGCCGGGGAATGAGCGGCTCGCCTGCGACTTTCTCGGCGAGATCCTGCGCCGGGAGGGCATCGACTTCACGCTCTACGACGCCGGGAACGACCGCGTGTCGCTGCGGGCGGTGCTGCCCGGGGACGGCAGCAAGCGGCCGTTCATGCTCCTCAACCACACGGATGTGGTGCCCGTTCAGCGGGAGTTCTGGGACGAAGAACCGTTTGCCGGGCTGATCAAGGATGACCACATCTGGGGTCGGGGCGCACTCGATATGAAGGGCCTCGGTATCGCCCAACTCGTCGCGTTCCTGGCGATCAAGCGGATGGGCATTCCCCTCGCCCGCGACCTGGTCTTCTTCGCGCAGGCCGATGAGGAAGCGGGGAGCGAATTCGGGATGCGCTGGATCATCCGTAACCACCCCGAATCGCTGGACGCGGAGTACGTGATCAACGAAGGGGGCGGCGGTACGACCGAGCTCTTCGGCATCCAGCGTCCGATCTACAGCGTCGCCGTATCGGAAAAGGGGCCACTCTGGCTGCGGCTGGTGACGGAGGGCGCGCCCGGCCACGGCTCGATGCCGCACGACGACAACGCCCTCGACCGGCTGGTCCGCGCCCTCTACCGGATCCAGGTGTGGGAGCGGCCGCTGACCGTCTCGCCCGTCCTCACCGAGTACTTCGGCCGGCTGAGCCGGGCCGGCATCTACCAGGGCGAACCGACGGTCGAGGCGCTGCGCGAGGCTGCGGCACGCGACATCCATATCCGGGCGATGCTCAGCGATACGATCAGCGCTACGACGACGGCCGCCGGGATCAAGCACAACGTTATCCCTGCCAGGGCTGAAGCGACCCTCGACTGCCGGCTACTGCCGGGCGTCGACCCGGATGCGTTCCAGGCGGCGATGGAGGCGGTGGTCGATGACCCGAAGGTCCGCTTCGAGCGGGTCCACGTGCGTTCGTCGGACGCGAACCGGATCGACACGGAGTTGTTCGGCGTGATCGAGGACGTCATCCACGACCACATGGAGGACGCGGTTGTGGTCCCCGGGATGACGGTCGGCTTCACGGATAGCAGCGAGCTTCGGAACCGGGGTCAGATCTCCTACGGCTTCTCGGGTGGTCTGAACGAACCGGCGCTCATGCGCACCTTCCATGGCCACAACGAACGGGTGAGCATCGAGAGCTTCAAGCTGAACTGCCAGATGGTGTACGAAGTGACGCGACGGATGTGTGCGCTATAATCGTTGACGATAATGCCTCGCTCACCCGCATGACGCTCACAGAACCGGGCACGCGCCCCGCCTGGACCGGGTAACGGCTGTTCCAACGTTGCGAACAACCAGCACACCCGGAGGTTTTCCTGTGCGTCTCTATTCTGAACTCGCACCCTGGTTCCACCTGCTCACTCATCCGAAGGACTACGCGGAGGAGGCGGCCGACTACACGCGCCTCATCCTCGAGGCCGTACCCGGCGCGCGGACGCTGCTCGAACTCGGTTCGGGGGGCGGGAACAACGCTTCGCACATGAAGCGCCACTTCACCTGCACGCTCACCGACCTTTCGCCGGAGATGCTCGCGATCAGCCGGGAGATCAACCCGGGGTGCGCGCATAGCGAAGGCGACATGCGCACGTTGCGACTCGGCCGGCAGTTCGACGCCGTGTTTATCCACGACGCTATCGACTACATCCTGACGCTGGAGGACCTGGCGCGGACGGCCGCGACGGCGTTCGTGCACACGAGGCCGGACGGGGTGGCGATTTTGGTGCCGGACCACACGCGCGAGACGTTTGTACCGAGCGCGGACCACGGGGGGCACGACGGCGATGACGGCCGTTCGCTCCGCTACCTCGAATGGACGCTCGACTTCGAGCCGGGCGCGACCACGACGGAGATGCACTTCGCCATCCTCGTCAAGGACGCCGCGGGCGTGCGCCTGGAGCACGACGTCCACACGTTCGCCGTCTTTAGCAGGGCGGAATGGGTCAGCGTCCTGGAAGGAGCCGGCTTCACGGTGGAGACGCCGGAGCTGGACCCGGAAGTCCATGAGGAACAGGTGCTGTTCGTTTGCCGCCGGCCGGACTAACGAACGTCGCGAGGGGAGGAGCCGCGGACATCCGTCCGCGGCTCTTCGGCCGCCCGCCAGGCGGTGCTTCGCTCCCGCGCGGAGACTCTTGGTGTTCACGCCACCGGCATCGCCGCGAAGCGCCGGGCAAGAGCCTCGACGGCGTCGCTGTATGCCACGGCGCTGAGTGTTCCATCATCCATCGCTGCGGCCAGCGCGGGGAGAACCGTGAGGAAAGCTTCGAGACGCCGAGCTTCGCGGGCGACCCAGGAAGCGGGCGCCTTGCCCTCGGCCAACATCTCCGTGAGCTCGGTGGGCGTGTAGAACCCGGCCTCGCGGACGTAGCCGAAGGTCGCGAAGAGCTGGGCCGCACGCGGGTCTGGCAGGCTGCCGTGGGCGCCGGTATCCCGCATTTCGGGGTAGCGGCGCCAGCCGTTACGGGCCACAGCCTCAGCGGCCGTGAACGCCGCGGTGGCGAGCTCCAACTGCCGCTCCTCTTCAGCTGGCTCGGCGGGCGAAAGGAGGAGGACGGCCGCGAGTGCCGCGAGCTCTTCGAGCGGCTGCCCGTTCCGCCGGGCCAGGGAGAGCACATCACCGAGGGACATGGCACCAGTATCCAAGCCCACGCGCCCTTCCGCCATCAGCCGCCGATGATCTCCCGCGCCCGGGCGAAAACGGCGTCGAACATCGGCACCGTCAGCCGCCCGGTGAACGTGTTATGTTGACTCGGGTGGTACGAACAGACGACTCGAAGCCCGTTGGGCAGCATCGCCTCTACCCCGTGCCCGAACTTCGGGCGGCCCCGCCAGGCCATGACGCGGGCGACAGCTTCATACCCGTACGCGCCGAGGGGCACGATCACGCGCAGCGAAGTGAGCAGCGCGATCTCGCGTTCGAGGTAGGGCTGGCAGGCGTCCCGCTCGGCCGGCAACGGCTTGTTCCCCGGTGGCGCACAGCGAACGGCTGCCGAGACGTAGGCGCGGCTGAGCACCAGTCCATCGTCGCGGTGCAGGCTGGCGGGCTGGCTGGCGAAGCCGGCGCGGTGCATTGCCCCGTACAGCCAATCGCCCGAGTTGTCGCCGGTGAACACGCGCCCGGTGCGGTTACCGCCGTGGGCGGCTGGCGCGAGGCCAACGACGAGGAGCGCCGCGCCCGGGTCGCCGAAGCCCGGAACGGGGCGGGCCCAGTACTCCCAGTCGCGGTAGGCGGCCCGCTTTTCGCGGCCAACCTCCTCCCGCCATGCGACCAATCGCGGGCAGCGCCGACAGTCACAGATCTCGGCCGTTACGCGTTCCAGGGTGTCCATCGCTGCAAGCCTACCGTTCAGCAGGTCAACTGACACAACCGGCCGCGCGCGCTAGAGTCTTCGCCACCCCGGTGATCAGGGAAACGCTCATGGATGCCCTCGAAGGACTCACCGTCCTCGACTTCGCCAGCCACATCGCGGGGCCGTACACCACCAAGCTCCTGGCTGACCTCGGCGCGCGGGTGATCAAGGTCGAACGGCCTGGCGGCGACCCGGCACGGGCGCTCGGACCATTCCTTGGCGATACGCCAGGAGTCGAACGAAGCGGTACCTACCAGTTCCTGAACACGAACAAAGAGTCGGTCGTTCTCGACCTCAAGAGGCCAGGAGCGGAGGAGGTCGTCGAGGCGCTCGTCCGAAGCAGCGACCTCGTGGTGACCGCTTCCCCGCCGGCCGTCGGCGAACGGCTGGCCATCACGTACGAACGCCTGTCGGCGATTAAGGACGTTCCCGTCCTCGAGATCACCAACTTCGGGCGGACGGGGCCGTACCGCGACTACCGGCTCTCCGACACGGTCCTCTATGCGATGGGCGGCGAGATGTGGAGCCACGGGACGCTAGACCGTGAGCCCCTGAAGCTCGGCGGGACGGCGGCGCTGCTCCAGTGCGGCGCGATGGGCGCCGTGGCCGCTCTCGGGGCCGTCCACGCTTACGAAGTCCACGGCGTGGGCCAGCGCGTCGAACTCCCGCTCTTCAACGTCCAGGTGAACTCGGTGGATCGCCGAAGCTCGGCGATACTCGCCTACCGCTTCAGCGGGCGCGTGAACGGCCGACCGCCCAGCGCCGGGGCCAGCCTGCAAGGGGGGATCTACCCGTGCGCCGATGGCTACCTCGAGGTCACGGCTTCAGCCGGGCCGTACTGGGCGCGCTTCGTCGAGATGATCGACGATCCGATCCTCCGGGAGCCGCGCTGGCTCGCCCCGGGGGTGCTGATGGACCCGGCCGCGAAGGAAGAGGCCGACGCGGTCATCTACCCCTGGATGCTCGCCCGGACACGAGCCGAGGTGTGGGCGGCGGCCCGCCGCGTCCACGCCATCGTCGCTCCGCTGTACACGGGCGAGGACGTTTTCAACGAGCCGGTGTTCCGCGGCCGGGGGACCTGGATCGAAGTCGAGCATGCCGTCCTCGGCGCATTCCCGATGCTGGGCCGGCCGTACCAGCTCGAGGCGACGCCCTGGCGGCTACGGCGGCCCGCACCGATGCTCGGCGAGCACACGCGTGGCGTCCTTTCGGACGCGGGCCTGCCAGGCCCGGCGATCGACGCGCTCTTCGCGCGGGGAGTTGTCGCATGAACGAGTACCTTCCCCTCCAGGGCGTCCGCATCTGCGACTTCTCGATCGTCTGGGCCGGGCAATCGGCGACGATGTACCTGGCGGACATGGGCGCCGATTGCATCAAGGTTGAGAACGCCTTCATCTTCAACCCGATGACGCGAGCGGCCGCGCCCCGGCTTTCGCCACAGGTCTCGCAGATGCTGCCCGCATGGGTGGGCGGGCACCCGAACAGCGACCCCGGCCCGCGGCCGTGGAACAACAGCCCGGCCTTCATCCACGTCCTTCGCAACAAGAAGTCGTTCACGGTCGATAGTCGCCGGCCGGAAGGGCTCGCGATCGTGAAGCAGCTGTTGGCGGTGAGCGATATCACCGTCGAAAATCTGCCGCTCGGGACGCTGGAAAAGCTGGGGCTGGATGACGACGCGATTCGCGCGGCCAGCCCGGGCATCGTTATCGTCCACATGCCCGCGTTTGGCCGCAGCGGGGACTACACGGAAGGCCGGGGCTACGGCGCGCACATGGATGCGGTGGGCGGCTCGACGGTGCTCCGCGGCTATGCCGATAGCTCGCCGTTTACCAACGTGCCGGTGTACGCGGGCGACTTCTTCGCCGGCATGCACGGGGCGGTGGCGGCGATGGCCGCGCTCCGTCACCGCCGGCGTACTGGCCAGGGGCAAACGATCGAGGTGACCCAGGCGGAAGCTTCGGCCCACATGTTCCCCCAGGCGGCGCTCGACGCGGCGTGGAACGGGCGCGTTCACCGTTCCATCGGCAACCGCAGCATCGAAGGATTCGTGCCGAACGGCGTCTTCCCGTGCCGGGGCGAGGATAGCTGGATCGCGATTAGCTGCCGCTCCGAGAGCGAGTGGCAGGCGCTCGTGGCGTTCCTTGGCTCGCCCGGCTGGGCCATCAGCGCGGAGCTGGCGACAGCCGACGGCCGGTCCGAGCGGGAGACGATGCTCGAGGAGCGCCTGGCCGAGTGGACGGCCACTCGTGACCGGCGTGAGCTGTTCATCGCGCTGCAGGCGGCAGGGATAACGGCCGGGCCGGTGATGAGCGCGAAGGACGCCGCGGAAGACCCACAGCTCGCCGCATCCGGCGCGTGGAAGCGGCTCCCGGCGACGGCCGACTACCCGGAGACGGACTTCGCCAACCCGCCGTACCACTTTTCGAAGTCGGACGTGGGGATACGCGGGGCGCCGTGCCTCTTTGGCGAAGACAACGACTATGTGTACCGGGAAGTGCTGGGGCTTGATGACGAGGGGGTCGAACGGCTGCGTGCGGCGGGCCACATCGCCGATACGTACGCGCCGGAGATCCTGGGGGGCTGAGCGCGCGGGTCCGGCGGCGGTGAGCTGCCTGGCGTGACCGCTCCCGGGTGGTCGCGGTACTGTGTGTCCGCGCATGTTGGAGTAGCTCACCCTTGTCATCGTCTTCACTTCATCTTCCCGAGCCGGTCGCCCGCGTGGCCAAGCTCATGTCTTCCTTCACGCCCGACTGGTTCCTGTGCGGCGGCTGGGCAGCCGATGCCTGGCTCGGCGAGCAAACGCGAGAGCACAAGGACATCGAGGTAACGGTCTTCGTGGAGGACCAGCTGGCGCTCTTCGAACACCTGGCCGGCTGGCCCCTCGTCGGCCACGACGACAACGTTGCGGACGACAGCAGCGAGCCGTGGACGGGCCGCCGGCTGGACCTGCCATCGCACATCCACGCTCGCCCGGGTGACGGCTTCGACTTAGAGATCATCCTCAACGAGCGGTCTGGCGGCGAATGGGTCTTCTGCCGCGAGCCTCGCATCACGCTGCCCCTGAGCCGCTGTACGGGGTTGTCTGCCTGGGGCCTGCCGGCGGTCGGGCCGGAGCTGATCCTCTACTACAAGGCGCTCCCGCCGCCCTGGCGCAACGGCCCACGCGCGGCCATCCGGCGGCGCGACGAACGAGACCTCGTGGCGCTGCTTCCCCACCTGACCGAGGAACAGCGTTCCTGGCTGGGAGAGGCAATCACGCTGGTCGAGCCGGGGCACCCGTGGTTGGCCCGGCTTTCGGGTTAGACGCTGTAGTGCGGGGCGCCGTCCTCGTGGATGAGGGCGCCCACGCGTTCGCCGAGGCGCAGGCTGTAGTTCTGGCCACGGTCTTCGGGGTAGACCTGGGTGGTGTTCGCCAGGTAGAGACCTTGCACGCCGGTGCGCATGTCGGGAATCTGGGCGGAGTAGTTCGTGGTGATCACTGGCTGGCCGCCCGGGTCCTTAAACAGCCACTTCTGGCGCACCCACGAGGGGTCGAAGGACGGGTTGATCCGGCGGATGCCCTCCAGGTAGCTTTCGAAGACCTGCTCGGCGTCCATGCTCAGGACGGGGTGACCGGGGGAGACGTAGTTCGAGAGGTAGACCACGTGGTTGCCGCCGTACTCTTCCGGCGGCATGAAGTTCGTGTGCTCGACACAAGCGACGAAGGGGAGAGGGTCGGCGATGGAAAGCCAGTACTTTTCGCTCAACTTGCGGTCCAGGGCGAGCACGAGACAGGTCGCCCACTGGTAGCGGACTTTGTCGAGAACGGCGGCGTAGGCTTCGGGGAGAGCGGGCGCGATCTTCCGGGTGATGATGTTCGGGGTGGTCATCAGGACGCTGTCGAAGGGGTGCGTCTGCCCCGCGGCGCGGATGGCGCGAACCTGGCTGCCCTCCACCACGACCTCTTCGACGGGCGTGTTGAGGTGAATTGTGCCGCCGGCCGCCTCGACCCGGCGGCCGAGCTCTTCGATGTAGCTATTGAACGAACCCTGGAGGTAGCCGAGGAGCTCCTTCGTGCCGGCCGCTCCGCCGCGTGAGGCGAAGCGGAGGTAGACCTTGCCCCAGAGCCAGGTCATACCGACGTTGTCCGCCTGATCGGCGAACTTGCCCCGGAGGAGGGGGCCCCAGACGCCGTCGAAGGCCTTCCGGCCGACCGCGCGTTCCATCCAGGAACGCGCGGTTACGCCCTCGTACTTCTTCCAGTCGTGTTGCCTGCGCAGCCAGAGCGCGGCCAGCCCGAGGCGCACGCGCCCAATGAGCGGGACGGCGGTGTACTTCAAGAGGTCCAGGGGCGTCACGAAGCTGTAGATCCGTCCGTTGCGGAGCGTCGCCGTCTTCGGCTCGATCCACTTCAGGCGATCGCCGAACCCCATCTCCTGGATGTAGCGAATGGCGACCGTATCGTTCGTAAAGAGGTGGTGGTAGAAGCACTCCAGCCTCTGGCCGCCCAGCTCGAAGGTGACCACCTGGCCGCCGACATCGGGCCGGCCTTCGAAGATGGTGACGGTGTGGCCCTTTTCCTGGAGGACACGCGCCGCCGCCAGGCCGAGGACTCCCGCACCAACGATGCCAACGTTCATGGCGTGGCCACCTCTTCCGCGGCCGGGGGCCGCTCCGTCATCCGGCGGAAGGAAACGCCAAAGGACCAGAGGAGGATGAGGCCGAGGATGGTGGTGGGGATGAGGATGAAGGCGTGGGAGACGATCGAGTAGGCGCCTGCCTCCGCCGCTTCCGCCCCGGCGCCGACGAGGACGATACGGACGGCCCATTCGAACGGCCCTGTGCCACCGAAGAACGTCGGGATAATGATCGCCAGGTTGGCGGCGGCAAGAAGGAGACAGTAGTGACCGAAGCTGACCCCAAGATCGAAGCCCTGCCCGATGATCGCGTAGGCCGAAGCCTCGACGACCCATGCGAGAGCTGTGAATGCGACCACGAGGAAGAGCGACCGGGGATCGTGGACCGAACGCAAGCTCCCAACGAGCGCGTCCGCCATCTCCTCGGCGCGGCTCTCGAAGCGCTCGGGCAAGAAGCGCAATCCACGATGGATGAGCCGCTTCGCTCGCGCGTCGTTGAGCGTGAGCAGGTAGAAGCCCGCCAGCGCGCCAACGAAGAGCACGGTCGAAACGACGGCGATGACCTTGAGACGGCTATCGTCGAAGCCCACGAACATGCCCGACAGCAGCAACATGACGACGAGGACGCTGCCATCGAAGAGCCGTTCGACGGCGATGGTCCCGAGCGTTCCGACGGTCGAGACCCGTTCGCGGTCGCCGAGCACATAGGCGCGGACGAACTCGCCAGCGCGGGCGGGGAGCAGGTTGTTCGCCATGTAACCGATGATGGCGTAGGGGAAGAGCCGCGCCGGGCTCATGGGGGCGACGGGCCGCATAAGAATGGACCAGCGCACGCAGCGCGCACTAATCGCCACGACCAGCACCGCGAGCGCCGGCAGCAGGTACCAGTAGTTCGCCCGCTCAAGGGCATCGGCCAGCTCCCTTGGGTGGGTAGCCCGGAGAAAGAGGGCGATGAGGACGACGCTGATCGCCAGAGCAGCCCAGAAGCGCACGGAACGTAGCAAGTGTCTTCGTCTCCCCTAACGCGGCAGGTCGAACTGGCGGACGCGGCTGGCTCCACCTTCGACAATCCAGAGTTTACCATCCGCCGCTTCGAGAACCCCGTACGGCTTATTCAATGGCTGGTCGCCGCCGGTGATGGTGGCCGAAAGCGTCCCAGTCCGGGTGTAGATCCGCACCTGGTTGAGCGCGGGCATGCTCACGGCCAGGCGGCCATCGGCCAGTGCCCGGATGTACGGCTTGTCATCCACGCGCTGGCCTCCCCAGCCTTCGACCTTGAACTCGGACTGCCACGCGCCTTCGCCATTGAGGACCACGACGCGGCTATTGAACATATCGGCAACAAACACCGAATCGCCCATGATCGCAATCCCCACCGGTTCGTTGAACTGGTCCCGCCCGTTCCCGGCGGTGCCGACGGCGCGGATGAAGTCACCGTTCGCGCGGTAGATGAGAAGGCGGTCGTGGCCGGTATCCGTGACCCAGATTCGGCCGCTGGCGTCGAAGGCCGCATCCCGGGGCCCGAACAGTTCGAAGGGCCCCGGCGTCGTGCCGGGGTCCGTCTTCGGGACCTGGCCGAACCCGCCCGTCGACTTCAGGTCGGCGTCGAAGAGGCGAATGCGCCAGCCGAAGGTGTCGGCGACGACGATGGCCCCCGATGGCGCGATCGCGAGGCCCCAGGGCTGGGCCGCCTCATTGGCGTTCTGCGGGTTGATGCGGATATCGACGAGTCCGAGGAAGTTTCCCTGGGGGTCGAATTTCTGGAGCTTCTTCCTGAGGCTATCGATCACGTAGAGGTTGCCGGCGGCGTCAGTTTCGATATCGACAGGCGCGCCGAACTGGCCCGGGCGGAATCCGCTGCCGCCGAACTGCAAGCGCCCGGATTCGTCCCGCGTGGGCGCCGCCGCCTGGTTGGTCGGGGCGGCCGTCTCCAGCGCCAGCTTACCCGTCTTCGGGTCGAAGGCCGCGGGGAAGTAGGCGAAGGCATCGACGGAGCCACAGGAGTTGCAAGCGCTGGGGCCGGTCGACTTCGCCAGCGAATCGGGGTCGTGGTCGCGCCAGTAGCGGTACCAAGTGGTAAGCCAGCCATCATCGACGAAGCCGTGGTAGATCCGCTCCCAGGACTTCGTGTTGGGGATGAAGTTGGGGATGTAGAGCAGGTGACCAGTCCAGAGGCCACAGTCGCCGTACTGGCCGGTGCAGTCCGAATTCGGCACGACGCTCATGGCCGACTTATAGGTTTCGCTGAACCACCAGCGATGGGGATACTTCCGAGGGCTGCCGTAATAGCTGTTGTTCGATTCGGCGAGGGTTTCGTTGATCTTGTCGGCGTTCGAACGGTTCACGAGCATGACGGCATAGGGCTGTTCCTGGCCCTGGCAGCTGCTGAGGGGCACGCTCCCCGTGGAAAGGTCACCGTAGGAGATGCACTTGTAGTCGCGAAGGTACCAGGCCCAGGGCCAGGCGAACGAATCCTGGCCATCGACGGCGATGGGCAGGTACTTGCCCTTGCCGGTGACCTCTCCCAACTGCTCAATCTCGGCCATCAAGCGAGCGATATCGGGCGAGCTCTGGGTGTAGATGAGCAGGTCCTTGGGAATATCGCCACGGGTGAACGATGCCTGGACCATGGCCTGCACCGAGAACACACCAAGGCCCCCAACGGCTATCGCGCAGAGTGCGACGCCCGCCATTCTTCGCCCGGCCGGCCGGAGTGCGATGATGGCCACCGCGGCGACGGCCACTGCGAGTGCCACGCGGAGGGCGTTGAGCCCGGCACTGGTGGGGAGTTCCACAATGAGGAGGCCGGCCACACAGGCGGCGACCGCCACAGCCCCCAGGCGGAGTGCGTCGCTGTGTACGGAGAGGCCGCTCCGCCGGCCCTGCCAGGCGCGGTTGATCGTCCAGGCGGCGAGCAGGGCGGTGGGAATGGCAAGGTGGGTGTTCAGCCAGGGCATCTTCTCGGAACCGATGGAGAGCATCATCCACTGGCCGAAGATCCAGCCGGCGAGGAATCGCGAGAAGGCGTTGCCGCGGACCACGGACCACCAGATGCCGCCGACGGCGATGATCAGCGGCAGGAATTCGTAGGCGGGCATCAAGAGGTAGTAGTAGAACCAGGGCTGATCGCCCCGGTACTCGCCCTGCTGCGTTATCCAGTAGTCGAGCGAACCCCAGGGGCCACTTACGAGCCCGTCCCAGTTCGTCCAGAAGGAGGTCATGAGCGTGAGGTAGATGAGCGCGCCGCCGAGAAAGGAGATCAACCAGATCCGGGGCTTCCACTGCAGGCCAACGAAGGCAGCTGCACTCGTCGTTATCGCGAAGAGCCCGCCCAGGGCGAGACCATCGTTCAAGGAGATGTTGGCGTGGAGGTGCTTCTCCCAGTTCAGGCGGCTGGTGAATTCGCCGTTGGCGATGGGAATGTCCATCGCTACGAACCCGGTCTTTTCCAATGGCTCACGGAGGATGGGTGTGAGGAGCGGCAAAACGATCGTGCCGAGGAGCACGAGGATATCGGCGGAGCGTGGAAAGCGGTCCCAATCGTACGAGCGCCGCAACCTGCCGAGGAACGGCCAGAAGGCAACGACCGGCACGGCGAGGAGGGAGAACGAAGCGGTGAGCACAGCCCGCCGGAGCGGCGAGAGCATACCCCGGTTGCGCAGCGTCTGCGTCGCCAGTTCGGCCGCGACGTAGATGTCGAGCATCACGAGGAAGACGCCGACCGTAAGGAATGTTCCTTCCTTTGTGGTGATGGCCCCGGTGAAGGCAAGGGCGAAGATAATCAGCCAGCGTTCGCGCCCGCTTTCGATGTAGCGCCACATGGCGGCGACCATGAGGAGCACAAACGCGGCCATGTAGATGTCTTCACGCAGGAAGCGGCTGTAGTACACAAGCGTGGGCGAGAACGCCAGGAAGGCGACGGCCGCGAACGTTCCCACTGGCCCCAGCCAGCGGCGCAAAAGGAGCGGCAGGAAGACGATGATCGACCCGAAGACGGCCGCGGAAAGCCGCGATGTGTAGTCGTTCGCCCCGAAGAGAAAGAACATCGAACCCTGGAGGTGGTAGTAGAACGGACCGTGAAAGACGGGGCTGTGGGTGTAGTTGCCGCGCAAGAGGTCCCACGACCACTGGGCGTGGATGCTCTCATCGTGGTGGAGGGCTCGGGAGCCGAGATCCCAGAAGCGGAAGCCGATAGCCGCCACGGCGACCGCG
The DNA here is from genome assembly GCA_964591745.1 of uncultured Anaerolineaceae bacterium. Lineage (GTDB taxonomy): Bacteria > Chloroflexota > Dehalococcoidia > Tepidiformales > Tepidiformaceae > JANMTH01. The sequence goes on from CAZQCR010000002.1 coordinate 12,283, forward strand.
GCGTACGCGAAGAACTCCCAGCGGAGGGGGACGCGCACGGCGAGCGCGCGCTCCAGGATGCCGCCGCGGATCGATCTCCCCGCGGATAAAGGTTGTGCGGTCATGGCTTCGCCCTGGTGTAAACCGCGACCGGTTGGGGCCGCACCGCCAGTGTATTGCGATCGAAGAGCCAGTGAACTCCCTGTAACACCCGATTTGTCGGCGTCTGAACCGTGCGGGTTAAGGCCCAGTTACCATCGAGGCGCTGCATCCCGGCAGGGGCGGCCAGTTCCAACGGCCAGATAACCACTGACGCTCCGGGTTCCTGTCGGGAGGCGATGAGGAGTTCGCCCGAATCCCTGAACGGCCAAGTGACCGCCACTTCGAACGAAGGGTGGACCTGGATGGTGCCGCCGTCCCGTTCGCGAATGGCAACGGCGGCATCGCGCAGTGCCCGCGCCTGGGGCGGCGAAAAGGGCGAGGTGAGCGGTTCGTTTGCGGGCGCGACACTGGCGAAGGAGACGGCCAGCAGGAGGGCGACGATGAAGATGGCCCCGGGAAGAACGAGGGTAGCACGGGTTTCTCGGCCTACGGCCAACAGGATAAGGATGACCGCCGCCAGCCCGCCGAAACCGGCCACGCGGAACTGGTCGGCGCCGTTGCCCACCTCTTCGAATCGTGCCCAATCCAGCGTGTAGGCAAGGGCGATACCGCCGAAGACGGCGGCGGCGGCGAGCAAGAGCCTCGCGATCCGCCATTCCGCCCGGCTCGCCGCGACGATGAGCCGTGCCGCGGCCGGACCAACGAGGAGCGACAGGGGCAGCACAACGGCAGCGGGCGGCACGGGCGAGTGGTCTCCCAGGGAGAGGACGAGCCACGCGCCGGTCAGCGCCGTCCAGGCCAACAGGAGCAGCGTGGCCACGCTGAATGCCTCCCGCCGATACCAGCGGCGAACGTGCCAGGCGAGTACGGCCATACCGGGGATGATGAGCGGAAGACCGTAGAGCGCCACAAGGTCCGCCGTCTTGCCCGTCGCCCAACGCTCCCCGGCGCTCGCGGCGAGGAGGTCGACCGGAGGCACGACAAGGCCGTCCATGCCCGTGCCGAGACGGGCCGTGGCAAAGGCCACGCCGAGGACGAAGCCGGACAGGAGCAGGCCGGTACTCACGGAAGGGCGGCGCTGGCCGCGCGTGAGTGAGACCGCGGCCCAGGCCGCGCAGAAGAGGAGTGGCAAGGGGCCGGCCGTGCCCACCAGGAACCCGGCCCCAATCCAGCCCCAACGCAGGTCCCAACGGCGGAGGACAACGGCAGCCAGCCAGGTGGTTATGGCAAGATCCCAACCCATGGCTGAGGCAGTGCCGCCGAGGAGGATGCCGAAGGGATCGAGGGCCAGGAGCACGAGACCCAGGAGCGCCCCCGATTCGCCGAGGACGTGCCGCAGGCTGTAGATGGCGAACGGAATGCTGGCCGTGGCCGCGAGCGCCAGCACGCGGGCGGGCAGTTCGGAGGTAGTGAAGAGCAAACACAAGGATGTGAGTGATTGAAACAGGGTGGGCACGAGGCGGGCATCGCCGTTGCCGATGCTCGCCTGCCACGCCCCGGAAAGGTGGTCGAGTTCGGTGCCGCCGACGGGCGCATTGAGCACCGGCCCAAGACGGAGGGCCGCGAAGGCGAGGCCGGCGGCCAGCCACGTCAACGTCGCCACGGAGATCGTCACGCCCTCCCCCGCGAGGCGCGGCCGGGGGCCGTGCTGCGCCTTCACGAGGTTGTCACGACCTGGCGTTCGGGCAGGCGGTAGACGCGCGACGTGCCGGACTCGAAGGCGAGATCGAGCACGCCATCCAGCCGTTCGAGCAGGTCCACGGGGTAGAGGCTCAACTCCAGGCTGCCAACCACAAGGTAGCGGGCTCCCGCTTCGCGCATCTTCCCCGGCACATCGGCTATCTCCTCGGCCAGGTAGATCGCGTCCACAAGGTCCTGGCGGCCGGTGAACTCGTCCCGGTTGGCGGCGCCCTGGCCACGCCACTGGACTTCGTGGAAGTACCAGCCGATTGGCGTGGCGAGGCCCGTCCGCGCGCTGACGCGGCCGCTGTCGGAGTAGTCGCTGCCGGCGTCGGTCATGGAGAGCTTGCCATCCTGGCCACGCCGCCATGTCCGGCCGCTCGCCTCGATGATCACGTCATTGGGGTCCACGTTGTCACGCATCCAGCGCGTCAAAGCGTATTCTCCCGGATTGGTTCGCGCGAGGTAGGCCAGGCCATCGATCCCGGTCTCGCCTTCGAAGCCATCGGTGCGGTTGGGGATGGCGAGGAGCGCGAAGAGCAGCCCTCCCCCGGCCATGGCGAGGGCGGGAACGGCCAGCCAGCCGCTCCAACCGCGCCGTCCCACAGCGCGCTCGAGGGCGACGGTCAGGGCCACGGCGCCACCGAGGGAGAGGAGGATCCAGGCCTGGTAGCTCAACTTGAACACCGTATTCAGCCGTGGAACCGAATCGAAGACATCACCAACGTAGAAGAGTTCGGACCCGTAGAGCAGAAGAAGGCCAGCCGCCACGACCGCGGCGACCGGAGCGCCGGCACGCCACCTGGTAGCCAGCGCGAGGGTGGCGGTGACCGCGGCCCAGGCGCCGAGCGCGAACGCCGCCAGGGTAATCCAGCCGCCACCGCCGCGGGCATCCATGCCGGCCTGCAACTCGCCGCGGGCGGTGGAGACCAGCAGCCAGACGAGGAAGGGAACCATGGGCGCCCAGAGCGAGACCGTCGCGAAGTCGGCCAACGCCCGCCGACCTGTCTTAACGTAGGCCCAGGTGAAAAGGAGGGCGGCGGCGGCCAGCACCGGCCCGAATTGGAGGAGCGCGTGCGTCGGCAGCGTCCCGGCGCCAATGTACGGAAAGATGCCTTCGGCCTGTGACGAGAAGCCGAGGTACCAGGGCAGATAGGTGAGCACGGAGACTATCCCGACTGGCCCAAGGAAACCGGCGCTATCGCGCAAGGCACGCAGCACAGGCCCTCGCCGGGCGTTCCGTGCGAAGACGGCGACCGTGAGCAGTCCAGAGAAGGTGACCACATCCCATGCGTTCTGAAAGGCCAGCCCGCCGAACACGAGGGCGAGGAGCAGCCCGAACCACGGGCGGCGGTGCGAATCCCAGCGGAGCTTCGACCGACCCTGCCAGGTGGCCAGGGCCAGGGCGACCGCGAGCAGGACGAGCGGTATCGCCATCACGTGGGGATGAAGGTCGCCGAGCAGGAAGCTGAAGAGGGGAAACTCGCTGATCGTGCCGGGCACAATCCGCGTGAGGGAGAACCACCAGAAGAACTGGGAGGGGTACCAGGCGTCCGATCGGTCTCCCGCGGCACCCTCGTAGCAATACTCGCGATCATCCAGTTCGCAGGAGATCCGCCACTCCATGTCAAAGGCGCGATAGAGGTCTTCGTTCGCATTTCCGTGTGCCGCGCCCCATTCGAAGATGGCGGCAAGACTGCCGGCGAAAAGGAGAAGGCCCACGGCGAGGCCGCCAGCCCAGAGCCCCCACTTACGGCCGCGTGCGCCGATCAGGCGGCTGGCCATCGCATGGGCCAACGAGGCGATGGCCGTGCCTGCGGCGGCGAAGGTATACGCCAGGCCGAGGTTGTAGCCGGTGGATGCTGGCACATCGGCTACGGCCGTCAAGACCCCCACCTGAAGGTAGCCAAAGTAGTAGTAACTGGCCTCTTCGCCTGCCAGCCACGGGTCTTGGGGTGGATAATCGACCGACTGGAGGGTGGCATTCAGGTACATCAGGTCCATCGGCTGTTCCGTGCCCCCGATTTCGGGGGTGTAGGAACGGAACGCGGCGAACCCGAAGAAGAGCATCCCGAAGAGCCCGCTCACGGTCACGACAGCGGGCACGGACCTTCGAAAGGTCGAGCCGAAACGACGGTCCGAACCAGCGACGGCGCAGCTGACCAGCGCCAGGAGGCCGACCGCCACGATGTAGCCGCCTCGGCCCTGGGGCAAGACGTCGGCAACGCGCAGAATGAAGTAGCCGTATCCGACGAGGACGAGGCCCAGCGGGAAGGCGAGGCCGGCTCCAGCATCTGGCATGCGCCGGAAGAGGACGAAGGCGATCGGCAGGGCCAATCCGCCTACGAGCATGGCCGCGGCCCAGAAGGCGATCACACTCATTCGGCGCCTCTCACGCGAGCAGGGAGTCCACGAACTCCCGAGCATCGAAGGGAGCGAGGTCCCCGACCTTCTCGCCCGTCCCAATATAACGAACGGGGATATCCAGATCGTGCGCGATGGCGAACGCGATCCCGCCCCTGGCCGTGCCGTCGAGCTTGGCGAGGATGATGGCGGTCACGCCGACGGCCTCGGCAAACGTCCGGGCCTGGCTCAGGCCGTTCTGGCCGGTGGTGGCGTCCAGGACGAGGATCGTCTCGTGCGGACCATCCGGGTAGGTCCGCTTGATGATTCGGTCCATCTTCTTCAGCTCTTCCATGAGGTTCGTCTTGGTATGCAGGCGGCCGGCGGTATCGATGATGACGAAGTCCGCGCCAGCGGATTGGGCTGCCGTAATGGTATCGAAGACGACCGCGCCGGGGTCGGCGCCGGGCTGATGGGCGATGACCCGGACACCGACGCGTTCGCCCCAGATCTTCAGCTGTTCGACGGCAGCGGCGCGGAAGGTATCCGCCGCCCCGAGGATGACCGTTGCTCCATCGCGCTTGAGGGCGTGGGAAAGCTTGGCGATCGAGGTGGTTTTGCCGGCGCCATTCACGCCGATGACGAGGATGACGAGCTGCTTCGGCGGATCCGCCGCCTCCCAGGCGAGCGGGCGGCGGCGGGGCCGTTCGAGCACGGCCACCAGTTCATCGCGAAGGATCTCCCGGACGCGGGCCGATTGCTTGACGCCCTCGTCTTTCACGCGCGCCCGGACGGCGGAGAGCACGGCCCCGGTTGTCGCAAGTCCCGTGTCCGAGGCGACGAGGATCTCCTCCAAATCGTCCCACAGGTCGTCATCGAAATCGGCCCGTTCGAAGAGCCCGGCGATGCGCCCGAACAGCCCTTTTCGCGTGCGCTGGAGGGCCTTTTCCGTCTGTTCGTGGATCTCGGCTCGTTCATCGTCCGTGACTTCGAAGCCTGCTGGGGCTGATTCCGAGACGTTCCCGAGGCCAGGCTCGGCTACAGGTGCGGGCTCGCCGCCGGCTCCATCCTGCTCCTTGCCTCTACGCCAGAACCGCACGCGGCACGCCCCTCATCTCCGTCTCACCGTCGATGATCGAAGCTCGACCGGCAAGAGGCAAAACGCGCGGCGGCGCCATCATTCGGCCTGGGGCACATCGGCCAGGCGGAGGGAGAGCACCTTGGAGACGCCATCGCGGCCCATAGAGACGCCGTAGATGGCGTCGGCGACCTCGACGGTGCGGCGGTTGTGGGTGATGACGATGAACTGGGTCTTCTCTGCGAGCTTCTTCAATGCCTCTGAGAAGCGGCCAACGTTCGCTTCATCCAGGGCTGCATCGACCTCGTCGAGGACGCAGAAGGGCGCGGGGTTCACGCTGAGCAGGGCGAAGAGCAGGGCTACGGCCGTCAATGAACGTTCGCCGCCGGAGAGCAGACTCAACGTTTTGACGCGCTTGCCCGGGGGCTGCGCCTCGACTTCGACGCCGGCCTCGCCGATGTTTTCCGGATCGGTGAGGAGCAGCCTGGCCGACCCGCCACCGAAGAACGACGTGAAGTACTGCCCGAAGGCCTCGTTCACCTTTTCGAACGTAACGCCGAAACGTTCCTTGATCTCGATGCTGAGCTGGGCGATCGCCTCGCGGAGCTGGGTCTCGGCGTCGGCGAGATCGCGCATCTGGCTGGTGAGGAACTCGTGGCGCTCCTTGCTTTCCCGATAGTCTTCAGGGGCTTCCGCGTTGATCGGGCCGAGCTTCCGGATCTGGCGACGAATCTCATCTATCTGGCGGCGCGTCTCCACGACATCGATCGCGGCCGCGCCCTGGAGGGCCGGCTCCTGGGCGAAGGATGCCTCGGCCCTGGCGGCCGCCTCGTCGAGCGTGATGACAGCGCCCGAGCGATCGGCTGTCAGCCCCTCCCGCGACATCTCTTCGCGCATCACCTCGATCTGGCCCTCGACGCGGGAGGACTCGCTTTCCAGATCTAACCGCCGGCGGTCGGATTGGAGGAGAGCGGCCTGGGCTTCTCCGAACTCCTCCTGGAGGACGCGCTCGTGGGATTCCTGGCGGTGGAGTTCATCGCGATCGGGCGAGGCCTCGTCGACGTGACGGGTCTGTTCGAGGCGGATGGCTTCGAGTTCGCGGGCGAGCTTGCCGAGGCGTTCATCGATGACGCTGGCTTCAAGCTCCAGGTTCCTGCCTTGCATGCGCCGGGCGGCGGCCTGCCCTTCGAGCCGCTCGATAGCCTTTTCGTGCTGCTCGCGCATGGATTGGAGCGCGCGGCGTTCGCCCTCGACGGAGGCAAGGCGTCCGCTTGATTCGGAGACGGCGCGAATGGCCGCCTCACGCCTGGCGGTGGCTTCCCGGAGGTCGCCCTCGATTGCGGCGAGGGCCTCCCGGCGCTCATCGCGGCGGCCGACCAGGGGAATCTCCGCTTCACGCCACTGGCTGACCAGGCGTTCGTTGCGGTCCTTCTCACGGGCGATATCCGCGCTGCGCCCGCCAATTCCGTCCATCTCCCGCCGCAGGCAGTGGAGGCGGCCGCGCTCACGTTCCAGCTCGCCACGAGCGCCATCGAGGTTCTTGCGGACGGCGTCGTAGCGGGATTCGGCCTCCCGCAGCTCCGCCTGGAGGTGGGCGACCGTCTGCCTGCCCTGGTCCAGTTGGCCGCCAGAAAGCTCGGCCCGGGCGCGCAGTTCAGCGATCCGCCGGGGAAGCTCTTCGATCTCGCGCTGCCGGACGAAGGGGCCTTCGTCGGCGCCGGTAGCGCCCCCGGAAAGCACGCCAGCGCTTTCGATGAACACACCGTCGAGGGTGACGACGCTGCCGAGCCCACGGCGCACGACGCGCTGGGCGGTGGCCGCGTCTTCGACGACGATCACCTTGCCGAGAAGGGTATCGACGAGGCCGCGAACCTGGGGTTCGGCGCGGACGAGTTTGGCCGCGACGCCGACGACGCCGCGCTCCTTCTGGAGGTTGAGGGGGAAGCCCTGGCGCACGGAATCGAGAGCGATGAACTGGGCGCGGCCGTGGCGGCGCTTAAAGAGCAGCTCGATCGCTTTCAGGGCCGTCTCTTCCGATTCGACGACGACGGCGTGCAGGCGATTCTCGAGGGCCGCGTTGATCGCCACTTCCAGGCCCGCCGGAACTTTGAGCTGGCGGGAGAGCAGGCCGATGACGCCGTGGATCTCCGGCGGCTCGCCGAGGCTTCCCGGCTCTACCCCTTCGATCAATGCCTGGCCCATGACGAGCACGTTGCGTGTGCCGGCGGCGATCCCGTCGTGCTCCGCCTGTACGCGGCGGAGCGCCTCCAGGCGGCCCTCCATGTGGTCGAGCTGGCGCAGGTCCTGGCTGGCCGCGACCTCGTAATCGCCGATCTCCTGCTGGACACGGGCATGGCGGGCACGAGCGTCGTCGGCGGCCAACCTCGCGCCCTCGAGCACGCTCTCCGCTTCGACAAGGCGTTCCCGGACCCCGGCGAAGCCACGGCCGTAGGTCCTGAGTTCGGCAAGGAGCTGTACGCGGCGGGGACCGAAGGACTCCGCCTGACGGGCCAGGTCCGCCAGGCGCAGCTCGGCCCGCTCGACGTCGTGGGCGAGCTGCGTGATGCGGCGGTCGTCGGCCTCGGCGCCATCGCGCAGCTCCTGGGCGCGGCTGCGGGCGGCTGCATACTCGCGTTCGGCCAGCTCGAGCCCTTCGCGGCACTGCTGGACGAACGACCTTGCGGCCTCCATCTCCTGGGCGATCTCCAGGCCACGCCGGCCCTCATCGACGTCCGTCGTCGAAAGGCTCAGCTTTTCGCTCTCCAGGACATCGACTTCGAGACGAACTTCTTCGCGGCGAGCGGTGACCATGTTCCGCCGTTCTCGATCGAGGGCGATGGCCTGCTCCGTCGTGGAGACGCGCTGCTCGATCTCTCCCTGGCGGGAATCGCGGCGGCTGATCGATTCTCGCCGCTTGCGGATCTCCTCGCCCATGGCGCGGAGCTGCTCGCGAAGGCTTGTGACCCGCAGGGATGCGCGCTCGCTCTCCGCTCCAGCCTGGTCCAGCGCCGCTCGCGCCCGGACGAGGGCGTTCTGCGCTTCATTCCAACGGTGCAGGTAGAACGCCCGCAGGAGCTCGGCCAGCTCGGCGGAGAGCCGGCTGTGCTCGGCCGCCCGCTCTGCCTGGCGGCTGAGCTGGACAAGGCGTGGCTCGATCTCGTTGACGACGATCGTCACCTTTTCGATGTTCTCACGGGTGGCGCCGAGGCGATCCTGGGCCTCTTTGATCTTCACGCGGAAACGCTTCACGTCGGCCGCTTCATCAAGGAAGGTACGGCGCTCTTCGGGGTTCATGCTCAGGACTTCATCGACCAGCCCCTGGCCCATGATCGTGTAGCTGTTCTGGCCGACATCGCCCTTCATCAGCAGATCGATGATGTCGCGGAGGCGCACCCGCGAGCCGTTCAACAGATACTCGGACTCGCCACTGCGGTAGACGCGGCGACCGACCTCGACATCGGCGAATTCGACTGGCAGCCAGCGATCGGAGTTGTCGAGGGTGAGGATGACTTCGGCCATGCCCACGGCGGCGCGCCCGCTGGTGCCGGAGAAGATGACGTCTTCCTGCTTGCGGGCGCGGATGAGGCGGACGCTCTGTTCGCCGAGCACCCAGCGGAGGGCGTCGGCGACGTTGCTCTTGCCCGAACCGTTTGGCCCAACGACCGAAGTTACGCCCGCCGTGTACTCGAACGTCGTCCGGTTGGCGAAGCTCTTGAAGCCCTGGATGGAGAGTTTCTTCAGATACATGGCTTACCCTCGGCATCAGCCGCGAGTGTCGCCATCGCATGCTTTGCGGCATGCTGCTGCGCCTCGCGCTTGCTACTGCCCTCGCCCCGCCCGAGGGTGGTTCCGGCGGCACGGACTTCGACGGTGAACCGCCTGCCTGCGCCGCCGGGCGCCTCCTCAACCGTCACATACTCTGGCGGTTCGTGCCAGCGGGCCTGGACGATGTGTTGGAGCCCAGACTTCGCATCGATGTGGGACCCTTCGCGGTGGAGGTGTTTCAGTTCCGGCCCCAGGAGGCGGACGATCATCGTGCGGCCGGAGCGGAAGCCGTGTGCCATGTAGACGGCGCCGATAACGGCCTCGAGCGCGCCGGCGAGGTTCCGTTCGCGATCGCGGCCACCGGCTGATTCTTCGCCTCTGCCAAGAGCGATGCATTCGCCGAGACGGAGCCGCCGGGCGGCCGCCGCCAGCGTCCGTCCGCGGACGATATCGGCGCGCATCCGGCTGAGTTCGCCCTCCCCGGAAGCGGGGTAACGCCGGAACAGCTCATTCGCGATCACCATGCCAAGCAAAGCGTCTCCCAGGAATTCCAGGCGTTCGTTGGATGTCGCTGTGGCGTCGGCCTCGTTGAGGTACGACGCATGCGTCAGCGCCTCGACGAGCAACGGTTCGGGCAGAGGCTTGACGCCCAACCGCCCGACGAGCTCTTCCTGCAGGGGAGCGACAGCCAGCGGCACAGATCCTCCAGCCACGCACCATCCCGTCCATCTGTGGACAGGAAATGCTAAGGTTTCCTAATCATATAAACGGCTTCCCTCCACCGTCAAGGTTGGCGTATCGTGGGGCGCGGGGTTGAATCGGCCAGATGACCATAATTGTCACCGTCTGCATCGTCTGCGCCGAGTCCGTCGAGGCTCACATGGAGGCGTTCTGTGGCCAGTGTGGCGCCCTGTACCACCTCAATCAGCGGGCGGATCGCCCTGGCAACGATTGCGGCCAGGTCTGGATCAGCGAAGAGCACCTGGCCCTGGAGTTCGCTTGCGACAACTGCCTGAACCCGGCCGCCCCTGAGGCGAACCTCGACGACATCCTCGACCTCGATGAAGCGGCCGCCGTGGCCGGCGTTTCGCCCGCGAGCCTGGCCGCCGCGGCCGACCGGGGCGTTGTTCGCCATCGCAAGACGCCGGGCGGTATCTACCTCTTCGAGCGGCGGGACGCCGTCGCTTTCGCAACGAAATGAGCCGCGCGCTGTGCTGCGAATGCCGGGAGCCGCTCGGCGGCCGCAGCGTGCTGGTTTGCGCTGATTGCGGCGGGTTGTTCCACTTCCCGGACGCGCGGACCGGCGAGGTCGGCGAACCGTGTGGTGCGCACGAGATCGGTTTCCGCAACCTGTTAGGGCGCGATGTGGTGCCGCTCTGCCTGCGCTGCGATGTCTCGTTCCGATTGCGCTACAACATCCCGGCGTGAGCGCGAGACACAGCGGCTGACGCAGCCGATGATGTCCTCTGCGGCCAACCCGGCCGCGAACTTCATGCAGGCAGGTAGCAGCCATGAGCCCGACGCGTGACCGCCGCAAGCGGACCCGGAACGCGCCCCGCCCCGAAGCAGCCCGCAAGCCGGAGGAGCGCTCGATCACGGGCCTGCCCCATCGGCCGCTTCCCGAATGGCGGTGGCGTACCTTTCCGGTCTTCTTCGTCTTCGGCCTCGGGCTCTTTATCGGGGTCTTTGCCGGGTCGATCGGCGGAATCATCCAGGAGAACGGGAACGGCGTGCCGTTGACGATTGTGACGGCGGTAGCGGCGATCATCCTCGGCCTGGGCTTCTCGCGCTTTATGACGCGCTGGCTGCTCAGCCGCCGCCTGGAGCGGCGGGCCCGGCCCTGAGCTGGGTTGACGGCGGCGCCACCGCTCAACACCTGCCAGAATAGCCGCCGCGGCCGCCTGGCCGGGAGTACTGACATGATCTTTTCCGGCGTCTGCATCCAGGGCTCGAACGTGGCCCGCCACGTCCAGGTCGCCCGCGAAGCCGAGCGGCTTGGGTACGAATCGGGCTGGGTGACGGAGGTTGCGGGGCCGGATGGCGTGACCGTCCTCGCAGCCTGCGCGGCGGCCACCACGAAGCTGACGCTCGGCACGGGCATCCTCCCGATCTACGTCCGCGATCCGTTCCTGGCAGCGCTCACCTTCCATTCGATAGCGGACCTGGCGGACCGCCCGGTGATCGCCGGGTTCGGCACAAGCACGCCGGCGATCGTCACCGGCTGGCACGGCCTGCCGTTCGACAAGCCGGTCGCGCGCACCCGGGCCTACGTCGATATCGTCCGCAAGCTCCTGGCGGGGGAGCGGGTGAAGTCGGAGGGCATCTACACCATTCGCGGGGCCCAGCTTCGGGGGCCGGCCAGGCACCCAGTGAAGATCTACCTGGCGGCGCTCAACACGCGGATGCTGGAACTCGCGGGGGAGGTCGCGGACGGCGTGATTCTGAACTTTCCCACCCCGGGGTACACGAAACGGGCCATCGAGGCGATCGAGCGCGGGCTGGCGAGGGGCGGCCGCGCCCGTACCGAGATCGAGATCGTCGCCAACTTCCGGACCGGGGTGACGGACGACTTCGCGGCGATCGCCAACGTCCTCCGGCGCGAACTGATCACCTACTTCATGGCGCCCGTCTACCAGCAGGTCTTCCGAGAAGACGGCTATGGTGACGACGTCGAGCGCATCACGGCTCTCTGGGCCACGGGCGACAGGCCGGCTGCCATCGCCGCCATTCCCGACGCTTTTGCGGACGACCACAGCGTCATCGGGTCGGTCGCCGGCGGTAAAGCGAAGATCCAGCGCTACCTCGATCTCGGGATCGACCGTGCTGTGCTCTTTCCCGTCGTCCCGGACGCCCGCGATGGGGTCGACCGCTTCATTGAGACGATGGCCGCGTTCGCCTGAGCGCCAGGCCGGGACGGACGCAAAGAAGCCCGGGATACCCCGGGCTTCTTTGCGTCTCCGTTAGAACCGGATGACTGGCCGCTGTGTCGGCGTCGGAGTGGGTGGCTTCGGCGTCGCTGTCGGCGTTGGCGTTGGCGTCTTCGTGGGGGTGACGGGCGTTGGCGTCGCTGTTGGTCCGGCCGGGGTCGGCGTGGATGGCGAAGGCGTTTCGCCTCCGGGCACCCCGGTCGCACTACCGGCCGGTGTGGTCGGTGTCGGCGTGGCCGTGTCGGCCGGAGTGGGTGTTTCCGTGGGCGCGGGCGTGCCTGCCGCCGTGAAGTCGACGTACTTCTCCGGGTCGACAGGCGTGCCCGCCCAACGAAGCTCGAAGTGCAGACTCTCCTTGAAATTGGCGAGCAGCGTGACGCCTGCCTCTACCGAATCGCCGCGCTTGACCTTCACGAACTCCAACCCGGCGTAGATCGCCCGCCACTGGTTGCCGCAATCGACCACGAGGAAGAGCCCGTACCCGCTTAGGGTGTCAGTTCCGACGACCTCTCCGTCGCAGGCGCCGATGACGTCCGTTCCGCCACCAGAGGGAACGACATCGACGCCGGAGTGGACGAGGCCATCTCCACGCGGGGCGCGGAAGCGATCCTTGAGCGTGGCCTTGCTCCTGAAGGGTGTCACAATTCTTGGCGCGTCGGCCGGGGTGACAGCTACAAGCGCGGATTCGCCGATGGCGCCCTCGGCCGCCGCGGTCGCTGTCCTGGTGGCCTGCTGCGTCGAGCCGGCCGGGGCGTTGGTCGCGTAGGCGGTGGGTGTCGACGTCGGCGAGTTGCCGGTCAGGAGCGCTTCACCGGTGGGCGGCGGGAGCGTCGAAGCGGAGTCGGTGCCGTCACCCTGGTTGGCGAAGACCATCGCGATCATGGAGATCCCGCCGACGATCCCGATCGTCGCCCCCAGTAGCCGCCATCGTCCCGGGCGCCGTGACGACCTGTCGAGGGACGAGACCACGGTGTCGTCGAGGAGTGCGCTGAGGTGGCCATCGCGCCGGTCGCGAAGGCGCAACAGGCGTTCTTCGACGGCCGAGCTCTCGGACGTTCGTGCCCGGTCACGTGAAGGCTTCTCGGCGCCGCTTGAGTCCTGGTCGTTTCGCATGGCCGTGGCTCCCCGGGGCCGTCGTGTCACCGCTCGCCGCGCGCGGCTGTCACGCCAATGCCCTCGATCAAGACATCGGCTCACGCACCCGATTTCGCCATCCCCACGGTGAAAAAACGGGGAACAGCAGGTGTTTCTCCGACTTAGTGTCGGGTTGACACGAACTCCGGGCGATGGCATGGTGGAAGGGCGATGGACTTAGTGTCACAGTGACACTAAGTCCGAATCGGAGGGGCCATGACCACCGCACTGCTCGCCAGCCGCCAGGAAGAACTACTCGCCCTTTACACGGACCCTGACACCTGCCCGACGGATGTCCTCAAGCCCGTTCCGCTGGTGGAGGAGAAGGCGTTCATCAGCTGGCAGCAGGATATCCCGCGCGAGTACCTGAACGTCTCGCCGGAAGAGCTCGACCGGCGCATTCGCGATGCCCGGGCCTACCTGGGCAAGCGGCTCGTGATCCTGGGGCACCACTACCAGCGCGACGAAGTGATCAAGTACGCGGACTTCACGGGCGATAGCTTCAAGCTCGCCCAGCACGCCGCAGCCCAATCTGAGGCCGAATACGTACTCTTCTGCGGTGTGCACTTCATGGCCGAATCGGCGGATATTCTCACGCCGGAGTCCGTCCGGGTGATGCTCCCGAACATGGCCGCCGGCTGCTCGATGGCCGATATGGCCGACCCCGTCGACGTCTACGGGGCCTGGGAGGCGATTCACGAAGTGCTGGGCGATTCGGCCCGCGTCGTGCCGATCACCTATATGAACAGCGCGGCCACCTTGAAGGCGTTCACAGGCGAAAACGGTGGCGTCGTCTGCACCTCGAGCAACGCAGCGAAGACGTTCCGCTGGGCGTTCGAGCGCGGCGACAAGATCCTCTTCTTCCCGGACCAGCACCTGGGACGGAACACCGGCTTCGAAATGGGCATCCCGCTGGACGAGATGGTCCTCTGGAACTGGCGCAAGCCCGATGGCGGCCTCACTCCGGAGCAGATCCGCAAGGCGAAGGTGATCCTCTGGCAGGGCCATTGCAGCACGCACCAGCGCTTCTCGGTCGAACAGATCGAGAAGGCCCGGAAGGACCATCCTGGGGTCAACGTGATCGTTCATCCGGAGACGAAGTGGGAGGTGGTGCAAGCCGCGGACGATTCCGGTTCGACGGAGAAGATCATCCGTGTTGTGAGCGAAGCTCCCGCGGGGACCACCTGGGCGGTTGGTACGGAGATCAACCTCGTGAGCCGCCTGGCCCGCGAGAATCCCGACAAGACCGTCTTCTGCCTCGATCCGGTGGTTTGCCCTTGCAGCACGATGTACCGGATCCACCCGGCCTACATCGCCTGGGTGCTTGAAGGACTGATCGCGGGACATGTCGTCAACGAGATCCGGGTCGATGCGAAGACGCGGGAGTGGTCGTTGGTGGCGCTGGAACGGATGCTGGCGCTGACGTGAACGGTCGGGCTTCGCCTCGGGTGTGCGAGCCGAGGGTGAGCGTACTGAGGATGGTAAGCGGCCCGCGACCACTGTGGGTCGCGACTACGACGGGGCGCTAGTTGCTGGCGCCGAGGCCGGCCCACTTACGCCGGCGGTGCTCCATCACTTCTTCGTGCGTCCGGGTGAGGAGATCGTCGAGCACCTCGGCGAGCTGGGCCACCCGCTCGGCGGCGGGTTCTATCTCCAGGAGCCGCTGTTTGACGGCCTCGTCGACCTGGATCCAGGGGGCGAGGAAGTTCACCAGTTCGTGTGGCGGGAGCGGCAGCTTCATCCCGCGGGCCCACTGGTCGGAGAGCGAAAGGGCCATGCGGAAGTATGCAGGGAACGTTGTTCTCACCGTCTCAACCGCGCGGGTAAGGCCTGCGTTCTCCTCCCAGCGGCTGTCCTCGATGTACTCGATCTCGCCAAAGGGGTAGGGCCGGGCGGGCAGCATCCGGATCATCCGGAAGCGGCGTTTTCCCCGCGCTGTGATCGCGTACCGACCGTTCGGCAGCTCCTCGCACTCTTCGATGCGAGCCGTCGTCCCGACGCTGTGGGGGGTCCCGCCGCCGCCCACCTCGCTCCCTTCGCGGATGAGGAGGACGCCGAACACACCACCGCTTTCGAGGAGCTCCTTCGTCATGACCCGGTAGCGTGGCTCAAAGATCTGCAGAGGCAGCGGCATCCCCGGGAAGAGCACCGTGCGCAGTGGGAAGAGGGGTATCTCCAAGAGGCCTATCCGTTGGCGGCGCACGTCGGGGCGACGCCGCGTCGGCCCGTAAGGACCGTCGCTCCTGACATTATGTGTGAGGGACGCGTCCCACGCACCGGGTCATCGGCTTAGCGCCGGGCGAGCCAGGCCTCGATCTCCGCCTGGTGGCCGGCCGTGTGGCCAAGCGAAAGGCCGTGGAAGAGACTCATGGCGCCCGTGGGTGCGCCATCCGCTCCTGGCTCGAAGGCTTCGTCCGGCGTGCCCTTGGCTGCCGCGTAGAACTCGTGGAAGGCTTCGTCGAAGTCATCCAGGGCCGCCATACCGTGTTTCGCCTTAGCGGCGAAGCGGGCGTTCCAGGCGTCGACGTCCGCCCAGGCGGTGGGCGGTGTCGCTGCCCCGGCGACGATCCGGGCGAATTCGGGCGAGAGCTCGCGATACCACCCGGCCATGTGGGCGAGGATTCGGGCGAGGTCCCATTCCCCCGCGACGGTCTCCGCGTAGGCTGAATCCGGGAGCATGGTGATGAGGTCACGGAACGCGACGTACGAGGCTTCGACATCGCTGAACGCAGCGGCTTTAGCGGTCATTCGTAGCCCCTTCCAAATCTCTCGGCACAGCTCATCGCCGGGAGGCCAGCCAGGCGTCTACCTGCGGGCCGTGTTCCGCGAAATGGTGGATGCCGGCTCCATCCAGCAACCGGCTCCCGATCCGGGGCTTGCCATCTTTTTCGCCGAAGAGGTCCTCCGAGAGGGCGCGGGCGGCGGCCGCGTAGGCCCGGAATGGGGCGTCCCAGCCCTCCAACGAATTCGGCCCGGGCTGAGCGTCGGCGGTGAACCGCTCGTTCCAGGCGTCGCTGTCGTTATAGTCCGTGCCTTCGGGCACGGGGCGTTCGCCCCGACCCACGCGCTCGAGCGCCGTGGTCATCGCCGCGAACCAGCCAGACATGTGGGCGAGGAGCTGGGCCAGGTTCCACTGGCCTAGCCAGTCCTCGGCGTAGGCATCTGCCGGTAGCCCGGCGATCCGGGCTCGAAAGCCGGCATAGCCGTTCTCGAGCCTGGCGATGTCGTCGTCCTTGGCGGTCATGGCTTCCCCTTTTCGGCAGGTACTGGTCGGTTTCGGGCAGCGAAGAACGTAGGCCCGGGACGCCCGCTCACTTCGCCGCGGCGACCGGCAACGATCCGCCGGTCTCGTAGCCAACCTCGGCGAGCATGGCGTGAATCTGGCGGATGTTCCGCACGATGCGCGTGGCATCCGGTTCGTTGACGGCCTGTTTGCCGTCGCACAGCGCCTCCGAGGGATTCGAGTGGATGTCGAACTCGATGCCATTGGCGCCGGCCGCGACAAAGCCGTAGGCCACCCTTTCCACGAGCTTGCGGTCGCCGGAGCTGTGGCTCGGGTCGGCGAGCAGGGGCAAGTGCGACCTCTGACGGACGAGCGGGATCATCGAAACGTCGGCTCCGAAGCGCGTCTCGGATTCGAACGACTTGATGCCGCGGTAGCAGAGGATGACGTTGCGGTTGCCGTGGCCGATGGCCCGGCCTTCGCGGTCCAGCCCCGACATGATGAAGGCGGCTGCGCAGAGCCACTCGTTCAAGTCGTTACCCATGCCGTGCTTGAGGACGACGGGCGTATCGACGCGCGAAAGCTCTTCGAGGAGCGGCGAGTACTGCGCACTGCGGGCGCCCACCTGAAGGATGTCGACGCCCGCCTTGAGGAAGGCGTCGAGGTGGCGAAGGTCGATCAGTTCGCTGACGATGGGGAGGCCGGTGTCGGCCTTCATGGCGGCGGCTATCTCAAGGCCCTTGCCGATCTCGAGGCCGCGGTAGTCGTACGGGCTGGTCCGCGATTTATCGACGAATGCGCGGATCACGTCGCAGCCGGCTCGCTTCGCCATCCGCGCCGAATCGAGCGACTGTTGTTCGGACTCGATCGCGCAGGGGCCGCCCATAACGGTCAGGTTCGTGCCACCGATGCGGGTTCCCCCGACGGCGATGACCGTGTCTTCGTGGTGGAACTTGCGGCTGGCGTCCTTGTACTTCTCGGTGATCCGGATGATGCGGTCGACGCCGTCCATCTCAGAGATGCGGCCTTCGTCGATAACGCTGGCGATGCCCTTGACGCCGATGACGGTGGTGTCGCTGACGATGGTCTCGCAGCGAAGGCCGTAATCGTGGAGGATCCGTTCGACGACACGCTGTGTTTGCTCTGGGGTAGCCCCCTCAGCCATGTGAATGATCATTGCGTAGCTCCGTTATGTGAGCCCGCATTGTGCCACAGGCGGACGTTATGGACAGGTAGCGGGCGAGTTCATCGCCAAGTCGCCAAGAACGCCAAGGACGGAGGCGAAAGCTAGTCCGCGCTGCTCGCGCTGGCGCAGCGCGGACCATCGGCTCACTCGCCGTGGCGGTCGGGCGGTTACTTCGGTCCGGTGTAGACGACTTCGAAGAGCACGCGGTCAGGTGTTTCGAACATCACCTGGTAGTAGGTCTGGTCCGGGCCGGCCGCGAACTCGGGGCGGTGGCGGGGCGTCTCGAAGAGGGCAGGGATCCCCCTGGTGCCGAGCCAGGCCACGACCTCATCGACATCCGCGATCGACTCGGCGCCGATACTGAGGTGGTTCATGCCGACTCCGTCGTAGTCGTTCGCCGCATCATTGGCATGGGCAGAGAACCAGACGCTGTCGTTCCACGTGCCGCCGACCCCGCCGACGCCGAGGATCGTCGCGTCTTCGTGGAGGACTGGCCAGCCGGCGAAGGCCATGAACTCCTTGTAGAACGGGAGGTTTTCGGGGCGGATCTTGATTTCGACATGAGCGAGGAATGTGCGCATGGCCGCAGCTCCGGGAGTAAGGTTCCAGAAGACTAGAACACCTGTTCTGTGTTCGTCAAGGTGCCTGCATCGCGATCCGGGCGGAGCTTAGCCGCGGGGATCGGGCGGGGGCGAGCCAGCCGCTTCACCGCCGAAGAACGCCTTGCCCATCATTCCGTAGTTGCGGTAGGAGATGGCAGCATGCGCCGCCGCCTGGTGGGCGTCCCGCAGTTTCCGTTCGAGCGGACTATCCATCCGGCTGCCCGTGGTCCCGGAGGTGTTGTGGATGACATCGACGATGTGGCGGCTGGTCTGCGCGGCGAACGTGCAGGCGAGGAAGGCGTTCCTCACGTACTCCGCATCGGGCCGGGCCCGGCCGCCCTGCGAGGGTAGCGGGCCGAGGTGCCCTTCGAGCTCTTCCTGCGCTTGGAGCAGGAACGCACGCGCCGCTCGCACCGTAGCCTCCGCTTCGGCCACCCGGTACTGCGCTTCCGGCTGGTCCGCCAGCAACGCGCCCGAACCCCAGGGCGTCTTCTCCTGCGCCAGCCGCGTAAACTCGTCAATCGCGCCCCGGCAGATGCCGAGGGCCACCGCGGCCTTGTTGTAGTGCGCCTGCGTCGCGTTCCGGAAGGTCGGGTTCGCGTAGTGCAGGCAGGGGCCGAAGAGATCTTTGGGCAACGTGTAGCGTTCGGGGATGAACGCGCCATCAACGCGGACGTCATGGCTCCCCGAGCCCCGCAGGCCGGCCGTGTCCCAGGTATCGACGATTTCGAAATCCCCACGGGGAATGAGGAAGGCCCGCTCTGAGGACCCGCCGCTCTCATCCGGCACACCCACGGACTGCGTATGCACGAGCGTCCAGGTGGCGTTGTGACAGCCGCTTCCGAATGCGCCCTGGCACCAGAGCCGCCATCCGTCGCCTTCCCGCCTCGCCCGCGCGTGCTGCAGTCCCGGCCCCACGCCAGCGCACATCACGACATCCCAGTCGTCGTAGATCTCCTGGGCGACGTCAGGTTCCATCTGGCGGATTGCCAGGCTGTTGATCTCCGAATTGATGTGCACACACCAGCCAACAGAACCGTCGATAGCCGAAACGGCCTCGACCGTCTCGATCTGTTCGCGGGCCGTCGTGTCCTCGCCGCCAAGCTCCCGGGGAAGAGCGAACCGGTAGAGCCCATGGGTCGCGAACTCCTTCGATGCCCACGCCGGCAGGTGCCGCAGCTGCTGGGCCTCGTTACCGGCCGCCACGAAGGTCTCCCGCATCGCCGCGATTCGCGCCACTATCGGCGTCCGCTGCAGCTCCGCGCTCCGGCGAATCAGCTCTGCTCTGACCATTGCCGCTGTTGCCCCCGTTCGTTCGTCATCGGTCTGTCGTCGCCGTTCCTGGGCCGGTCGGCCAAGAAATCCCCGCCCGATTCGAACGGCACCATCGGTACCATACACCAGCCGGGCCCGGCTGGGGGGAGCGGACGCCGGTCGCTGAACTGGCCGCGAGCACGACCCGCGATGAGGTAGGCAAGGAGAGGCGCGAACGGCGGACGCGGGCGGTCACCGCGGAGTGACGCTGCCGGGTCCCGCGCCGGACCCGCGGGCGGACAGCGGTGGATCACGAGCGCCAGTTTGGCACGATCACCGTTGCCGGGCCAACGCCACTTCGAAGACCTCGCCTGGCTAGCCGGCCGCCTTCGTGAAGCCGATGTGGAGCGCCTTTAACCCCCGCAGCAGCAGACTCGGGTGGTGCGCGAAATCGTTCTTGCCCGGCTGGAACCCGATCTCGTCGAAGCGCTCCGCCGCCGCGATGAACGCCCAGAGCAGCTCGCGCCGCGCAAGTGGGCGCCCATACAGTGGTGCGGGCCAGCTCCAAAGGCCATGTGCGTCACGCGATTTGAAACACGAGCGGAGCGCCTCCCAGTCAGGCGTATCGATAGCCGCAGCGTAGCCCGTGATCACCGCGACAACCTTGGGCTCATCAAGCAGCGTGCGTAAGCCGTCCAACTGGCGTCACCTCCCGGCCACCCGAGTTCTGCGCCCCGGCACACCCGATGACAAGCGCACGGGCAGGCGTACGGACAGTCGGTGGCGGCGTCGCCCTCGGACCCGGCCGGCACCAGGGCTATCCGGGGTCTAGCCCAGCGCCTGGACCTGCGTCAGACACTTCTCGGCGAAGAGCTGCATGCTCGCGGCCGCCTTTTCCTGGGGAATACCGCCGTACTTGAAGACGAGGACGAACTGCTCGGCGTCGACCAGTTCGCGGATTTTCGCCAGCTTTTCGATACACATCTCCGGGGTGCCCCAGACCTGGGAGTTCGTGAACCCGGCACGGGCCAGGGCAGGATCGACGCCCTTGGCGGCCTCGGACATCTGGGCGTAGTGCTCGTAGCCCTTGGTCTCGCGGAAGTGCTCGGAATCGCCGAATTCGTAGTGGCGGCCGGCACTGTCGGAGTAGTTGCCCATGTACTCCAGGCCGTCTTCCCAGGCCGTCTTCTCATCTTCGTGGCAGTAGACCCAGACAGCGACGATCGGCTTCATCGGCGACCAGCCGTGCTCGGCGCGGACGCCGTTGAAGCCCGTCATGTCCTCGGCGTACTCCTCCCAGCTCTTCTGGGGGATGAAGAGGGCGCCGAGGCCGGAGTTCGCGGCCATGGGCATCGACGATGGTGTGCCCCAGGCGCAGTACATCCGCTCCGTGAGGTCATCGGAACGCGGCTGCGGGCGCAGGCTGGTCTCGGGCACCTGGTAGTGTTTGCCTTCGAAGGAGAAGCGCTCGTTGGTGAGGGCCGAGCGGACGACGGCGAGCGCTTCGAGGAAGCGTTCGCGCGATTCGCCCATCGGCACGCGCAGCCCTTCGAACTCGACCCGGCCGGCGCCCCGCCCGAAGCCGAGCGTAACTTTCCGGCCGCGGAGCATGTTGTCGAGCATGGAGATCTTCTCGGCCGTCTGCACGGGGTCGTGCCAGGGGAGGACGATGACCATCGTGCCGAAGTCGATGCGCTTCGTCCGGCCGGCGAAGTAGGTGAGCATCTGTACCGGGTCGGGGACCATGGTGTACGGCGTGAAGTGGTGCTCGACGGTCCAAAGGCTGTCGAAGCCGAGCTCCTCGACCATGTCGCCGATGGCCATCTCTTCTTCGTAGACCTGGGGGTCGCTGACCATGGGGCGGCGGTCGAAGGCGCCGGACTGATAACGGTCCCAATCGGTGTAGTTCTGGGCGAAGAGCGTGACGCCAACCTTCATGAAGAAGCCTCCGGATGATTTGTGTGGCGTGAAGTATAGCGGGTGATCGGTGGTGAGAAGCCAGTGGTCAGTAGCCGGTGGCCCGTGGCGTCGGGGCGGGGCGATTGGCGGCGGCTGGGAGGTAGGGACGGTATCCGTCGGATTCCCTCAGAGAGGTGCGCGCGAGCCAGTCAGTACCGCTCGTCGGGTTCAACGCGAACGGCGCGGTGGGCGCTCGTTGGGTTCGGCTATCCCGAGGTCGCGGCAGATCTTGCGGGCCAAGAGGTCTTCGATCTCGGAATGGCGGGGAACCGTCGAGCGCCTGTTCGTAGCCGGGTTCTGCCACCATGAATGGTTGGCGCCTTCGCGGACGAACTCACAACCATGGCGGCGAAGATGGGCGATCAGGTCCCGCCGGCTCATGTCGTGATGGGGATCTCTTCAAAGGGACCGACCACGGACGAGCGCGCCTCCTCGCGATTCATCTCCAGTGCCTCGTCGAGCGCCGAAGTGAGGCTCGCCAGGAGATCCTCACGGGTGGCCTCCTGGCAGTTCACTCCGGGGAACTCCGCGATCCAGCCAATCCACCAGTTGCCCTGTTGCTGAAGCACCGCCGTAAAGCCGTCTCGCATTGGTCGTCCCTCCGTTTCATCATACAACGGACGCCGGGTGGCCAACGGCTCGGCTACCGGCCCTTGTAGGTCGCCGTGCGCTTCTCGACGAAGGCGCGGAACGCCTCGGACGTGTCTTCTGAGCGCATGATGATTTCGTGGTCGCGGGTCTCGAGGTCGACGTAGTCCTGGAAGGACATCCGTTCGGCGGAGACGTAGTGGGCCTTGGTCGCACGGAGGGCGAGGGGGGCCGAGTCGGCGAGCCTGCGGGTAAGGGCGTCGGCTTCGGCGCGAAAGGTGTCGTCGTCCCAGACCTTCGCGACGAAGCCGATGCGGAGCGCTTCCTCGGCGGTGAACTTCTCGCAGAGGAAGGAGAGTTCGCGGGCCTTGGCCGCCCCGACGAGGCGGGGGAGGCTCCAGGGGATGCCCATATCGCCAGCGACGGCGACGTTCAGGAACGCCGTCCGGAAGATGGCCGAGCGCGAGGCGACGCGAATGTCAGCGCCGCAGGCCCAGCTGAAGCCCGCGCCGGCGCAGGCGCCGTTGATCTGGGCGATGCTGAGCGCGGGCATCTCGTGGAGCAACACGGCGACGCGATAGTGCTCGGGGCGGCCCTCGTATGTGCCCGCGAGCGTGCCCGAGGTCGCGGCCTTGAGGTCGGCGCCGGGGCAGAAGGCCTTGCCCGCGCCGGTGAGGACGACGACCTTCACGCTGGCGTCGCGGGAGGCGCCGAGGAGCGCCTCATAGGTCTCGCCGAGCATGCGCGTGGTCATGCCGTTGATCGCCTCGGGACGGTTCATGGTGACGGTCGCGATGCCGTCTTTCACGTCGTAGAGGATGTGTTCGAACTCAGCCATGGGTCACCTCCGAGGCGGCATTGTAGGCCGGGGCGGGGTAACAGCGTCCGGGGGATTGGACGCAGAGACGCAAAGGTTGGGGAGGGCGAGGGAGGGAGGTGCGTCGTGGCGGTTCAGCGGCCGTTCAGGCGCTTCAGCCACCGTTCAGGCGCCATTCGGCATAACTACAGACGCCGGGTGGCGCCGCCCGGTGAACACACCAGAGGAGCAGACCATGTTCGCCATCATCCGTTCGCGCCGGTTCATCGCCGCCGCCCTCACCCTTGCCGTTGCGACGGCCTCCATCACACCATTCGCCATCCGCGGCGCCGATGCCGGGGTCGCGCCGGTGCCCTTCTCCGACGCCCGGCTCAAGATCGAATACAACAGCACGGATGGGGACGCGGGTCTCCAGTTCTTCATCGACGCCCCGGCCTGGCGGGAGGTGACCATCACCGACCCCCGCGGCCGCGTCGTCGTCGACTTCGACGCGGGCCTGGTGATCCGGAACTACGGCCTCACCGAACTCTTCTCGGAGAGCAGCGAGCCGCCCTTCAACATCTTCCCCTTCGCGGAGTTCAAGAAGCTCTTCCCGGAGGGCCGCTATGCGTTCCGCGGCCTCACGATCAAGGGCGAGCGGCTGACGGGCAGCTACGTTCTCTCGCACCGCGTGCCGGATGGGCCGGTCATCAACTTCCCCGGCGAAGACGCGGTCATCAACGGCCCGTCTCTCCGCGTCGAGTGGGAGCCGGTCACGACGCCCGCCGGTGTGGTCGTCGCCGCGTACGAAGTCATCGTTGTCGCCAACAGCCCGAAGCGCGTCTTCAGCGCGGACCTTCCACCGACGGCGACGAGCATCGACATCCCGGCGGAGTTCCTGTTGCCGGGCGGCTACCACGTCGAAGTGCTGGCCGTGGATGCCAACGGCAATCAGACGCTGACCGACCACCCGTTCACCGTCCAGTAGCGCGGGCGAAAGCCATGAGTAGCCGCCGGTAGCCCAGGCTGCCGGCGGCTACTTCTTTGCGCCGTGGCCGTCGCCGAAGGGCTCGTCGCGCCAGGCGAGGGCGGATTTGAGGCCGCGTTCGCTGGCGATCCGGCCGAACTGCCCGAAGGAGGGCGTCTCGTGGTAGATGGCGTCGAACTCGGCGCCTTCGGCGGCGGCGGTGCGGAGGCCGGCGATTTCGAACCAGCGGTTCGTCACGTGCTTGTGGACGCTGAGGGCGTCGAGTGGGACCTTCGCGACGCGGCGGCAGAAGTTGAGCGTCTCCTCATCCAGGCGGTCGTTGGGGTAGACGCGGTTGATCATGCCGATACGCTCCGCCTCGACCGCTGGGATGGTGTCGCCGGTAAAGAGCAGCTCCTTGGTCTTGAGCATGCCGATCTTCGCCGGCCACATGCCGAGCGTCGGGGGGATGCCGAGGGCGCGGGCGGCGGGATGGCCGAAGGTCGCGTTCTCGGCGGCGAAGACGATGTCGCAGGCGCCGATGACCTCGCCGCCGCCGGCCAGGCAGTAGCCCTGGACCTGGGCGACGATCGGCTTGCGGTAGGACCACATCCAGAGCCAGCGTTCGACGGACTCGCGCAGGCCCTCGCGGTCGAGGGCGACGCGGGACTCGCCGAGCTCCCAGGCGCGCTCGCCGACGTTGTCGTGGCCCGCCGGGGGACGGCGCTGGCCGGGGGTGAGGTCGTAGCCGGCGCAGAAGGCGCGGCCCGCGGCCTTCAGGCGGATGACGCGGACGGCGTCGCCCGGCTTGAGCTCACGGAGGGCCGCTTCGAGGTCGCGGCGCAGGCCCTCGCTGATGGCGTTGAGCTTCTCGGGGCGGTTCAGGGTAATGGTCGCAACACCGGAATCTTCGACCTCGACCAGCACGTTATCGTAGTCAGCCATGGTTCCTCCATCGCGGCGAAAGGGCCGCGCGATGGGAGCGCATCATAGAGACCGGCAGGACGATGGTCGCGGAGAGCGCGGCGCGGCGGCCTCCGCTACCTGGCCAGCGAAGGCGATCTAGGGAGGGGTAGTGATCGGACCGGCGATCAAGGCGATACCGCTTTCGTAGACCTGCGTGGAAGACGTCGCGGGGTTCGCGCTTTGCAGCTCGGCCAGGGCGTTAGCGCTGGCTGCTCCGGTATCGACGAGCTGGCCTTCGGAGCCCGCGAGTTCTTCGCGGAAAATGAGGTGCGCGCCGTTGCCATCGAACGTGGGATAGTCCCAGGAGCCGCCAGCCACACTGTTCCGGGCATTGTTGCCAGTGATCTGCGCACGGACCCTCGCTGGACTGCCCTGGTTGTCGGCGACGAGATAGATGGCCGCGAGCGGGAACGACGAGGCGGGCGCCATCGTGTCCACATCGTTGTTCGAGATCGTGATGTCGCTCTGGGTAATCGGATGGCCGGCCACAGTCGGGCCGAGGAAGGACAGTTCCATCGCGCGCGCGCCGTTTCCGGCCAGCCACACCTGCCGGATGATATTGCTGTCGATCAGGAAGGTCCCCACCGTCCGGCCCTGGAGGAAGATGCGGATGGCGTTGCCCTTGGCGCCGGAGCTGGCGTTCGCGGCGGCGCCGATGGTGTTCCCCTGGATGCGGCCACGCATCGTCCCTCCCGTCGCCTGGGACGACGAGGCGGCGTTGATAGCATGCAGTGGATCCGCGAACTGCATGTTGTTGTTTACCATCTTGAACGCGAGGTGCGCCGACCCGCTCTGCTCGAAGCTCACATGGAGTCCATTGCTGGTGAATGTGTTGTTCTGCACGGTGAACGCGTTCGTTGTGCCCGGTGGAAGGTCGCCGATCCGGCTACTGCCCACGCCGACTGTGAACTGGGCCTGTACCGTCAGGCCGCGCGCCAGCCCGTTGTTGGCGATGGTCGCGCCATCGATCAATCCCGAAGTCAGGACAGCGTCGCCGAACAACGACACCAGGATCGAGTTGCCTCCAAAGGCCGCGCCAAGACTGCCGTAGCTCCCACCCGAGATGCTGAAGGCGTCCAGGGTCCCCGTGTCGTTGTTGACCCAGACGTTGGCGAGTTCCGATCCGGTTACCGTGAGGTTGGTCCACGTAGCGCTTCCGAAAAGGTTGTTGACGCGGATGCCAACATCCTCGGAGTCGTCGCCACTGCCGGTGATGCTTAGACCAGTGAGGTTCAATCCGGTCACGGTCGTTCCGAAAATTCCGTCCTCGTTGGTGTTCTGGATGTTCATCCAAGAGAGGCTAACGGCCTGGGTACTGCTGAAGAGGATGCCATCGCTCGTGGTGCTTTGAATCGTCCCGCCCGTCCCCGCGCTCCCGGTCCCGGTCACCGTAAGGCCGCCGTTGGCGCCCGTGGTGTCGAGGACGATGCCATTGGCGCCGCCGTTGGCGCTGATGCTCTGGAAGGTGAGGCCGCTGGCGCCGATGGCGCTACTCTCGACGTTGAGGGCGGTGCCGGTGGTGGAGGCGATGGTGTTGCCCGTCCCGGTGACGTTGATGGCCGCCGCGCCGCCGGTGGCGTTGAAGCCGGCGCCTGCGGTCGTCGTGATCGCCAGGCCGCCGTTGCTGAACGTGATCGTCGTGTTGTCGTTGTTGGTGAGCGTGACGGCGGCGCTGGCGCCGGTGGTCAGCGTCTTCGTCGCCCCGCTAAAGAGAATCGTGCCCGCGGTTGTGTTGTCATCAACGAAGATGCCCGTGCTTGTGCCGGTGCTGCTCAGGTTCCCGGAAAGGGTGACGCCGCCGCTGGTCTTGTTCTCGATGTGGACGAGGCGGCCCGCCGTGGCCGTGATCGTCCCGCTGTAGGTGAAGCTGCCCGAGCCGCCGGTACCGCCGGTGGCGTCGCCAACCTGGAATGCGGCCGTTGTCGCGCCGCTCAGCGCGCCGGTCCCGAGGGTCGACGTGCCGCCGACGGTGAGGAGGACGATGTTGTTCGTCCCGCCGCCGGAGGTGATGCTCGCGAAGGTCGCGTTCAGCGTGCCGGTGGTCAGGCTCAGGGCCGGGCCGCTGGGGTTGTTGATCGTCGTATCGGCAACCGTGAGCGTGCCGAAGTTCAGCCCGGAGAGGGCAACCGTGGTCGCGGAGCCGAGGGTAAGGCCGCGAATCGTGTTGTCGCCGTTGGTCACGAAAACGCTGATCCCGGCGCCAGCGACCCCGGCACTGGTGATGTTCACGAAGTCGGCGTTGGCGCTGTCGGTCACAGGCAGGCTGGAGCTGAAGGGCGCGAGCGTAATCCCGGCGATGCTGGCCAGGCTGGCGACTGCGTCCTGGCCGATCAGCTTCTGGCCGTTGAGCAGGGTCACGGGGCCGACGTAATCCGTGCCCGCAGGCGTCTCGTAGAGGAAGACCGTCTGGTTCGCCGTGGGATGGAGGCCGAGGCCGTCGTTGACGGCCTGGAAGAGGGCAAGGCTGGTGAACGGGCTACTCAGGCGGCCATCGCCGGCGACGACGGCGTTTTCGTTCACAAACCAGAGCATGCCGCTGACCGTGATGTTCACGGTGCCGCTGGAACAGGCGGAGGGCAGCGGCAGCCCGGCATCGCAGACTTCGTAGCTGAAGCTATCGGCGCCCGTGTACCCGGCCGCCGAGGTATAGGTGAAGCTGCCATCGGCGGCGATGACCGCCGAGCCACCGCCCTGGGATGACGCCACCGGCTCCGCCGTCGCCGTCGCGGTCAGCGTCGTCCCTTCGACATCGGTAACGCCGACGAGCAGGCCGGAGCCGACCGGCACGTTGATCGGCACGTTGCCGGTCGCCGCGAAGGCCGGGCTCGCCGGGAGTGACGGCGGGTCGTTGATGGCCGTCACCGTGATGGTGAAGGTCTGGCCCGGCGAGGTGTCCACGCCGCCGCTGGTTGTGCCCCCGTCATCGGAGAGGGTGAGCGTGATGGTCGCAGTGCCGTTGGCGTTGGCAGCGGGCGTGTAGGTCAGCGTTCCAGTCGCGCTGACGGCTGGCCCGGCCGCGAACAGCGCCGTGTTCGTGTTGCCCGTGATGTTGAACGTCAGCACCTGGGCGACCTCGGGATCACCGTCGCTGATCGCCGTCGCCCAGTTGAGGACGGTCTGGGCGCCCGGGTCTTCGTTCACGGTCTCGTCGGCGCCCTTGGTGAAGCTCGGCTCGTCGTTCACGGCCGTGACGTTGATCACGAAGTTCTGCGAGGCCGACGTGTTCACGTTGCCGCCACCACTTAGCCCATTATCGCTCAGGGTGATCGTAATGGTGGCAGTGCCGTTCGCGTTCGCCGTGGGTGTGTATTTGCCGCTGGCGTCCTCGATGCCGATCTTTCTC
>CAZQCR010000003.1:0-36658 GCA_964591745.1 uncultured Anaerolineaceae bacterium
GGCGCTACCCGATGCCGCCTGATTCAGATACCCATCTCTGCGGCGCGGTACTAAGGACGTAGGGGCCTACCGGATGGAGGTGGTGTATGGGTGGAGGTCGGCCCTTCTTCGGACGCCCGGTCGCGCCAACCGCGACCGAGTTCAAGGGCGACAAGAGCCAACAATCGGCTCGGTCTGACATCTTGGCCAGCAGCGCCCAATCATCCATTGTCCGGGCGGCACCGGAATCACACCGTCCCAGGAGGACATTCATGCGTCTCAAGATCATGGCCGTCGCATTCGGCTCAGCAATCGCACTTTCCAGCATCGGCGCGGCCTTCGCGGCCGCCCCTGGCGCTGTAGTCAACAACCCCAATGCGAATGGCAACGCGTGTTGGGGCCAGGACCGGTCCTTCTACGCCTCCAGCTCGTTCTTCCCGGAGAACATGGACATCAAGCAGTCGTTCCCCGGCGGCGATGTCGGTGCGGAGCGCGCGCTTTGGGTTGCCACCTTCTGCGAGCCCCACGGGAAGCAGTAAGCACCTCGCCTCCTTTCCGCAAAGACCCCTTTGCCAGAGAAGCGCCCGTAACCCGGGCGCTTCTTTCTTTTTTTGCGGGCCCGTTGACGGCGGCGCACTCTACAACTCGACCGTGCCATAGCGGGGCGAACATCCCCAACACCACCGGGAAACGGGGCACCTTAGGGTGCCCCGTTTGCGCGTCTTCTGCGCGTGGTCCGCTCCGCCTCCCCTTACCCCGGAGCGCGGCTGCGCCGGGCCGCGACGCCGCTGGCCGAAGCGTGGGCGCTGGCTTCAACCGTGTCGTCGAGCGGCGGGAGGGTGACGCCCTCGCCGTACTTGCGGCGGAGGGCGTTGAGGATCAGTTCGTCCGCGAGCGCGGGGTTCTTGGGCAACAGGCTGCCGTGGAGGTAGGTGCCGATGGCGTTCCGGTAGCGCGCGCCTTCGCCGCCGTCCTCCGCGTTGTTGCCAAAGCCGCGAACGACGAGGCCGAACGGCTTCTGCCCGGGCGCGAGGTACGTGCGGCCGCCGTGATTCTCGAAGCCGACGACTTCGCCCCCATCCGTCGCCACGACGACATCGCCGACGCAACGGTCGGCGCGGGGGCCGGGGTGGCGCGTTTCGAGATCGAAGACGCCGATACCGGGGATGACACCGCCATCGTGGTCGATGTAGCGGTGGCCGAAGAGCTGGAAGCCCCCGCAAATGGCGAGGGCGGGGAGGCCGTCGTCGATCGCTTCGCGCAGGGCGGGGCCCTTCGCGACCAGGTCATCGGCGATGCGGCGCTGCTCGCGGTCCTGGCCGCCGCCAACGATCACGAGGTCGAAGGCCGCCGGGTCGAACGGGTCGCCGATGTTGATGTCGGCGACCTCGAGGGCGATGCCCCGGGCCTCGCAGCGGTAACGCAGGGCGATGACGTTGCCGCGGTCCCCGTAGATGTTCATCACGTCGGGATAGAGGTGGGCGAGGCGGAGGCGCCATCCGTTGCCGTCGGTCATGCGGTTAGCGTAGCGCGGGGGGAGGCTGCCGTCCCGCGTCCGAACCTCCGGCGCTTCGCCGCGCGGGTATACTGCGGCCCAACGCAGGAGGTTCGGCATGGAGCTACAAACGGTCCTTTATACGGCGGAGGGCGGGGTCGCGCGGATCACGATGAACCGCTCGGAGAAGCGGAACGCGCTGAACCACCAGCTGATGGACGACATCGAGGCGGCCTTCATCGAAGCAGAACGCGATCCGGCGGTGCGGGTGATCGTGCTGGCGGCGGCCGGCGAATCGTTCTGTGCGGGGTACGACCTGAAGGGGAGCTACTACACCACACCGCCCGAGCCCGAGGGCCGCTGGACGGTCGCGAACAGCCTGATGACCCTGCGGGGGATCGAGGCGCGCTACCAGCGGATCTGGAACTGCCCGAAGCCGACGATCGCGCGGGTGCAGGGACACGCCTTCGCGGGCGGGTGCTACCTGCAGCTGCTCTGCGACATCTCGGTGGCGGCGAACGACGCGCAGCTGGGGCACCCGGCGGTGAAGATGGGCGGGGTGAGCAGTATGCCGCTCTGGCAGGTGGCGCTCGGCCTGAAGAAGGCGCGCTACCTGCTGATGACGGGCCGCATCGTGAGCGGGGTTGAGGCGGAGCGCATCGGCCTCGTGACGCTTGCCGTGCCGGCGGAGGAGCTGGACGAGACGGTCGAGGGGATCGTGGCAGACTGCCTGGCGGTGCCGTTCGAAGGGGCGCTCCAGAACAAGGAGGCGCTGAACACCTCGCTGGAGATCATGGGCGTCGGCGCCTTGTTCCGCTATCACGGGCAGATGAACGCACTGGGGCGGCTGCGGGAGCGGGGTGCGGACGACGGGTTCAGCCGCTTCCGGTAGCGAAGCACGAGGCCTGCGGGTTCGACGCAGAGACGCAGAGGATGGGAGCGTCACCGAGAAGGGGTGCCAGTGGCGCTGCCCAAACGGATAGATTTGTTTGGCGGCGTGGCAGGTGTGATACTGGAGGTTCGCGCCGCTTCGTGGCGTGATTCAGCGGAGGCGTGACCGGAACACCGGCCGCCGTTTGTACGCCAGGAGACAGAGATGGCTAAGAAAGTCCGGGCAGTGGTGACACTGCAACTCCCGGCCGGGAAAGCGAACCCGGCCCCCCCTGTTGGCCCCGCACTCGGCCAGCACGGCGTGAACATCATGGAGTTCGTGAAAGAGTACAACGCGCGCACCGCCAACCAGGTTGGCCAGGTGATCCCGGCGCAAATCACGATCTTCGAAGACCGCTCGTTCAACTTCATCCTCAAGACACCGCCAGCGGCCGACATGCTGCGCAAGGCGGCGGGGATCGACAAGGGGAGCAACAACCCGCGCCTGACGAAGGTCGGCACGGTCACCATGGCCGACCTCCGGCGCATCGCCGAGGTGAAGCTGCCGGACCTGAACGCGAACGACATCGTCGAAGGCATGAAAATCATCGAGGGCACAGCCCGCTCGATGGGGATCACGGTGCAATAGTTATGGCAGGCACAGCGGATTCCAAAAAAGGTAAGAAGTGGCAGGAAGCGGCCGACAAGGTCGATAAGACTCGCCTTTACCCACCGGACGAAGCGATCAAGCTGGCGAAGGAAGTGCACCCCGCGAAGTTCGACGAGACGGTTGAGCTGCACATCCGGACGGGTCTCGACCCGCGCCACGCCGAACAGCAGATCCGTGGCAGCACCGTGTTGCCGCACGGCCTTGGCAAGGTCCTCCGCGTCCTCGTCTTCACCGAAGGCGAGGCCGTCGGCATCGCACGCACCGCCGGCGCCGATTTCGTCGGCAGCGACGACCTGATCAAGCAGATTGAGGGCGGCTGGACCGACTTCGATGTCGCTATCGCGACCCGCGAGATGATGGGCAAAGTCGGCCGCTTGGGCCGTGTCCTCGGCCCCCGTGGCCTCATGCCGAACCCCCGTTCCGGCACGGTCGTCGGGGCGGAGGACATCGCCAAGACGGTTATCGAAGCGAAGCAGGGCCGCGTCGAGTTCCGCCTGGACCGCCTGGCGAACATCCACGTGCCGCTTGGCAAGGTCAGCTTCGACTTCGAAAAACTGCGCGACAACATGGCGACCCTGATCGAAGCCGTCAACGCCGCGCGGCCGCGCGAAGCCAAAGGCCAGTACATCAAGTCGGCAACCCTGACGACGACCATGGGCCCGGGCATCCACCTGGACCTGCCGCAAACGCTGGCGATGAAGGCGTAGGGTTCGGAGCCCTCAATCGGTGTCTCATCAACGAGGCGGAGGGCAGTACCCTTCGCCTCGTTTCGCGTTTGGCCGTAGGACACGGCCCATGCCACGGGCTCAGCGCTGGCGTATACTGTCCCCATGGCACGGTCGGTACTCGCTCACAGAATCGCCGGCGAGGCACGCGTGGGTCAGGTGTTCGTCACTTTCAGCGTGGAGAATTCCGCGGACACGGACCGGGCCGGGCGCGCCGAGATCCCGGCAGACGCTGTCCGCCGCGTCGAGCTGCCCGGCGTTCTCATGGACAGCGGTGCGACGCACCTCTGTCTGCCAGCGGAAGTTATCGCTGCGCTGGGGCTGCCCTTCTCGTGGGAAGCGGAGGTCAGGACCGCGACCGGCATAGCGACGCGGAGGATCTTCCGGAACGTCATCGTGCGGTTTGAAGACCGGCAGACCCAGGTGGAGTGCATCGAGTTGCCCACCGGGATGCCGCCGCTGCTCGGCGCACTCCCCATGGAAGGTCTTGGCATCGAACCTGACCTTCAGACGCGGAAGCCCCGCAAGCTCCCGAAGACTGGCGTCTCAAGCTACGTCACCGCCTGAAGCGACTCAGCCCGCGACGAACCCCGCTACCGCGGCGAAGTATTCCTCCAGGCCAACGTAGACAATGTCGTTGTGGCCGGCGCCGGGGATGACGACGAGTTCGCGCCGCGTCTCGGCGAGCAGTTCATGGAGCGCCACAGCCGTGGCGAGCGGGACGAGTTCATCAAGTTCCCCATGGATCAGCAGCGCCGGCAAGCGGATCGAGCGGATCTTCCTTTCGTGTGCGTCACTCAGGGCTGTTGTCTCTTCGGCCGTCGCTGAGGCGCCAAGAAAGCCGATAAGCCGCCGCAGGATGGCCGCCCCGCTCTCGATGATCAGGCCAGAGAAGCCATCCGCCGCGTTGGCCGCGATTTCGAGGGCCGGGTGCGCTCCAAGGCTCCGACCCATAACAAACCGGCGGGAGCTGTAGCCGCCTTCATCGAGGATTCGATGGAAACCGGCGGCGACGGGGTGGGCGTCGGAGGCGAGGGTCGCGAAGGTGGGGCGGCCGCTGGAACGGCCGTACCCGCGAAAATCGACAACGAACAGGTTGGCGCCCGCTTCGTGGTAGAAGCGCGCGATCTCGTCGTGGTGGCCGATGACTTCGCCGTTGCCGTGGAAGTAGAGGATCGTCGGAAAGGCGGCATCGTCGGCGTAGAAGCGCGCGGCCAGCTCGACGCCCGGCTCTACGGCCAGGCGGTGGTCCGTCGCACCCTTCGGTGCGGGCGAATGGTCCGGCTGGGGGAAGAAGACCTGGCGCGAGGCGCCACCGCGATCGAGCAGTGCATAGTCAGGCGCTGGTTCAGACATCGGGGCCTCCGTTCGTTCGTGGTCTCGCTGCCGGGCTGGTGAACTGGGCCAGCCGCTGGCCCGCACGGCATTCGCTTATCAGCCGTTCGAGGCGCCGCTGCCGCGTCGCGTCCTGCTTCGCGCTCACCACCCACCAGGTGGCGGCCTTCGTGTAGGAGAGCGGCTGCCGTTCCCAGAACGTCCAGGCCTCAGCGTCCGCGCGAAACGCTTCCTCCTGCGGCGCATCGAAGGAGACCACGCCCTGTTCGTGGGAGTAGGTACGAGTCCGTTCGGCCGTCCGCCGCTCGAACGCCGCCAACCCGGCCGGGGTGGCACGCCCACCGGCGATCAATGCCTCCATCCTCTTGATGTTGACGGCACTCCAGGTGCTCCCCTTCTTCCGTGGCGTCCACCGCTGGGAGTAGCTGAAGTCGTCGATCGAGCGGGCCTGCCCATCGATCCAGCCGTAGCAGAGCGCCACCTCGATCGCCTCCTTGTAGCCGAGACCAATACGTCCGGACCCCTTCTTCCAATGGCCAAGCCAGAGGACGGACTCCGTGGCGGCATGCTCAGCAAGCCAGTCCCGGAATGCTTCGGCGGATTCGAGGAACACGGGCTCCATGTGCGGAGTTTAACGGCGGGAGCGCCGTCCCGGCGTCGCCGTGTATCGCTTCTCCGGTCTACCGCCTACCTCCCCTCCGGCGGAACCCAAACGACGTGAACGGTGTAGAACAGGCAGGTGCACCTTGAGGCCGACGACAGCGCCGCAATCGCGGCGGCTCGGGCTGGTGACCGCGAAGCCTTCGCGGTCCTGGTCACGCGATACCAGGAGGTGGCCTTTCGCGCCGCTTACCTGGTCGTGCGCGACGCCGCCGCGGCGGAGGATGTTGCCCAGGAGGCGTTCATCCGCGCCCATCGCTCGATTTCGGGGTTCCGCGCGGGTGAGCCGTTCCGCCCGTGGCTGCTGCGGATCGTGACGAACCTGGCGCTGAACGATGTCCGGGCGCGGGGCCGGCGGGGAGGGCTGTTGGCCCGATTCGGCCGCCAGCCCGTCGAAAGCGCACCAGAACCGGAGGGCGTGCTGCTCGCTTCGGAGTCTCAGCGGCTCCTCTGGCGGGCGATGAACGAGCTTTCGCCGGACGACCGCGTCGTGCTCTATCTGCGCTACTTCCTCGAACTGCCGGAAAAGGAGATAGCGGTGGCGATCGGAAAAGCCCCGGGCACGGTGAAGTCGCGGCTCTCCCGGGCTGGAGTGCGGCTGCGCGCGGTCATTGAGCGCGGCTACCCCTCGCTCCGGCCCGAAGACGCTCCAGCGGGAGGCAAAGATGCCTGAAGAACGCGCGCCCGGCTGGGAACAGCGTCTACTGGAACGCTCCGCCGCGGAACTGGCGTACCCCCCGGCGCCGGCGCTTGCGTCGGCGGTCCTCGCACGCATCACGGCTGGGCCGGAGCGGACGCCGCTGCGCGCGCGGCCGATCGCGCTCGCCATCGGTGCGGTGGTTGCGCTTCTCCTGGGGCTTTCCGGCTGGCTGCTGGTTTCGCGCGACCTCCGTGAGGCGGTGGCGGACTTCCTCGGGCTGGCGGTCGAAAACGAGCGGATCACGATCCTCCCGCCGCCGCCCGCCGGAACAACGGTGACTCCCTTCCCGACGCCACAACGGCCAGGAGCGTTCGCGACCCCGGTGAGTGCAGCGGCGGCTGCGGCGGCCCTGCCGGCCGGGGTCTTCCTGCCGCCCGGTCACGGTGAGCCACGCGCCTACTACCTCGTGCGCTACCTGGAACAGCTCGTGCTTATCCTGGAGTACGAGACGTTCGACCTCTGGGAGGCTGGGCCGGCCGTCTTCGAGAAGGGGTTCGTCTTCAGCAAGGGTGTCACCATCCTCGAAGAGCTGACCGTCGGCGGCCGGCCGGCCTACTGGCTCGATGGCGGCGGCCACATCGTCCGCGTCCTGGACAGCGAGGGGAAGGAGGTTGCCGGTTCCGTGCGAACGGTTGAGGGCAAGACGCTGGTCTGGCGGGGCGCCGAACGGAACTACCGGCTGGAGACGCTCGCGCTGACGAAGGAGCAGGCGCTGGCGATCGCGGAGACGCTGCCGTAGGTGCGAGGTCCGAGGGAACCGCTAACCACCGGGCGGTGTAGGAGGATCATCAAGCGGTGCTCCACCGCCCGGAGGCACGAACCAATGCGCATCACAACGCTGGCATCACTCAAGCTCGCGGCAGTATCACTGGTCGCCGGTATGGCTCTGCTTGCCCCTGGGCTTTCCCCGGCGGATGCCGGGGGTGGCGGCTGCCACAGCCGGCCAGAAAGCGAAGGTACGGGCGCCGAGGTCGCTATCCAGGGTTGTTTTTCGCCAACCGTTCTGCGCGTCGCGCCGAACACACGGGTGACCTTCCGCAACAACGATGCCTACGCCCACGTTGTCATCGGGCAGTCCTGGAGTGCCCTCACTGATCTGGGCGCCGGGGCCGTCAGCGATGTCGTCTTCGCCGAACAGGGAACGTTCCCCTATGCCTGCACGCTCCACCCTGGCATGGTCGGTGTCATCATCGTGGGTGATGGCGTGGTGCGCGGAACAGCAGGCGCCACGGCCGTCGCGGCGGTGTACCGCGAGACGCCAGCGCCCGCTGCCAGGGCCCTACCGGTGGTGGTGGCCGCGGCGCAACCCGCCAACGACAACGGCGGCATGCCCGGGGCAGCCTGGCTGGCGATCGGCGCGGTCGCGGGCGTGGGAGTGGCCGGCGGCGCCGGCGCGGCGATCAGCCGGAGGCGCTTGCGATAGAGGACGTGACCGGGGTCGGCGGCGCCTACTCCATCCAGAGGTCGGACGAGGCCTTCATGAAGCGCAGGAGCATCCGCATCGAGGCGATCGGCTTTCCGGCCGTATCAGTGGCGGTGGTTTCGAACCAGAAGAACTCCGTCTTCGGGCTCTGGCCGACGGCGAGCACCTTGCCGCCAACGGTGTACGGCGTATCGACCAGGCACGGGCCGTTGAGGTTACGCAACTCGATTGCGCCAAAGAGCCCGACGGAGCTGCCGACGAGGTGGCGCATCGAAGCGACGGGCGCGGAGTAGAGCAGGTGCTCCATACCGCAGGGGGTGAGAATCGGGCCGCCCCAGGGCGAATCGCCTTCGTACCAGGCGTGGGGCTCGGTGATGACACGGAGCCGCTCCTCCTGCTTGGCGCTGGAGTAGATCACGCCGAGGTCCGCGATCGGCATCCCAGGCGTGACCTTTTCGAGGATGCGGACGCCGTCCGGCCGGATCTCCTCGAGCGGGATGCGCTGCAGGGCGCTCGGTTCACCGGGGTCGCCAACGGCGATCGAGCCCTCCGCCACGAGCATGCCGTCCTCACGGTGGACCCAGCAATCGGCCTGGACGTCGTTCGCACGGGCCGGGCGCTGGAGCGAGGCGCTGACCGGTTCGCGATCGATCGTGGCGTTGCGGAAATAGAGCGAGAGCGAACCGCACTCCCACCAATGCTGGCCGAAGGCCTCGAGAGCGAGCGGCGGAAAGAGGTCCATGTGGTTCGAACCGGCCACGGTGCCGCCGCGGAAGCCGAGTTTGGTGGCGGTTTCCTGGTCGTGGATGCTCCCGGCGCCGCCATCGGCGTTGGGGTTCATGACGTTGCGGAAGGGCCCGCGGAGAAGCTCGGTGTCTGAAGCGCGTTGTTGGCTCACGGGGTTGGCCTCGCGGTGAGATTGGCTGCCGCCACACTACCGCGCCCAACGGCGGTCTGGCCAGCGGAACATCTGCGGCCGCTGAATGAGGCGCGAAACATGCGCGACACTTCCCGGAAACACGCATTTCGGCACGTCCGGTGAACCTGAGAGCCGCTTCCGTGAGCACTACTCGCGGTCCTCCCGACGAAACGTGACGGCAACACAGGCTTCACGCCCGGGATACATGCCCTTCATCACCGCGCAATCGCGCCGGAACACGCGGCGGCTACCTTCGAAGAATGAACGGCGAAACGACCCGATGAACAAGATCGAGCAACTGAAGTCCGAAAAGGACGGGCTCGATGTCTGGCCTGACCTGGTGCGCTACGCCACGGAGGGCACGCTCATCGACCAGATCCCCGAGGACGACCTCCAGAGGATGAAGTGGTACGGCGTCTTCCACCGCCCGCAGCGGCCCGGGACCTTCATGATGCGCCTACGTATTCATGGCGGCCGCCTCACTTCCGCACAGGTGCGAACCATCGCCAGCCTCGCGGCCGAATTCGGCGGGGGCACGGCCGACCTGACGACCCGCCAGAACCTCCAGTTCCGCGACATCCGCCTGGCGAACGTCCCGGAGATCCTGGCCCGGCTCGAAGGGTGCGGCCTCGGCGCCCTGCAAACGGGCCTCGACAACGTGCGCAACTACATGGGCTGCCCGATCGCCGGGATCGACGGGCTCGAGCTGATGGACACCACGCCCATCCTCCGGGCGATCGCCTCGGCACACCTGGGAGAGCGCGCCTTCAGCAACCTGCCGCGCAAGTTCAACCTCTCGCTCGCCGGCTGTCGCGAAGACTGCGGCCACGCCCAGACGCAGGACCTCGGCTTCGTGCCGGCGACCAGGCGGGTCGATGGCCGGCTGGTGTCCGGCTTCAACGTCCTCGTGGGCGGGGCGCTTGGCGGTTCCAGTCCGCGGCTGGCGACGCCGCTCGATGTCTTCGTGCAGCCCCACGAAGTGGTCTGCCTGTTTACGGCGATCCTCGCGGTGTTCCGGGACAATGGGCCCCGCGAGATACGGACGAAGGCCCGCCTCAAGTGGCTCATCGCCGACTGGGGCGAGGCCCGGCTACGCGAGGCCGTCGAAGCGGAAGCCGGCTACCCCTTCGAGCGCGCCGGCAAGGATGAACGCACCAGCGAAGCCGGGGACCACCTTGGCGTTCACCCCCAGCGCCAGGCGGCCATGAGCTATGCCGGTCTGCACGTACCAGTGGGCCGGATCACCGCCGGCCAACTGGCGGGGCTGGCAAACCTCGCCGACGCCTATGGCAAGGGCGAACTGCGCCTGACCGCCGGCCAGAACGTGATCATCCCGCACATTGCGGATGCCAGTGTGGCGGCGTTCCTGGGCGAACCGCTGCTCATCG
This sequence comes from uncultured Anaerolineaceae bacterium, assembly GCA_964591745.1. Taxonomy (GTDB): domain Bacteria; phylum Chloroflexota; class Dehalococcoidia; order Tepidiformales; family Tepidiformaceae; genus JANMTH01. The sequence goes on from CAZQCR010000003.1 coordinate 10,165, forward strand.
AACTCCAGCCGGACCCGTCCCCCGTCTGGCGTGGTCTGGTGGCCTGCACCGGCAGCGACTACTGCCACTACTCCCTGATCGACACGAAGACTCGGGCGATCGAACTCGCGACCGAACTCGAGCGGCGCGAGACGCGCGTGGCCCCGGGAACGCGGATCCACCTCTCCGGGTGCATCCACGCCTGTGCCGCCCACCACATCGCGGATATTGGCCTGCAGGGCGCGAACGTCCGGTCCGGCGGCGAAGTGTTCGAAGCCGCGGATATCTTCATCGGCGGGCAGCTGGGCCACGAAGGAAGACTCGCGACGAAGACCGGCGAGCGCGTCGTGATGTCGGAGATGGCGGACGCCCTCGAAGCGCACCTGGCGGGGCCAGTGCCGCCGATCCGGGAACTTGTGGGAATTGGGGCGCCAGCGGCAAGCAGCCCGGCCGCGGCCGGACGATGACAAGCACGGCAACAGCGGCGTGCCCCTACTGCGGCGTCGGCTGCCTCCTGGATGTGACCCTCGGCGATGACGGGCGGGTGGCCTCGATCCGCGGTAACGCGAAGGCGCAGGCCAACCTGGGCAAGATCTGTCCCAAGGGCGCGCTGCTCGCCGAGACGATCAACACGCCGGACCGTCTGACAACGCCGTTGCTGCGCGTTGATGGCGGCGGAGTCTACGTGCCGATCTCGTGGGACGAGGCGCTGGACCTGGTGGCGGAGAACATCAGGCGCTTCGTTCGCGAATCCGGGCCGGACTCGGTGGCGTTCTACGGCTCTGGCCAGCTCGATACGGAGGCCTGGTACGCCGCCGGCAAGCTCTTCAAAGGGGCGCTGGGAACGAACAACACCGATTCCAACAGCCGCCTCTGCATGGCGAGCGCGGTCGCCGGGTATCGCACAAGCCTCGGTAGCGATGGCCCGCCGACGTCCTACGAGGATATCGACTTCGCCGACGTGATCTTCATCGTCGGGGCGAACATGGCCGAGGCCCACCCGGTGCTCTTTGACCGCGTGAAGGCGCGAAAACGGCGCAACCCAGGGGTCACGATCATCGTCGTCGACCCGCGGCGAACACCGACGGCGGAGTTCGCGGACATCCATCTCCAGATCGCGCCGGCCTCCGATATCCCGCTGCTGAACGCAATCGGGAGCTGCTTGATCGCCGCCGGGGCGGAGGACGAAACGTTCGTCCACCAGAACTGCAACGGATACGAAGAGTACCGGGACTTCGTGACGGAACAGCCGATGGACGAGGCCGTGCGGATCTCGGGTATCCCGGCCGCGGAGATCGAACGGGTTGCCGGCATCCTCGGGGGAGCGAAGAACCTGCTTTCCCTCTACTGCATGGGTATGAACCAGAGCACCGTCGGGGTGTGGAAGAACAACTCGCTGATCAACCTGCACCTCCTCCTGGGCCAGATTGGGCGCGCTGGTACCGGCCCATTCTCCCTCACCGGGCAACCGAACGCGATGGGTGGTCGCGAATCCGGGGCGCTGGCGCACATGCTCCCGGGCTACCGCCTGGTTGAGGACGCGGCGCACAGGGCAGAGGTTGAGCAGGCGTGGGGGCTCCCAGAGGGGCGGATTGCTCAGCGACCGGGGCTCACAGCGGTCGAAATGTTTCGCGCGCTCGAGCAGGGGACGCTGCGCATGCTCTGGATAGCCGCCACCAACCCCGCGGTGAGCATGCCGGACCTCCACCAGGCGAAGCGCGCTCTCGCCGCTGGCGAGTTCGTCGTAGTCCAGGACATCTACCACCCGACTGAAACGTCGCAACTGGCCGACCTCATCCTGCCGGCCGCGCAATGGGGAGAAAAAGACGGGACGACGACGAACAGCGAACGAACGATCAGCTACAGCGGTTCCTTCCTCGAGCCGGCGGGGGCGGCCCGGCCGGACTGGTGGATCCTCGCGGAGATCGGGCGGCGACTCGCACCCGAGCTCTTCCCCTGGCAAACATCCGGCGAGGTCTGGGACGAATTCCGCGAGCTGACGCGCGGCCGCCCATGCGACATGGCCGGGGCGACGCGGGAGAGGCTCGAATCCGCCCCCGTGCAGTGGCCCTGCCCGACCGAGGAGCACCCGGGCACCACGCGGCGCTACGAAGACGGCGTGTTCCCGACGCCAGACGGTCGCGCGCGCTTCCACCCATGGCCGTACCGGCCGCCGCGGGAGCAGACCGACCACGAGTTTCCGCTGATCCTGACGACCGGGCGGGTCGCCTCGCACTGGCATTCGCGGACGCGGACGGGGAAGGTGGCGAAGCTGAACCGCCAGGCGCCGGAGCCGTTCGTGGAGATCCACCCGGACGACGCTGACGCACGCGGCGTAGCCGATGGGGACATCGTTCACGTCTCCAGCCGGCGCGGCTTCATCCGCGTTCGTGCGCGGATGGGAACGTCGGTAGCGCCGGGCTGCGTGTTCGTGCCCTTCCACTGGGGCGATGCCTTCGGCAAGAACACGGCGGCCAACTACCTCACGAACCCCGTCATCGGACGGATAGCCAAAGAGCCAGAGTTCAAGTACTGCGCCGTGCAGGTAGAAAAGCGCGACGTTGTCTAACGAGCTGCCTCACGGCAGATCGACCATACACATAAAGGAGTCTGTCCATGACCATTCATCGCCGCCAGTTCCTGAAGATCGTGGGCGCAGCAGGCGCAGTAGCCGTGGTGCCACCACTGCTTTCCGCCTGCGGGGGAGACGATGACGCCGAGGCGCCATCTCCAGTGGCATCCGCCACGACGGCGGCAGCCAGCGCAACGGCGACGACGGCCGTGACGAAGCCGAAGTCGACGAGCGGTGAGAAGATCAAGATCGGCTTCATCGCCCTCACGGACTGCGCCTCTGTCGTGATGGCCGAGCAGCTCGGCATCTACAAGGAGTACGGGCTGAACGTGGAGCTGGCCAAGCAGGCATCGTGGGCGGCGCTCCGCGATGGGCTGCTGACGGGCGACCTGCAGGCGGCCCACATGCTCTTCGGGATGCCGTTCTCCGTGTACAACGGGATCGGCGGGCCAGCGGGCAAAGAGAACCAGATCGCCATGGTCCTGAACAACAACGGACAGGCGATCACGCTTTCGAACGAAGACTTCGCGGGCAAGGTCGGGTTCCGGACGCTCGACAAGGTCAAGGCCGCCGTCGAGGCCGTGAAGGCAAAGAAGGAAGCGACCTTCGCCATGACCTTCCCCGGGGGCACGCACGACATGTGGCTGCGCTACTGGCTGGCCGCGGCGGGCGTGGACCAGAAGTCCGTGAAGATCATCACGATTCCTCCGCCGCAGATGGTGGCGAACATGAAGGTCAACGCGATGGACGGCTACAGCGTCGGCGAGCCCTGGAACGGCGTGGCCGTGAAGGAGGGCATCGGCTTCACCGCGCTGGCCAGCCAGGACATCTGGAAGCACCACCCGGAAAAGGCGCTCGGTGTGAACCCGGAGTTCGCGGCCAAACGCCGCGACGACCTGAAGCTCGTGATGCGCGCGATCCTCGAAGCATCGAAGTACATCGACGACGCGAAGAACAAGGCGGAGGTGGCGAAGACCATCGGGACGCAGGCCTTCGTGAACGCTCCCGCGGACGTCATCGATGGGCGGCTGGAAGGCAAGTACACGCTCGGAAAGGACCTCGGTGAGCACACCTACACGGACGACTTCATGCTCTTCCACCGGGGCGGCGAGGTGAACGCACCCCGGGCCGGGCATGCCGCCTGGTTCATGGCCCAGTACGTGCGCCATGGCTACCTGAAGGAGCTTCCAGACGTCAAAGCGGTCTCCCAGAAGCTGATCCTGACGGACCTCTACCGCGAGGTAGCAAAGGACATGGCGATCGCCGTACCGGAGGACGACATGGCGCCGTTCAGCCTCGCCCTGGACCAGGTGCGGTTCGACCCGGCGGCGCCCGCAGACTACCTGGAGGCGAACGGGGTAGCGGGATGACGATGGTGAGCGAAACGAAGGGAAGATTGCGGCCGGCCGGCCTGCGCTTGCCCGCGGGGTGGGTGGCCGCGGCGAAGGCGGCCCCCGGAGCGTTCGCGGGCGGGGCGCTCTCGCTCGCGGGTGCGGCGATCATCCTCGGGCTGGCGTGGGCGGCCGCCGCCGCCTACCAGGATGACCTTCCCGGTCCGCTTGCGACGATGGGCACGTTCTGGAACCTCGTCTCGAACCCGTTCTACGACAACGGCCCAAACGATAAGGGGATCGGGCTCCAGCTCATGGCCTCGCTGGGCCGAGTGTTCAAGGGCTTTGTGCTCGCCGCGGCGGTCGCCATCCCGGTGGGCATTCTGCTTGGCCTGAGCCCGATGTTCCGGCGGGTGTTCGATCCGATTGTCCAGATCCTGCGGCCCGTTTCGCCGTTGGCCTGGTTCCCCATCGGGCTGGTTGCGCTGCAATCGGCGCCGAGCGCCGCGATCTTCGTCGTGTTCATCGCTCGCTCTGGCCGACGGTGATCAACACGGCGATGGGCGTCTCCAGCATCCCGGAGAGCCACAAGCAGGTAGCGAGGGTCTTCCAGTTCGACCGCTGGAAGTACCTGACGCGGATCGTGCTGCCACACAGCCTGCCGTACATCATCACAGGCCTGCGGCTTTCGATGGGGATCGCCTGGCTGGTGATCGTGGCGGCGGAGATGCTCTCCGGCGGCACGGGCATCGGCTTCTACGTCTGGGACAGCTGGAATGCGTTGAACCTCGAACAGGTCCTCTCCGCAATTCTCCTCATCGGGATCGTCGGGCTTGTCCTGGACCGACTGTTCGCATTCGTCGCCGCGCGCTTCACCTACACGGAGGTTAGCTGACATGACCACGCCCTACCTGGCCATCCGGAACGTGACGAAGTCGTTCAAGGGTGGGTACACCGCCGTTGCCGGCGTGGACCTCGAAATTGAACGCGGCGAGTTCATCTCGCTCATCGGACATTCGGACTGCGGGAAGTCCACGGTGCTGGGCATGATCGCCGGGCTCACAAAGCCAACGTCCGGTTCTGTGGAGCTCGAAGGCCGGCCGATCAGCCGGCCGGGCGCAGACCGCGGGATGGTGTTCCAGGGTCATTCGCTGCTGCCCTGGCTTTCGGTGTACGCCAATGTGTACGAAGCGGTCGATTCAGTCTTCCCGGGGAGGCAGGCGCCAGAGAAGCAGGTGAAACGGGACCGCGTAGAGCGCGTGCTCAGGGTCGTCGGGCTCTGGGAGCACCGCGACAAGCGGCCGGGCGAGCTTTCCGGCGGCATGCGCCAGCGGACGGCCGTGGCCCGCGCCTTCGCCGTGGTGCCGCGGGTGCTGCTCCTTGATGAGCCGTTTGGGGCGCTGGACGCCCTGACGCGGGCGAGCCTCCACGACGAGCTACTGTCGCTCTGGAACTTCGACCAGGAGACGGAGACCGTCGTCATGGTCACCCACGATGTCGACGAGGCGATCTACCTCTCCGACCGAATCGCGGTGATGACCAATGGGCCAAGGGCCACGATCCGGGAGATTGTGACCGTTCCTATCCCGCGGCCGAGAGACAAGCGATCGATGTTGCACCACCCGGAGTACGCGGCGACGAAGGAGCGGTTGCTCGACCTGCTGGCCGGGGGCGGGCACGCAGAGGTGGCGTGATGACGCCAGCGGGAAACGATTGCGCCGGCTTCGCCAGCCCCGCTTAGCGTCGTCTCCGGATGCCGAAACAGGCGGCCCGGGCGTGCTAGCGGCCACGGAGGCAAGCGGAATGCCAGCCGGGCGTTAAGCTGTACCTCGGAGGCGCCCCATGAACCGCGAACAAAAGATCAAGGTGCTCGTCGAACGCGCTGACGACGATGTCAGGCAGCCAGCGCTCAACCTCATCGACGAAGAGGCCCGCCGCGCGAGCACGTTCGGCTCGAAGGAACACCGGGCGGCACGCGACAAAGTAGAGTCCCAGCACGATGAATCGCGGCGTGGCTACGAAGCGCTTTCCGAGGCCCAACTCGATAGGGCGATCGCGCCCTAAGCCGCCTTGCCTCGGCATGTGGACTGGTCCAGGGGCGCGCCGATTGGAACGCGGCGTTCGTCGCCTGCTGCTATACTCACAGGCGAAACACCACTGAGCGGTGGTTCCAGGGAAGACCGGCGATGGCGAAAACCAAACCAATCAAGAAGAACGGCGTTGTGGTGCCGCAGAAAGCTACCGGCGGCGCGGTGATCAAGCGGGATGTCCGGCCTGTCACCGGTTCCGCTTTCGTACCCCGGATGGCGAAGCCCAAGTCCAAGTAGACCCGCGGCAAGGAGTCCCGGCCGGAGTCGCCCGAGTATGCTCGCGTTTGGAGGTCTTCTCGCGTGGCTCAGATTGTCCGCTATGGCGTCATTGGCACGGGGATGATGGGCATCGAGCACATTCGCAACATCCGCCTGCTTGCGGGCGCCGAAGTCGCGCGCTGCGCCGACCCGGATGCGGGCTCGCGGGCCGCGGCGATGGCGGAACTGCCCGCCGGTACGCCGGTTGAGGCGGACTACGCAGGCCTGCTCCGAGACCCGCGTATCGACGCTGTGGTGGTCGCGACGCCGAACCACACCCATGCAGCCGTACTCGAGGACGTGCTTCGCAGCGGAAAGCATGTGCTGAGTGAGAAGCCACTGGCGACGGACCTGGCCGATCTCCGGCGAACGGCGGAGGCCGCGAAACGCCACCCGGGCGTCTTCTGGGTTGGCATGGAGTACCGGTATATGCCGCCCGTGGCGCGCTTCGTGAAGGATGTGCATGCCGGGCGCGTGGGCGAGCTGAAGATGCTCTCGATCCGGGAGCATCGCTTCCCGTTCCTGAGGAAGGTCGGCGATTGGAACCGGTTCAACCGCAATAGCGGCGGGACCCTGGTCGAAAAGTCGTGCCACTATTTCGACCTGATGCGGCTGGTGATCGGCTCGGAACCGGTACGGGTGATGGCCTCCGGCGGACAGGATGTCAACCACCTGGAGGAACGATACGGCGGCGAGACGCCCGACATCCTCGACAACGCCTACGTGGTGGTGGAGTTCGCCAACGGCGCCCGGGCCGTGCACGACCTCTGCATGTTCGCGGAGGGAGCACGCCACCAGGAGGAGTTGGCCGCCGTTGGGCCGCAGGCGAAGCTGGAGTGCTTCATGCCCTCGGGAGAGATCGTGTTCCAACCTCGCCATCCGAAAGGCGTCGAGACGGAGACGATCTCGGTCGATGCAACGGCTCGAGCGGCCGGGTCGCATCACGGGGCGACGTTCTACCAGCACGAGGCCTTCCTGCGAGCGATCCGGGATGGCGGCGAGGCGGAGGTGACGGCCGATGACGGCCTCCGGGCCGTGCTCATGGGTATGGCCGCCCAACGCTCCATCGCGGAACGGCGGGTCGTTGAGATGGCGGAGTTCGCGGGGTAGTCCGTCCCGCGCATCGAGGAGGCCGCCCGCTATACTCACCGGCTACCAGGACGAGGAGCAGGCAGATGGAGACGTTCGAAGGCAAGGTTGCCGTGATCACCGGAGGGGCGAGCGGCCTGGGACTGGCGATGGCGCAACGCTTCGCCGAGGCCGGCATGAACATCGTGATCGGGGACATCGAAGCGGAGCCCCTGGCGATGGCCGAAGCGGCGATCAGCGCGAAGGGCGTGAAAGTCCTCCCGCGCAGGATCGATGTGGCGAAGGGCGAAGACCTGGAGGCGCTGGCGAAGGCGGCCTACCGCCAGTTCGGCGCGGTCCATGTGCTCTGCAACAACGCCGGCATCGGCGGCAGCCCGGGCGCGATGTGGGAGCTCTCGCTGGAGGACTGGCGCTGGGTGATCGACGTCGACCTCTGGAGTGTGGTCCACGGCATTCGCAGCTTCGTCCCCCGGATGATTGCGAGCGGGCAGGAGGCCCACATCGTGAACACGGCCTCGGTAGCCGGGCTCGTCAGTGGCGCCGTCGGCGGGCCGTACACGGTAGCGAAGTTCGGCGTCGTGGCGATCTCGGAGCAGCTCTACTACGAACTGGGACGGGCCGGGCACGCCATCGGCGTCTCGGTGCTTTGCCCCGGCTTCGTGAACACGAACATCTTCGATTCCAGCCGCAACCGCCAGGACGAATACGGCCAGCCGGCGGTGGAGGCCACGCCCGAAGGCGCCCAGGTCCGGGCAATGCTGCAATCCATGCGGAACACGATGCTGCAGCCCCAGGAGATCGGTGAACTGGTCTTCGAAGCGGTCCGCACCCGCAACCTCTACATCATCCCGGCGGGCAGCGAAGCGCTGGAGGGAGCGCTGCGGACACGCCTGGAGAACGTCGTCGAGCGCCGAAACCCGGCGACACAGCTGGCGATCATATGAGGCGACGTCAGGCCTGAACAATCATGGCTGAGATGTCGCGATAGCATTTGTCGAAAGAGGCTGCGAGGCGCGCGGACTGCAAGTCCATCGACCGTGCCATCCGAGCCTGATGGATCGTCTCGACGTAGGGCGAAGGCATGCGCTGACTCAGCCACGCCTTCGCTGCGCGAATCGATTCCGGCGCCGGTGGGGCCTCCAGGTCGCGGGAGAGTCCGCAGACGCCGCGTAGGCTGTGCGCGGCCGCCAGAAACCAGGCTTCGAACTCCATCTTGGCGAGGACAACCGACACGGGGAGGTCGCTCCGGACACGTCGGGCCCGTTCAAGAAGATCAGGTCCGAGTTGAGCCGGACAATCGTCATCTGCGTCCAGCAGTATGAGGAGCCCACCACCCAGACCAGCTTTCCGAGCCATGAATTCGATGTCCCGCTCAAACTCGTTGGCCTTCACGAGCGATCCCCGACGCCTTCGGAGTGGGTCCGGTGTCCGCAAGACAATGCCCGGTCGAACCTCGGCCGCGATCCGTTGAAGCAACGGTGGAACGGCTCGAACTTCGCCGTGGCCTTCCACGATGCACGCCAGACTGGTGATCATCGGGCACCGTCAAGCTCGAACAGTCGCGGTTGGCGTGCCTTGATCGCCGCGATCGCCTCCGGATCGGCCGTGATCTGGTTCAGCCGCAATAGCTCGCCAGCGGTATACAGGTGGTCCTTCAGCGCTTGTCGCGTGGTCTCGTCCACGGGAACGATGCTCGTGATTCCGTCCTGAGCGGTGACGGCGAGGATCGATTCGGCGGAGAGACCCTCATCGTCCAGCAGATCTGGGCTGTGACTCGTGACAAGGACCTGGACGCGGTGGCTGGCGTCACGAAGACTATCCAGGAGCACGCCGGCGGCGGCCGGGTGGAGTGCGACCTCGGGCTCCTCGATACCTACCACGAGGATCTTGCCGCTCCGGGAGGCAAGCGACTGGAAGAGCGCGACGAGGACGCCTAGCGCGCGCAACGTGCCATCAGACATGCTGGAGGCAAGAAACCGCCACGGATTCTCGGCGCCAGCGACACTCTGCCTGAATTCGAGTGTCTCTTTCGGGCCGATCACCTTCACGTCCACACCCCGGATCCCCGTGACAACCTGCCCGAGATACTCCTCGATCCGCGCCTTTGCGCCTCGATCCGCTCGCCCGATCTGGGCAACGACGCTGGCAATGTTGCTTCCGTCGCGGAGCAGGAGCTCACCGGCGTCGGGGGACTGGAGGTCGCGAATCCGGTCCGGATTGAGACTGTAAAAGCCCATCGTGGAAAGCGCCGCATAGACATCTCTGAATTGCGGAATCCCAGAGACGTTCACCAGATAAAGCCGATCCGCGCTGGCTGCTGGTCCCGGGACGGTGGTCTTTCGTACCTCGCCGCGTTCGACAACGTATTGCACTAGGTCCGCGCTCCAGTGGTGCCCAACCCTGCATTGCTCAGTTTTGACTTCGTATCCTGCCTTCGGCCGAGCGGCGATTTCGAAGGCGTAGTGTCCCGGGCGTCCGTCGGGCAGCACGAAGTCGAGGGCGATTCCGAAGTTCGTTGGATGGCCAGCTGAGCGCCGACGAACCTCATTGAGCCCACCGCGATCTCGTATTGCGTGGTCTAGAGTCGTTCGGAGTGCGTCAGCCGTGAACCGGAGAGCGTCCAGGAAGTTGCTCTTCCCGGAGCCGTTCGGTCCAACCAGAAAGGTCAGCGGACCGAGGAAGACATCGCAGGCCGCGATGCTCTTGTAGTTCCGAATCCGGACACGCGTCAGAAAGGTTCGCTGCATGTAGCCCTCCGGACATGTCATATCGGGGATTTGGTTCACTCGTCAAACCGCGTGATGACGAGGCAGCTGTTCTGGCCGCCGAATCCGAAGCTGTTCTTGAGGGCGACGCGGACGTCCGCCTGACGAGCAACGTTGGGCACGTAGTCGAGATCGCAGGATGGATCGGGCTCTTCCTGGTTCACCGTGGGATGGATGGTGCCGGTCTCGATGGTCTTGATGGTAGCGATGGCTTCCATGCCGCCACTGGCGCCAAGGCCGTGCCCGATCTGGCCTTTGGTGGCGCTGACGGGCAGGCGATACACGCCCTCGCCAAAGACCTTCTTCAGAGCGGCCGTCTCAGCGGAGTCGCCGAGGGGGGTGCTGGTGGCGTGGGCGTTCACGTAGTCCACTTCATCCGGGGCCACGCCAGCATCACGGAGGGCCTCGACCATCGCACGGGCCGCGCCTTCGCCGTCATCCGGCGGAGCGACTACGTGGAAGGCGTCACAGGTGCAGCCGAAGCCGGCAAGCTCGGCGTAGATCCGGGCGCCACGGGACCGGGCGTGGTCCAGGCTTTCGAGGACAAGGATGCCCGCGCCTTCGGAGGGGACGAAGCCATCGCGCTTCCCATCGAAGGGGCGGCTGGCACGCTCCGGGTCTTCGCAGCTGGTAAGGGCGCGCATCACGCTGAAGCCGGCGAGGCCGAGCTCGCTGATCCCGGCTTCGGCGCCACCGGTTACGGCGATCCCGGCGCGGCCCGAACGGATGACCATGGCGGCTTCGCCGATGGCCTGGGTGCCGGCCGCGCAGGCGGTGCAGATGGTGCCGTTGTAGCCGCGCAGGCCGAATTGGAGGGATATCTGGGCGGCGGCCATGTTGCCAAGGCTCTTGGCGAGATAGAGCGGATCGACCTTCATCCCGCCGCGGCCGCGAATGGTCTCGACGGCCTCCTGGATATCGGGGTAGCCGCCACCGCCGTTGCCGAGGAGGACGGCGATCCGGTCGCGATCTTCGCGTTCGAGGTCGAGTGCGGAGTCTTCGAGCGCCTGGCCGGCGGCGGCGACGGCGAACTGTGCGAAGCGGGCCATGCGCCGGGCGGCCTTGCGTTCGATGAAGCGGGACGGGTCCCACTCCTTGACTTCGCCAGCGACCTTGCAGGGGAACTGTGTCACGTCGGCGAGCGTGAGCGGACCGATGCCGCTCTTGCCGGCGGCCAGGCCCGTCCAGAACTCATCGACGGTTTGGCCGAGCGGGGTGACGGCCCCCATGCCGGTGATCACGACCCGTGTGCGCGCCCGAAGCGTACTGTTCATAGGAGAAGGGTACATGGCGGGCGGCGAATGGGAGAGGCACGGTTAGGGCATAGCCCGGGCGAAGGGTACCCTACGGCGATGACCGAGAAGCGCCTTTACGCCGAAGCTGGCGTCGATTTTGTGGCACGCGGAAAGTTCGCGAAAGGGCTGCCGGGCATCCTTGCCCAGGCCCGCCGCCCGGAGGTCTTGAGCGACGCCGGTCCGTTCAGCGGGCTCTTCCGGCTGGGCGACAGGTATCGCGACCCGGTAATGGCGGCGAGCGCGGACGGCGTGGGGACGAAGGTGCGGGTTCACCAGGCGGCCGGCCGCCTCGACCTCTGTGGCGCCGACATCGTGGGGCACAGCGTCAACGACATCCTCGCCTGCGGGGCGGAACCGCTCTTCTTCCTGGACTACATCGCCGGCAACGGGCTGACGAACGAGCAGAAGACGTCGCTCGTTGAGGGTGTGGCGCGGGCCTGTGCCGCCGTGAACTGCGCCTTGCTGGGCGGCGAAACGGCGGATATGCCGGATGTTTACGCGCCGGGCGAGTTCGACCTTGCCGGCTTCATCGTTGGCGTGGTGGAACGGGATCAGATCATCGACGGTTCGCGGGTTGCGGCGGGCGACGTGATGATCGGCATCCCCAGCTCCGGGCTGCATACGAACGGGTTCACGCTGGCCCGCAAGGTGCTGGGCATCGGCGATGGCGAGCCTCTGGAGGAGACGCAGCGGCGATTGGCGGAGCGCCCGGCGATCCTCGGCGGGAGGTCGATGGAGGAGGCCCTGCTGGAGACGCACCGGCCGTACCGCGCGCTGGTCGAGCCGATCCTGCCGCTGGTCCATGGCATGGCCCACATCACGGGCGGCGGGTACACGGAGAACGTTCCCCGCATTCTCCCGGAAGGGCTGACGGCGAGGTTCGACACGCGAGCATGGCCGGTGCTCCCGGTCTTTTCGCTGATTCAGCAGCGGGGCGAGATCTCCTCAGAAGAAATGTATGAGGTCTTCAACATGGGCCTCGGGCTGGTGCTCATGGTCTCGCCGGGAGACGCGGCCGAGGTGCTCAGCGCCATCCCGGAGGGGATGCGGGTGGGCGAAATCGTTGCGGCGACGGGCCGGCGGGTAGAGCTGCTGGGAATCTAACCGGGGACGTGGCCCCGACACGCCACTTCTCCTGCGATGGGAAGCCCCAGCTCCGGTTTTCCCGTGACAACGTGGTTCCCGTAAAGTCTGTCCGTGACTCGCACGATTCGCGCCGTGTTCGCTTCACTCTCCGAGATGCCGGCGGGGCTGGGCCTGGTCGTGTTCTTCGTGCAGATCGCGATCGGGATCACGCTGTTCGCGATCTTCCAGGAGTATGTGACGGCGGAGCTCGGGAAGGGCGATGCCTGGCCGGGCATCCTGATCGGCGGCTACGGCGGCGCGCGCTTCCTCAGCGAGACGCCCACGGGGGCGATCAGCGACCGGATCGAACGGAAGCTGGGGATTCTCGTCGGGTTCACGTTCGTCGCGATCGCTATCGCTCTGATGGCGCTGGTGAAGGACGAGTACGCATTCCTGGGCTGCGCGATCATCATGGGGGTGGGCACGGCCTTCCTCTGGCCCGCGACGTACGCAATCAGCGCGGACCTCTACCCGGCCGAGCGGCGAGGCAGCGTCATCGGGTTCCTGAACGTGGGGCAGTTGGCCGGCTTCGGGCTGGGCGCGCTGATCGGGGCTTCGCTGGTGGAACGGGCGCCGGGGGTGCTCTTCGTGGTCGCGCCGGCCTGTGTTGGCATTGCGTTCGTGACGGCGCTGGTGGGCATTCCAAACTACCGGACCCAGCGGCTCTTCGGGCGGGTGGTCCACGAAAGCCGGCCCTCGGTGCGGGCCGTGATGACGCCGCAGATCGCGGCGCTGAGCGCGTTGATCCTGGTGGCCACCGTGAGCCTGTACATGATCGTGCCGGCTATCCGGCCCCTGGGCCAGGACCAGGTCGGGGTCTCGTTCTTCAAGCTAACGCTGGCGCTCATGCCCGGCGTCGTCCTCGGTGCGGCGCTCTACATCCCGTCGGGGCGCTTCTCCGACCGTTACGGGCGGACGCTGCCGTTCTTCGCGGGCCAGGCGCTGCTCGTAGCGGGAATGCTAACGGTTTCGGCGACATCGACGCTCTGGGTGGCGGCGGCCGCGGGCTGGGTGATCTTCATCGGCAACGTCTGCTGCGTGCCTGCCTACAACGCCGCGATCATGGACCTGGCGCCACCTTCGCACCGGGGAACGCTGATCGGTTTGACCGTGGCGCTTTCCGGCCTCGGACTCGGGATTGGCCCGCTACTCGGCGGCTTCATCGCCCAGGAAGTCAGCCCGGCAGCCGTCTTCCGGACGGCGGCCCTGGTCAGCGCGGTTACGGGGATTGCGATCGTGCTCTACGGCCGGCGCTTCGGCGGAGTTCGCGGCCCGGTTGAGGAGCTTTCCTGGGGCGACGCTGAACGGCCGGCGGCGGGCAGCTAACCCGGGGTCGCCAGCGCCTCGCGCAGTTCCTGAAGGTGGCCGATGACGCGGTCCGGGCGGGTGGGATGGTCGTCGCGGAGTTCGAGGCGGTCGCGGTGGATCCACACGCCGTGGACGCCGACCTTCTGGGCGCCACCAATGTCGGCGTAGAGGTTGTCGCCCACGTGCCAGGCTTCGTGGGGCTCGGCCCCGGTGACGGCGAGGGCGTGGTGGAAGACGCGCGGGTCCGGTTTCCCGGCGCCGAAGACGCCTTCGATGACGACGGTGTCGAAGTACGGCTCCAGGGGGAAGCGGGCGAGCTTGTCGCGCTGCATGGCGGCCGGGCCGTTCGTGATCAGGGCGAGGCGGAAACCGCGGTCGCGCAGCCATTCGAGTGTCTCGATGGCGTCGTCGAAGAGCGACTGACGGCTCTTCCGGTCCTGCTCAAGCTGGTCGGAGATGCGCTGGGCGACGCCGGTATCCAGGCCGGCGCGGTCGAGCGCGAGGGTGAGGACGTGGACGCGGGCCTCGTTCAGGCGCACGCGCCAGTGTTCGACAGCCGCTTCATCGCGCCAGAACTCTTCGAACTCGCGCCGGAAGAGGTCGCGAAGGTACGCGGGTTCCCGGCCGAGCTGGCCCGCTGCTTCGTCGCAGACGATGGTCCAGGACTCTTCGAGCCTGCCGGAAGTATCGAGGAGGGTGTCGTCCATATCGAAGAAGATTGCGCGTGGGGGCATAGAACTAGCTTAGGCGGCGAGGGGAGTTAAGGGGAGGATCGAGGTACGCCGCGTACACGGGCGTTCATGTAGGATTCGTGGTTACGTAACTAACGCCCGGAGACGGCCCCATGGAACTCGACCGCATCGTTCGTGTCGACATGACTTCACAGACGATCACGGAGGAGCGGGCGCCCGCGGCCTACCGCTTCCTGGGCGGCCGGGCGCTGGGCGCGCAGATGCTGCTGGAGGAGACGGACGCACGGGTCCACCCGCTTTCACCGCAGGCGGCGCTCTTCATCACCACGGGCCTGCTCGGCGGGACAGCCGTGACGACGAGCGGGCGGACGAGCTTCGTCTTCAAGAGCCCACTCACCGGCGGCACGAAAGAAGCGAACGTCGGCGGCCAGCTTGGGCACCGGCTGGCCCGGCTCGGGATCAAGGCGCTGGTGGTCACCGGCTCTAGTACGGATGGCTGGCAGCGGCTCGATATCGACGGCGACGGGGTACGGCTTTCAAGCGCGGCGAGCCTGGCCGGCCGTTCCAACTACGACCTGCACCGCGAGCTGGTAGGAGAAGCGCTGATGACACGGGCGGCCGCGACCATCGGCCCGGCGGGCGAACACCGGCTCGCCTCGGCATCGGTCGCCGTCACCGACCCGGAGGGCAGGCCGACGCGCCACGCGGCGCGGGGTGGCCCGGGCGCCGTGATGGGCGCGAAGGGGCTGAAGGCGATCGTCGTCGACGATTCGACCGCGCCACGCGTGATCACGGGCGACCGGAAAGACGCGTTCAAGAGCGAAGTGGTGAAGTTCAGCAAGGTCGTGCTCGAAGACCCGCGGACGCACAACCTGAGCAAGACGGGCACGGCCGGGGTGATCAAGTTCGTCAACCGGGAGAATGTGCAGTCGATGCCGACGCGCAACCACCGCGTCGGCCGCTGGGACGGTGCGGACGGCATAAGCGGCCAGATGATCGAGGAACTGGGCAAGAGCCGCGGCGGGAAGATGCTGCCCTGCATGGCCGGCTGCATCATCAAGTGCGCCATCCTCTTCAACGATGCCAACGGCAACCATGTGACGACGGCGTTCGAGTTCGAATCGATCGCCCTCCTCGGGTCGAACCTGGAGATAGGCCCGGCAGACGCGGTAGCCGAGCTGGACCGGCTCTGCGACGACATCGGCCTGGACACGATCGAGGTCGGTAACGCCATCGGCGTCGCGATGGAGGCGGGCGTCATCCCCTGGGGCGATTGGGAGGGGACGAAGGGCCTGCTGGAGGAGATCCGGGCGGGTTCGCCGCTGGGGCGGATTATCGGCAACGGCACGGCGCACGTGGCCAAGACCTACGGCATCGACCGCGTGCCGGTGGTGAAGGGCCAAGGCCTGCCCGCCTGGGAGCCGCGCACCCTCAAGGGGATGGGCGTCACCTATAGCACCAGCCCCCAGGGGGCGGACCACACGGCGGGCATGGTGACCGCCCGCGGAGCGACGACGGAGACGCTGATCAAGCAGAGCCGCCACGAGCAGCTCGTGATGATGGCGATCGACTCCGTCGGCATCTGCCAGTTTTCGAACGCACTGCCGGGCGACATGGCGACCTTCGTTGGGCACCGCTACGACGTGGAGTGGAACGACGAGACGGTGCTGAAGATGGCCCGCGCCGGGATAGACGCCGAGCGCGAGTTCAACAAGCGGGCGGGCTTCGACCGGGAGGACGACCGGCTGCCGCGGTGGCTGCTGGATGAAGCGCTCCCTCTGCCCGATGGCCCCTCGGTCTTCGACATCGCCGGGGAAGAGCTGGACCGCGTCTGGGGCGACTGAAGGCCGAGGAGTACTCCGGAGGCAAACCGATGACATTCGACGAACTCTCCGAAGAGACGAAGCAGGCCATTCGGTCGTGGCGCTTCGACCGGATCATTGAAAAACATGAAGGCCCCGAACGCTGGGACTCCTTCCTCACGTGGGTGGGACATGACCTTATCGAGGCCGAGGGGAAGTACCTGCTGCTACCCGTCGAGGCGAAGAACCACGCGAACATCACGGTCCTCCGCTCGTATGCCAGCCCAGAGGGCGATTCGATGACCGTGTTCCTGAAGGACACGACACTGGCCGAGTACTACGGCCCAGGTAACGAGATGTTCTGGGCGGGATTCCTCGCAATCTGCGAGCGTCCACCCGGGGTTGAAGACGTATTCGTGGCCCGTGTGTACCACGAGTGGTTCATCGTCGAACCATCGCTTCCCCTCCTGAGTCCCCCTGCGGTCTCTTGACCCGCGCGCTACGATGGGGGCACTCGTTTGGGGAAGGCACACCAATGACCGCCGTGACACAGCTTGGATACCTCGGAATCGCCGCGAACGACCTTGACGCCTGGAGGGGGTACGCCACCACCACCCTGGGCCTTGATGCGCTGCCCAACGACCCGGACGGCGCCCTTCGGCTGCGCATGGACGGCTACCACCACCGCTTCGCCATCCACGAATCGCCCGAAGAGACGGTGGCCTACGCCGGGTGGGAAGTAGCGGACGCTGCGGCGCTGACCAGCGTGGCGGCGCGCCTCGAAGGCGCGGGCGTCGCCGTCCACGAAGGCTCACGCCAGGAGGCGGAGGCGCGCCGCGTGACGGCCATGACCTGGTTCGAAGACCCCGACGGCTACCGCTGCGAGCTTTACCACGGTCCCCAGGATGGCGCCGAGGGCGCAGACACCGGCTTCGTCACGGGCGAGCAGGGGCTGGGCCACTTCGTCCTGATGGCCCAGGACCTGGAACGGACCATGGCCTTCTACACGGGCCTCCTCGGCATGCGCGTGAGCGACTACGTGACGATGAACGGCGGCCGCACGAAGCTGGGCTTCCTCCACTGCAACCCACGGCATCATTCGATCGCCTTCGCCGAGGCGCCGGGCCGCCCGCGCGGGATCAACCACTTCATGGTCCAGCGGCGAGATCTGAACGACGTGGGCCGCGCCTACGACACCGTCCAGGCGACGGGGATCCCGCTGATTTCGACCCTCGGCCGCCATTCGAACGACGAGATGGTCTCGTTCTATATGCGGAACCCTTCGGGCTGGGGCGTGGAGTACGGCTGGGGAGCCCGCGAGGTTGACGACGCGACGTGGTGCGTCGAGCACCTCGATTCCGGGAGCACCTGGGGCCATCAACCGGTCCGTACGGACGCGAAGGGTGGCTGAGCCCGGCCCCGTGGAGATTCGCGAGCTGCCGGACCCGGCGAGCGATGGCGACATCGCCGCCCTTGCGGCCCTGCACCTGGACGCCATCGCGGGGGGCGCCTCGGTGAGCTTCATGGCGGATACGACAGAGGCTGAAGTGGTGGCATGGTGGCGGGTGGCCGTCCACCAGCGAGGCCGCGCGATCATCCTGGTGGCACGCTCCGGTGACGGCGAAATCGTGGGGACGGTGCAGGCCCAGCCGGCCTGGGCGCCGAATCAGCCCCACCGGGCGGAGGTGGCGAAGCTGCTGGTCCACCGCTCGGCGAGGATGCAGGGGATCGGCGAGGCGCTGATGCTCGCGATCGAGGAACGGGCAAGAACGTGCGGCTTCACGCTGCTCACCCTGGACACGGCGAGTGAGAGCGCCGAGCGGCTCTACCGGCGGCTGGGCTGGACGGCCGTCGGCGCGATCCCCGGCTTCGCCCTCGACCCGGATGGCTCACCCTGCGACACCGTGATCTTCTTCAAGCAGTTGCGGTAGCAGGCCCCCGAGCGGGCGAATACTCAAGAATCCGGCTAGCCAACCGATAGTAGAGATGTGAAAGCTTGGGCCCCCTTGCTCGCGATCGGCGTTCTCCTATGCGCGGCGGCTTGTGGTAGCCCACGAGTAGCTCACGTGAGCGTGGAGGTGCTCCCGGCCGAGCGAGCTACGTCGGATGCCATTCCCGTGACGCTGCGGGAGTTTGGGTTCAGCCTGGGCCGCTCCGAAGTGCGCACCGGCCAGATCGATTTCAAGATCACCAACGAAGGGTCGGCCCGTCACGAGTTCGCGATCGTCCCGTTTGATGGCGAGCGCTACGAACTCCCGGTGGCGGAGCACGAGGCGATGTCACCGGGACAATCGGGCCTGCTCCGCGTCCGGCTGGGACCAGGACAGTATCGCATCGTCTGCCTGCTGATCACCACGGTCCGCGGGGACCCTGAGTCGCACCTTGAGCTGGGTATGGTGGCGGAGTTCGAGGTCACCTCGTGAGCGCTCAGGCCATTGCCCGCCGGACTATCCGGGCCAGCGTCAATCCGCTAACGGTCCAACTGGTCACGGTACTCAGCTGCTGTCTCACGCTCGTGCTCCTGGCCTCTTTCGCTTTGGCCGCCGTTCAGGGAGCCGCCGGCCGGGCGAAGTCCAACGTCCGCGCGGACCTTCTCGCCGAAGACGTCGAACTGCGAGTAGCCCACGTGCAGCTTGAGTTGGCCCGGGCTCCAAAAGGGGACCCTCGCGCCGGGGCCAACCCCGAGTTGCCCGTTGGCGTAGCGCTGAGCCTGGATGCCTCGCTGCGGTCTGCCACCGAATCAGCCGCTGCACTTCACGAGCTCGTCGGGGCGCAACAAACACTGGAGCTCTTCGGGGCGGTCGCCGATGCCGAGCACGCGCTCACGCTCTTCCTCGCGAGCGGATCCGGGATCGAGTTCGAGCAATTCCGGATTGGACTC
Source organism: uncultured Anaerolineaceae bacterium (assembly GCA_964591745.1). Classification (GTDB taxonomy): domain Bacteria; phylum Chloroflexota; class Dehalococcoidia; order Tepidiformales; family Tepidiformaceae; genus JANMTH01. Next base: position 29,352 of record CAZQCR010000003.1, read on the forward strand.
GAAGCCCTCGCCCGGCTGACGGCCGAGGTCCGGCCGGACCTGGCCATCGCCACCGAAGCGAACCAGGACGCCGCCCTGGCAATCGCCGGCTGGACACGATGGGCGGTCATTTCGACCACCGGCCTGATCACAGTTGTGATCGCCGTGGGTACGTGGTGGAACGGCCGGCGCTTGGGCAGGGCGCTCGACTACGCCAACCATGAGCGACTCCGGCTGGCAGAGACATCGCGGCTGATGGAACGGCGCAACGGCCAGTTCCAGGCGCTCTACCAGGTCGTGATCGAAGTCTCTGAGACATTGAGCATGAAGTACGTCGTGCGCACGGCTGTAACCCAGGCACGCCGCCTCGTGGGCGCGGATATGGTGGCGTTGCGCCTGGTCAGGAGCGACTTGCTCTCCCTGATCGGGAGCGACCAGGACGTCGATGGCGATGTCGTCAACCAGGCCGACATCAAGCTCGGCGAAGGCGTCGTTGGACGCGTGGCCAAGCGAGGCAAGATCAGCAGGATCGATTCCGATGCCGAAGCGTTGCTCGGCCCCGGCGAAGGCATTCTCGGCGCCTCATCCGGGTTGGTTGTGCCGCTCATCGTTGGCGCGCGCGTCATCGGCACGCTCGAGTGCTGGGGCCGTGCGCCAGGGCTCTTCGACGAAGACGACGAACAGATCCTGGAGATGATGGCCTCACAGGTGGCGACCGCCGTCGTGGCCGCGGACACCCACGAGGCGACAGACCACCAGGCCCATCACGATGCCCTAACCAGCCTGCCGAACCGCCGCCAACTCGCCCGACAGATACGCGAAGACTTCGGTCCGGCCCTTCAGGAGGGCAAGACCGTGTCGTTCGCCATGGTCGATATCGACCACTTCAAGCGCTTCAACGACGAGTTCGGCCACAAGGTGGGCGATGTCACGCTCCAGCGTGTCGCGGAGGTGCTTCGCGCCTCGCTACGCTCCGAAGACCACGTCTATCGCTACGGCGGCGAAGAGTTCACGATCGTGCTCGAAGGTGTCAGCTCAGCCGAGGCCGAAGTGATGCTCGAACGGGTACGGGCGGCGATGGCTCGTACGCCCCTGACCGGGGAGAACCTGGAACCCGTCGGCCCGGTCACCATCTCCATCGGGCTCGCCACAGGCCCCGAACACGGGAACGACTGCGAGGAGCTGATTAAGCTCGCCGACGCCGCGCTCTACCAGTCCAAGTGGGCCGGGCGCGACCGCCTGACGGTACACACACCAGGCATCCTGGAACAAACAGCGCCTGAACGCGTGGCCGCCTGACCCACAATCAGAGAGCCGCGATCGCCTCCCCTTCGACGACAGCTTCGCCGTTCTGGTTCATGGTGACGACGTTGAGCGTGACAAGCTGGCGGCTACCCTCGTCATGAACGGCGGTGACTTCGGCCTTTGAGGTCAGCGAATCTCCAGGCCAGACCTGGCGCGTAAAACGCACGCCGAACTTCCGAAGAGCGGTCGGCCCCAGCCAGTCCGTGAGAAAGCGGCCGGTGACACCCATCGAGTACATCCCGTGAGCGAAGACCGAAGGGTAGCCGGCGAGGTTCTGGGCGATCGTGTCATCGTGGTGCAGCGGGTTGAAGTCCCCGCTGGCGCCAGCATACTTCACGATGTGGGTGCGCTGGATATTCTCGGTCATGGCGGCTTCGTGGGTATCCCCAACGTTCAACTTCATCTCTGCTCCTTACGCCTCGACCGCTTTCTCGGTCTGCACACCGACGCTGCGAGCGGTCACACAGAGGACGCCGTCCTGGTTCGTGTACTCAGTGATCGATTCGCTGAAGAGGAGCTTCCCGCCGCGGCGGCCCTGCTTCTCCCAGCGCTCGCCAGGGCGGGAAGTGACCGTGAGGGTGTCGCCCGCATGGATCGGGTGATGGTATTCGTAGTGCTGTTCAGCGTGGAGCCCGCGGCCGAGACCGCCCCCACCGCCGCCGCTGGCCGGACGTTCGGCGCGGCCCGGACGGGTGAGGTCGAGGGCGTAGTTGGGTTCCCAGTGAGCGCTGCTCTGGACGAAGGTTGGCGGGACTACTATGCCGCCAGCGGCCACGGTCGCAGGGTGAGCGGGATCGCTATATTCAGGGCGAATGTCGCCGAGGGAGCGAGCGAAGAGCATGACCGCTGAACGGTCGACCGGGAATTCGTAGGCGTCAGCCACGTGCTGCCTCCAGGAGGAAGTGGCGGCCATGCTACTGGCGGAGGATACGAGGGACAACGCCGAGGGCGTTGAGTCTCAGGAATCATCGGCGAGCCCGCCGCCGGGGCGAGGTTTGCGCGGCGGCAGCGGGAAGAAGCCGCTCGTCCGCCGAACGTACTCCTCGTAGCCGGGTTTCCGGCGCGTCATCGAGCGCTCGAGCATTGGAACGCCGGACACGCGCGTGAGCAGGAAGGTCATGAGCAGGGGACCAACGACCGTCCAGAGCATCTCGGGCCGGGCTGCCGCGACCAGGAAGAGGCCCCACCAGACAACAGCATCGCCGAAGTAGTTCGGGTGACGGGTGTAGCGCCAGAGGCCGCGATCCATGACGGCGCCCTGGTTGGCCGGGTCGGCCTTGAAGCGGCGCAGCTGCCAATCGCCGACCGCTTCGAAGAGGAAGCCGACTGCCCAGACGGCGATGCCGGCGAAGACGATCGGCGTCAGCCCGTCCGGCCCGCCCTGCACCTGGGCCATCTGCACGGGAAGCGAAACGCCGAACATGAGGGCGCCCTGGAGCCCGAAGACGTGGACGAGCGTCCAGCGGCCGAAGTGCTCCGGATGCGTCTTGCGCATGTAGCGATAGCGGAAGTCTTCGCCTTTGCCCCAGTTGCGGCGGAAGAGGTGGATGGAGAGGCGAAGCCCCCAGACGGAGACGAGGATAGCGACGACGAGCTTCGTGGCCATGTCGCCATCGCCGAGAGCGAAGGCCGTCCAGGCGGTGAGGACGAAGCCGAAGCCCCAGATGATATCGACGATGCTGGCATCTTTGCGGGCCAGGCTGAGCAGCCAGGTGAGGAGCATGAGGGCGGCGATGGCGAGCAGAGACGCGATGAGGACCTGGGTGATGTCGGCGGCCATTGCTACTCTCCTTTGCGAGTTATTGTGCCGGGGCCGCGGCGTGTTCGCTGTGTGCGAGCACCCAGGCGTCAACTTTTCGCCATTCGACGTTGAGCCAGGGCCCGATGGCCGCGGGATCACGAGGAACGGACGCCGCGGGCACGCGCCAGAAGCCCACCTCGAGGACGGCGCCGATGAGGCTGCCGTTGGCCAGGGCCCGGTAATGATTCACCTTTTCGAGGCCGCTGTGGGCGCAGAAGACAAGGTCGAGACCGGGACAGCTTTCGAGGATGGCAGCGGCGCCTCCGACCCGGGGCGGCAGCACGCTCGTGAACGACTCGGCGCTGCGGGCGAGTTCTTCGTCGCCGCGCTCCCGGGATCGCTGGATGAGGCGCGCGCGCCGGGCGGTAGAAAAGAGCGCACCTTCGGGATAGTTGACGACGCCTTCGCCCGGCGCGCGGCCGGCGGCCAGGTCCCGGACTTTCTGGACCTGGCGGTCCGAATCGGTGCTGCTGGCGCGAACGAACTCGTTCGGCAGGCGGTGGCCGACAATATCGAGGGCAGGGTCACGGAGGAGGCTGGCGTTCAGCACCCAGCGGAAGCGGGCGTTGAAACGGCCGGCGACGAGGACGGCGGGAATGAGGTTATCGACGACGCTCACGTGGCGAACGAAGATGACGAATGGCGCCGGGGCCAGCGTATCCTCCCCGCTGAGGCGGACGTCGAGGCGGAAGATGCGGACAGCAGCACGGAACTGGGTGCGCGTCCACCACGCCTGCAGGCGGTAGTGGGCGGCGAGCCAGCGTTCGCCACGGTCGCGGAATCGAAGCCAGAGCCAGGCAGTAGTGGCGATTGCGGCAACTTCGCAAAAAAGGAAGACGTGGGCCATGAGCAGGCCGCGCGTGGTGGCGAACCGGTTGTGGCGTGCGAAATCGATGGCAAGGGCCAGCGGGAACGCGACCGGCGAGAGGAGGACGACGAGGAGCCATCCGCCGGAGTAGAGCGGCACCGTGACGCTCCGCCGGAGGAGGCGAGCGCCGAGCGATTCGCCTTCAGGAAGGAACGTCACTGCGCCTCCAGTATGACGCCGCGAAGCGAACCGCGTCACGCCCCGGCTTACCGGGCGGGCGCAAGCTCCTCACCGTGTTTTTCGAACTGCTGGTGGTAGACGGCCGCGTACTCGCCGTTGCGGGCGAGGAGCTCGGCGTGGGTACCCCGTTCGACGATGGCGCCGTGATCGAAGACGAGGATCTCATCGGCGCGAAGGACGGTCGAGAGGCGGTGGGCGATGGCGATAACCGTGCGGTTGCGGACGAGCCGGTCGACGGCTTCCTGGATAGCGCGCTCGGTGCGGGAATCCACGCTGGAGGTGGCCTCATCAAGGATCAGGATCGCCGGGTCTTTGAGCAGGGCCCGGGCGATCGCCATGCGCTGCTTCTCACCGCCTGAGAGCCGGTAGCCGCGTTCACCAACGAGCGTGGCGTAGCCATCGGGGAGGGTCTCGATGAAGTCGTGGATGTTGGCGGCCCGTGCGGCAGCCTCGACCTCCTGGTCGGTCGCTTCGGGGCGGCTGAAGCGGATGTTCTCGCCGATTGAGCCGTGGAAGAGGTACGTATCCTGGCTGACCATGCCGATGGCGTGCGAAAGCGAAGCAGTCGTCAGGTCGCGGACGTCGTGGTCATCGATGCAGACGCGGCCGCTATCGGGGTCGTAGAGGCGGGAGGCGAGGTAAGCGGTCGTGGTTTTGCCGGCGCCTGAGTGGCCGACGAGGGCAGTGAAGTGGCCGGCCGGGACTGCGAACGAGACCCCGTGGAGGACTTCGACGCCGGGATCGTAAGAGAAACGGATGTCCTCGAACCGGACTTCGCCGCGGGGATGGTCGAGCGCGAGGGCACCTTGCTTCTCGGCCATTTCGTGGGGGAGGTCGAGGTACTCGAAGATGCGCTCAAAGAGGCCGAGGGAGCTGAGGATGGCGACCTGGACTCCGAGAAGGGCCTGGATCGGCCAGAAGAGGCGCTGGATCAGCGTCCCGAAGGCCACGACCGTGCCCAGGGTTGCCTGGTCGCCGATCAACCGGTGGCCGCCGTACCAGTAAACGATGACGGGGGTGATCGAGCCGAAGAGGTTGAGGCCAACCGTGAACCAGCGCCCGGCGAGCGCCCTCCGGAGGTTGAGGTCACGGATGCGGCGGGCGATCACGTCGAAGTCCTCGGCCTGGCGAGTCTGTTGGCCGAAGGACTTGCTCAGGAGCGCGCCGCTGACGGACAGGGACTCCTCCATCTGGCTGTTCAGGCTAGCGACATCGGACTGGATCTGGCGGGTGTAGCGCCACTGCATTCGGCCGACAATGCGCGCGGGGATGAGAAAGATCGGGAAGAGAACCACGCAGAAGAGCGTGAGCTTCCAATCGAGCGAGAGCATGACCCCGAAAGTGATCCCGGCGATGACGATGTTCGCGGCGATTCCGCTCAGCGTCTCGGTGACCACGCCTTCGATGGCGGCCACGTCGTTGGTGATCCGGGAGAGCGTTTCGCCCGTGCGGTTAGCCGTGAACCAGCGCATCGACATGCCGCCGAGGTGGCGGTAGAGGCTCCTGCGCAGGTGGAGCATGATCTCCTGGCCAATCCGCTGGCTCAGGAAGGTCTGAATCACGCCGCCAACGGCCATGACAGCGATCGCTGCCGCCATGACGAGGATGAGGACGTTGAGACGGTCGCCGTCACCGTCGGCGAAGGCGTCGTCGATGATTTCGCGGATAAGCAGCGCTGGTACGAGCCCGGCGATGGCGATGAGCACGACGACGGCGAGGAGGACAAGCGCCACCCGGCGGTGGGGCAGGAAGAGCCGGAAGGCGCGGCGGAGCGTTCCCCGCACCGGCTTGTTGGGCCGCGGGTACGAAGCAAGTTTTCCGGGCCGGGCAACGGTCATGGGCTCCCGGGCATGCTACCGCCCGTTCCCGCGACCGGATAGGCCAGTCAACCACGAAGACACCAAGGACGCGAAGGCGATGTGGCCTGGCCCCAGCGGTGGCTCTGGTGTTGCCGCGGAGCCGCTGACCAACGGTCAGGGCTTTTCGACGCGGACGGCGACGGACTTGAAGGCGGGTGTCTTCGAACGCGGATCTAGCCTGCGGGGAACGATGGCGTTGGCTTCCGGGTAGTACATCGCCACGTTCCCGGGCCGGATGTCGATGATCGCGGCGTGGACGAGCATGCTCCCGACGGAGGAACTCACGTTCAGGAGGTCGCCTTCGTTCACCCGCAGACGGCGGGCATCCTGGGCGGAGAGCATCACCACATCGCGCCGCTTGTTACCCCGGTAGAGGTCCTCTTCGTCGTAAACGACGGTGTTGAACTGGCCCTCTGAGCGGATGGTCATCAGCCGGAACTCGCCGTCCGCGGGGAGGAAGGTGGGGAGACCGGTGGGCTGGAAGTGAGCACGACCGTCGGGCGTCTTGAATTGGGTTTCATGAAAGGTACGACCCTCGACCTGGAACTCGGTTTTCGTGGCGTCGATCGCGCCGATCTTCGCATAACCGGGGACGGCGCGGGATATCTCTTCGCGAAGCTGGCGGTGGGAGCGGAGGGCTGTCCAGTCGAAGCGGCCGGCGGGGAGCACCCGTTCGGCCAGCCCGGCGATGATCTCGACTTCCGAGCGCATGAGGCCGCGGACGGCCGGTTCGCCGCCATCGGAGAGGCGGACGTAGTTGAACATCGATTCCTGCGTCGTCGCCTGCTCCTCTTCATCGCGCGCGAGGGCGGGGAGGATGAGCATGGTCTTCGCCCTCCCGTGGAGGTGGCCCTCGTTCAGCTTCGTAGTGACGGACACTGTGAGCGGTAGAGAGCGAAGGGCCGCGGCCGCCCAGGCCCTATCGGGATTGCTCGCGAAGAGGTTGCCGCCGAGCTGAAAGGATGCCTTGATCCGGCCGGCGGCAGCCGCTTCCATGGAGGCGTAGGTGTCCTGGCCGGGGTTTTCTGGCGCGGTGATGCCGTAGAGCGCATCGAGCCGCCCGGCAAACTCAGCCTTCAGCTGCGGCGTCATCCCGACGGAGCCGACGCCCTGGACGTTGGAATGGCCACGAATGGGGAGCAGCCCGGCGCCCTGTTTGCCGACCCATCCACGGGCGAGGGCGACGTTCGCCAGCGCGGCGATCGTCTCGACGCCGTTGAGGTGATGGGTGAGGCCCATGGCCCACATCATGATGCCGCCTTCGGACGCCCCGATCATCGCGACGGCGGCATCGATCTCGGCGCGGGAGACGCCG
>CAZQCR010000004.1:0-36227 GCA_964591745.1 uncultured Anaerolineaceae bacterium
ACCGGATCTACCTCAACGGCCTCATCCCGGACGGCGTGGACTCCCACACCTACGAACCGAAACCGTCCGATGCCGCCGTCCTCAGCCGCGCCGACATCTTCATCATGAACGGCGCCGGCCTTGAGGGGACGACCGAAGAGCTGGCCAAACAGAACCTGAAGAACAAGGACCGCATTTACAGGCTGGCCGATGGGACGCTGACGGGCGATGACGCGAAGACGGGCTATCTCTACGACTTCAGCTTTCCGAGGGCCGCGGGCAACCCGAACCCGCATCTCTGGATGAACCCGAAGTACGCCCTGCGCTACGCCGAACTCGTGCGCGATGCGTTGAGCGAGAACGACGCTAGCAACGCGGCCTACTACGCCGGGAACTTCGAACGGTTCGCTACCGTCCTCCGTCAGCTTGACGATGCGATTCGCAAGGATGCCGCGACCGTGCCCCAGCAGAACCGCAAGCTCCTGACGTATCACGACAGCTGGGCCTACTGGGCGCGGGAATACGGCTGGACGGTGATCGGCGCGGCGCAGCCTTCGGACTTCAAGGAGCCGAGCGCGAAGGAAGTCGCTGACCTTATCCGGCAGATCAAGGCCGAACAGGTTCCCGCCGTCTTCGGGAGCGAGGTTTTCCCCAGCCAGACGCTGGAAACCATCGCGAGGGAGAGCGGCGCGGCGTTTGAGGCTAAACTGAGCGACGACGAGCCGCCCTTCGCCGTGAACGACAAACGTCACACGTTCGTGGGTATGGTTGTCGAAGACATGAGGATACTGTTCACCCGGCTCGGGGGCACGGCTGAAACCGTCGCCGTCGTGCCTGTGGAGAACAGCTTCGAACGCTGAGCGAGAAAGCCAGGACCGCGTGCAGGAGATCATCCGCCTCGAAAGCGTTTCCGCGGGCTACGAAGGGAAGCCGGTCCTCAACGGTGTCTCCCTGAGCGTCCGCCCGGGCGAGTTCGTCGGCGTCGTCGGGCCCAGCGGCTCGGGGAAGACGACGCTCCTCCGTGTTCTCCTGGGGACGGTGCCAATCTACGGCGGGACAGCGCTGGTCGATGGCCACGAAGTCGGCGGCCGCAAGCGCCCCTCCGTTGGTTACGTGCCCCAACTTGAGACGATCGATTGGAACTTCCCCGTGACGGTCGAGGAGGTCGTCCTCATGGGCCGCGCGACATCATCCGGGCCGTGGCCCTGGGCGCGCCCGCAAGACCGGCAGGAGCTGAACCGCCTCCTTGAGCGGTTGGGCATCGCGGCCTTCCGCAAGCAACACATCCGCAACCTTTCTGGCGGCCAACAGCAGCGCGTCTTCCTCGCTCGGGCTCTGATTCGCAACCCCCGGCTCCTCCTCCTGGATGAACCGACGAGCGGCGTGGACATCAAGACGCGAGACGACGTCCTTCACCTCCTGGTCGAACTCAACAAGCAGGGGGTCACGGTCATCCTTTCGACGCACGAACTGAACGCCGTTGCCGCCCACCTGCCACGTGTGATCTGCATCAATCGCGGAATCGTCGCCGATGGCCCGCCTTCGCGGATCTTCACCAACGAGACCCTCCGCAGCACATATGGGGGCGAAATGATCGTCGTTCACCAGGATGGGATGACCCTGGTGGCCGACAGCCCGCACGTTTTTGGCGAACTCGACCACCTCCACACGACTGAGACGCCCGCGGCGGCCTCGCCATGATCGACTTCACTGAGCCGCTGCAGTTCGAGTTCTTCCGCAGGGCGCTGCTGGCAGCAACGATGGTGGGCGGACTCACCGGCCTCGTTGGCGTGTTCGTCGTCCTCCGCCGGATGAGTTACATCGGTCACGGCATGTCCCACTCAGTATTCGGAGGGGCGGTGGTGGGTTACGTGGCGGGGATCAATTTCTACGTTGCCGCGGGCGTCTGGGGGTTTCTCTCGGCGGTGCTGATCAACCAGGCGACACGCCGCCGCCAGATCGGCGCGGACGCGGCCATCGGCATCGTGACGACGGCCAGCTTCGCGCTCGGTGTTGCCCTCATAAGCCGCGCCAGCCGCGTCACCAAGAACTTCGACGCGGCGCTCTTCGGTAACCTGCTCTCCGTGAGCGGAAACGACCTCTGGGTGATCGGCGGAGTCTTCGCGATCACGGTGGTGGCCGTCTTCGTGCTCTACAAGCAGCTCCTCTTCCTCACGTTCGATCCGGAGGTCGCGCCGATCTACGGGATTCGTGCAGGCTGGCTCGATTCGCTCTTTGCCCTGATCCTGGCGGCGACGATCATCGCTTCGATCCGGATCATGGGCGTGACCTTGATCGCCGCATCGCTCGTGATTCCGCCCGTCATCGCCCGCCTGCTCACGGACCGGTTTGCCCGCATGCTCGTGATTTCCACCATCCTCGGCGCGCTGCTGGGCTTCGCCGGGATGTTCGTGAGTTATGCCTTCAATATCGCCTCGGGCGCGGCCATCGTCCTCCTTTCGGCGGCCGTGTTCGTCCTTACGCTGCTCTACGTCTCCATCCGGCAGTGGCTGCGCACCGGCCGGCCGAAGATCGCCGTCGACGCCCTCGCCTCACGCGACCGCGAGGCGCTCCTGGACTGAGCGCCGGTCCGCGACGTTAAGGCGCGGCGATCGAACGGAAGCTGGGCCCACGTATACTGGGACACAGTGGAACGCGAACAGTTCGAAGCCTTCGCCGCGGCGGTTGCTGGTGGCGATACCGACGTGGATCTCTTCGGCGCGGCGATGCTCATCGCCTGCCTCGGCGGCCCCGTCGATGGCCACGATTGCGCCCGCCAACTCGACCTCATCGCCGAGGCGGTCCGCGACGCCAGCGGCGGGACGGCCGACCCGGGCATCCTGGCCCAGGCGATCGACCATGAGCTGTTCACCGTGCGTGCCTTCCACGGCAACGAAGAGGACTACAGCGAAGCGGCGAACAGCTACCTGGACCAGGTGTTGGAACGGCGAACCGGCCTGCCAATCACGCTCTCGCTCCTCTACATGGAGGTTGCGCAGCGCGTTGGCCTTCGTTGCGACGGTATCGGCTTCCCGGGCCACTTCATCGTCCGCTGTGGCGAACCGGGGGCGCCGATCTACGTCGATCCGTTCCACCAGGGCGTCCGCCTGGACCAGGCGGAGCTGCTGGCCCGCCTTCGCAGCCACCAACTCGGCGGGGCGACGCCCGAATCATTCCTCGCGGCGATCACCCGCCGTCAGCTGCTCCAGCGGATGCTCCGCAATCTGCACTTCGGCTTTCGCGAGCGCCGGGACCTTGGCCGCTGGCGCGATGTCGTAGAGCTTTCCCTGCGCCTGGAGCCCTGGAATGCAGCGCTCACCGGCGAACGCGGTATGCTGAACTACCGGCTCGGCGCCTTCGCAGAAGCCCTGGAAGACCTTGACCGGTATATCAGCGCATCCTCGCCCGAAATGGTGAGTGCGGGCGCGCGACGGCTGCTCGAACAGCTACGGACCACTCATGGAAACGAAAAGGGATAAGGATGACCGAGACGCTCCAGCGGACCCCGGCCCGGGGACGGCACGCCGTCCAGCGTTCCATTGCCTGGTACCTGCGCCAGCTCAGCAAGGTCATGAGTGTCCTCTCCGATGAGGAGATGGAACGGCTCATTCCCCTGCTGAGCGAGCGGAACTTCCGCCCTCGCCAGACGCTCTTCCAGGCCGGCGAGCGGCCCGAGCGGGTCTACCTGATTCTCAAGGGCACCGTGAAGGTCTTCCAGGTGGCCGAAAACGGCCGGGAGATCATCCTCGATGTCGTCGGCCGCGGCGGCGTTGTTGGGGACATGGCGATCGTCGAGGCAAATGAGCGCACTGCCAGCGCCCAGTCGATCGAAGAGACCGTCGCTGTCAGCATCTCCTGGGAGGATTTCTCGCACCTCATCCAGCAGTCGCCCCGTCTCGGCTTCGCCATGGCGGAGCTGATGGCCCGCCGTCTCGCGGGCATGCAGCGGACCTTCATGAACCTTGTCTCGAAGCCCGTGTCGGCCCGCCTGGCCGATACCATGCTGAGCCGGCGTGACGGTACGCGCGTAAAGCTCGGGCTTACCCACCAGGAACTCGCCCAGACGATCGGGACGAGCCGTGAGACAGTCACCGCCCTCCTCAGCCGCTTTACCACGCTTGGGGCGATTTCGCCCGCCGGGGACGGGTACGCTATCACGGATGAGGCGTTGCTGTTGGCGATCGCCCAGGGACGTGTCTCCGTGTCTCCGCGTCATCCAGTCACGGAGCCGGCGCCGGCCATCTGATGAACCCGTCCGCTGCCTCGTTCGGAGCGCTTCTCCCTCCCGGCACTCCGGGACCGGCGCTCATCGCCCACGCCGCTGGTAACTCGTCGCGCTCCATCGGAGAGGCGCGGATTGGCCGGCCGGACTACGTCGAGGTCGATCTCTGGGTCCACCGGGACCATCTCGAAGCCCGCCACGAACGGCGCCTTCCCTGGGGCTTGCCGCTGCTCTTCGAGAAGTGGTACCTCGCCCGGCCGCGGGGCGCCAGCCACGGGATCGAGACGATCGTCGCGGGGGCCACCCCTGCCGGTGTCTTCTTCGATCTCAAGAGCGGAGGGCCGACGGCCGTTCGCCTGGTCGCCGAGGCCCTCCGGGCCGCCCCGCCCACGACGCGTTTCGCCGCCTCGTCGCAGTGGTGGCCGATCCTCCGGGACCTCGCCGAACAGGCCGAGATCCCGTGCTTCTACTCCATCGATGTCCAGGCCAAGCTCGATCTCTTCCTTTCGCTGCTCCGGCGCGAACCGCGGCCTGCCGGCGTCTCCTGTGAGCACCGGCTCCTCGATCGCGCGACGGTTGACCGTCTCCACGAGGCCGGGCTTCTCGTCGTCGCCTGGACTGTCGACGACCTGGAGCGCGCGGCCGAGCTGGCCGGAATGGGCGTCGACGGGATCACGACGCACCGGGTCTCGGAAGTCCGGGAACGGCTTGGCGCCGCGTGAGGCCGCTCGCCGTCTACGTCCACATCCCGTTTTGTACCGTGAAGTGCGGCTACTGCGACTTCAACACCTACGCCGGGCTGGACCCGTTGAAGCCGGCCTACGCCGCCGCGCTGCTGCGGGAGGTGGAGGCGTGGGCACCGCTGCTAGCGGAGGCGTTGGTCACCAGCATCAGCTTCGGCGGGGGGACGCCCGGCGAGTTTCCCGCCCCGGCCATCGCCGCGACGATCGCCGCCATCGCTTCCCGGGCCGAGATGGCGCCGGATGCCGAGGTCTCGATCGAAGCCAATCCAGGGACGACGCTGAGCGCTTACCTCCGTGATCTCCGTCGCGCCGGCGTGAACCGCATCTCGTTCGGGGCGCAGAGCTTCGATCCGCAAGAGCTGCGCTTCCTGGACCGCATCCACTCACCGGAGGCGATCGGCGCTTCCGTCGATTCCGCGCGGGTCGCCGGTATCGAGAGCGTGGGCCTGGACCTGATCTACGGCCTTCCTGAACAGTCGATGGCGTTGTGGGAGCGCTCCCTGGCACGAGCTATTGACCTTCTCCCGGACCATCTCTCGTGCTACAGCCTGACGGTGGAAGAGGGCACCCCTCTGGCCGCGCGCGTCGCCTCCGGGCAGGTTCGCGAACCCGACCCGGACCTGGCGGCGGGCATGTACGAAGCGGCCGAATCGACCCTCGCCACCGCCGGCTATGGTCATTACGAGATCTCTAACTGGGCCCGCGCCGGCCACGAGTCGCAACATAACATGGCCTACTGGACGGACCGGGACTACCTGGGAATCGGCGCGGGCGCTCACGGCTACCTGGGTCCGGCCCTGCTCGCCCCAATTCTCGGAGCGAGCAGCGGCCGCGTTCGCTACGAGAACATCGCCCACCCTCGCGTCTACAGTGCGGCGGCCGGCGCGGTGTCGGCGGGCCGAGGCGGCCTTCCCGCCACGGTGCTTGCTAACTACGTTCCGACGGGCGCAATGGCTGTCTCTGACTGGTTGGAAACGGCCCTTCGCCTCGTCGACGGCGTTTCACGGGATGCCTTTCGCCAGCGCTTCGGCCGCGAGATCGAAGACGTGGTAGGTCCCGTGCTCAGCGAGGCGATAGCGAACGGCTTGACCGAGCCCTCCGGGCGCCGGCTGCGGCTCACGCCTCGCGGGCGCCTCCTCCACGGCGAACTCTGTGCCCGGATCCTCGCCCATCTCTGGGCGGCCGAGGGGCGGTAGAGAGTGTCAGTCTGGCGTGCGCCCGCGGATTACGTCTGCCATACGTTCGGCCACCATCACCGTCGTCAGGTGGGTGTTCGCGCGCGGCACCTCCGGGAACACGGAGGCGTCGATGACGCGTAGCCCCTCGACGCCAATGACGCGGCACTCCGGGTCCACGACAGAGCGGGGGTTGGTCGTCGCGCCCATGCGGCACGTCCCGGAGCCGTGCTGCGTATCCCGGGCCGTGCGCACCATCCATTCATCCAGCGCCGCCGTGTCCGCCTCCAGTTCGTCCAGCGGCAGGTCCGAGCCGAGGGCAAAGAGCGCCCGTGAGATGCCCAGGGCCGCCTCATGCCGGGCGATGGCGAACAGGCGCCGAGCGCCGTCGCCCATGCGCTCAAGGTCGCGCGGGTCGCTCAACATGGCGAACTCCAGCCGGGGCATGGCCTCGGGCTCCAGCGATTCCACGGTCAGGCGCCCCCGCGAAAACGTCTGAAAGTCCGAAACCAGCATCATCCCCGCCGCCTTGCCGTTGGGCAGGCGGAGCTGGTTCATCGCGGCGAAGATCATGTCGTGCTCGCCCGCCCCCGCCATGCCCGAGGTGTAGCGCACGAAGCAGTTCGTGTGGCGGTCCTGCGGCCCGGGCGTGGCCTCCTCCGTCAGGACGAAGACGACCGCGACGGACGAGTGATCGATGAGCCCCTCGCCCACGGGGAGGTCGGCCACGAGGTCGACGCCGAGCCGCTCCAGGTCAGCGGCAGGCCCAATGCCGGATCGGATGAGAATCGGCGGGCTAAAGGTCGAACCGGCGGAGAGGATCACTTCGCCGGCCTCGATCTCCTGCCACTCGCCATCCAGCTTCACTCGCACACCCGTGGCCCGGGTTCCGTCGAACGTCACCCGGTCGACGAGTGCGTCGCCGCGAATCGCCAGGTTTACGCGGTCACGCGCCGGCTCCAGGTAGGCGTCGTTCACCGTCACGCGCGCGAACTCGCGGCTGTTCCGCGGCCAACAGCTCACCCCGCCGGTGGTCGCCGGATCGTTCACGTCATCGCTCCAGGGGTATCCCAGGTCCAGGCAGGCGTCGTGGAGGGCGCGGTCTACGCTCCCCCAGGTTTCGACGGGCGCGCGCCAGACCGGGATCGGCCCGCCGCTCCCGTGGCCGGGGCGCGCCGGGTAGTCCAGGTCGTCTTCGAGCTTCACGAAGTAGGGAAGCGTGTCAGCCGCGGACCAGCCGGTACAGCCCTGCCTTTCCCACTCGTCGAGGTCGTCTGGCAGCGCCCTGATCGCGATCTGACCGTTGATCGCGGAGCTGCCGCCCATGCCGCGGCCGCGCCAGTACTCAGCCTCTCCCTGCGTTTCCGAGCGCTTCGCCAGCAGGTCGGGGTAGCGGCGGTCGCGGAATGCGTCGCCCGTGATCATCGGTATCGGGTTCGGGCTGCGCAGTTCTGGTGGCGCGTCCGCACTTCGCCAGTCCGGCCCCGCTTCGAGGAGGAGGACGCTGCGCGAGCTGTCTTCGCTCAGGCGTGCGGCGAGCGTTGCGCCCGCCGATCCCCCGCCAACAATGATCACGTCGTAGCTTGCCATCCGCACTCTCCCGGGCCGTTTCAAATTCCTGCGCGTCAGAGTAGCCCGACTACGCCATCCGCGAGAGCCATGTCCACGAGCCCGCCTTTGCCGCGGGCGTTCTCGAACTCGTCCGGGGTCAGGCCGAGCGGTTGGAGCGAAACGGGACCGTCCCAGAGCGGCTCGATGAGCTGCCAGCTCTCCCATCGCTTCAGCCCCGCGAATCCTTCGCTCAGGACCATAACGTCGCAATCGCTCTCCATGTGCCAGTCGTCGCGGGCGCGTGAACCGTAGAGATAGACCTGCGTCGCGCCGAGTTCATCGCGGCAGCGGGTGGCGAGCCGCCGAGCGGCAAGGAGCGCTTCACGCTGTTCAGCCTCGGCTTCGGCGCGGGCTACCGCAGCTGTTCTGAGCACCACGCCGTCACCTCCGTGGCGCTGGCAAGCAGCGCGCGAGCGAGAGCTTCATCATAGTTATCAGCGGGGTTTCCGTTCGCGGCGTCGGGATACCTGCTCCCGGCGTAGTGGGGATTGAGCCGCCGGCAGGCGGCAATCACTGAAGGAGGGGCCGTCACCATCTCGGCCAGGTCAAGCAACTGATGCGATTTCGGGGCGAGTGACCGAGCGGTGTGAAGCCAGACCGCCTTGAGGGCGCTCTCGGCAGCCTGGTGGGCGTGAAACGCCGACGAGTCGAAGATCTGCTCGTCGATGAGCACGGCCGCCACACGGAGGTCCCGCGCCGATACGGCAACCCAGTTCTGCCAGTCGAGGCTCATGACTTTGAGTGTACATGGCTGCTGTCCGGCGAGGCTGGCGCCCTCAGCGCAACCGTGCGTTGCCCGTTAGAATCGCGGCAGGAACACGATCGAGGCAGCACCATGAAATTCGGCATCTTCTACGAACTCCAACTCCCCCGCCCCTGGACGAACGGTGCCGAGCACAATCTCGTCAAGAACGCCCTTGCCCAGGTCGAGCTCGCCGACAGGCTGGGCTACGACTACGCCTGGGAGGTCGAACACCACTTCCTTGAAGAGTACTCGCACTCGTCCGCTCCTGAGGTCTTCCTCGCCGCCGCCAGCCAACGCACGAAGAACATCCGCCTCGGCCATGGCATCGTTCAGCTCCCCACCAACCACCCCGCCCGCGTCGCCGAGCGCGTTTCGATGCTCGACCTGGTGAGCGACGGCCGGGTCGAGTTCGGGATTGGCGAAGGATCGAGCGTCACCGAGCTCCACCCGTTCGACCGCCGTTTCCGCGACAAACGCGCAGTCTGGGAGGACGCCGTCCGCGCGATCATGCCGATGTTCGGCGATGAAGGCGTGGAGTATCACGGCGAATACTTCGACTTCCCCTTCCGCAACGTCCTCCCCAAGCCGCTGCAGAAGCCACACCCGCCGCTCTGGGTCGCCTGCTCGCAGCTCGAGACGATCGAGATGGCCGGCCGGCGTGGGATCGGCGCACTGGGCTTCCAGTTCGTCAGCTCCGAAGCGGCGAAGGCCTGGGTGAACGCCTACTACAACAACTTCACCAAGCACCTCGAAAAGCTCGCGGACTACCAGGCCAACCCGGCGATCGCCGTCGTCAGCGGCTTCATGTGCGCGAAGACCGACGAAGAGGCAATCCGCCGTTCCGAAGGCTGGACCTTCTTCCAGTTCTCGCTCATGTACTACAACACGCACGGGCCGGTGGTCCCCAACAGCGTCAACCTCTGGGAGGAGTACAGCGCCTGGCGTCAGACGCCGAAGGGCCAGGAAGCGGTCCACAAGGGCGGCGGCCTGATCGGCTCGCCCGCGACCATCCGGGAACGGCTCAAGCGCTTCGAAGAGTCGAACGTTGACCAGGTCATCCTCCTCAACCAGGCCGGGAACAACACGCACGAGGACATCTGCGAAAGCCTCGAACTGTTCGCGCGGGAAGTGATGCCCGAATTCCACGACCGTGAACCGGAGCACCAGGCGTGGAAGCAGGCCGTCCTGAACGGCGACCTGACGCTGGAAGAGATCGACACGAAGCAGTACTGGATGCCGAGCAACCAGACGCCGAGCAGCAAGCTGAAGGAAGCCGGTATCACGCCGGAAGCCGCCGCCGCCCGCGTCTAAGCGCGCGCTGGAGAAGACCATCCTCAGGCGATCCGAATGGGATGAATCACGGCAGGCGCCATTCTAGTCCGGGGCGCGTGAGCTTTGCTGTCTGCTATCCTATCGTCATGCGCACGACACTCGATATCGACGAGGAGTTGCTCCGCCGAGCGGAGGCCTGCGCGGTTCAGCGCCACACCACACTCGCCGCGCTCGTCGAGTCCGCACTCCGCGCGCAGCTGAACGGCGCCACCCCACCCGCAGAGGCCACGCTACCGACGTGGGATGGGGGCGGCTTCCCCGAGGGCGTGGATTGGGACAGTAACGAGGCCGTGCTCGACTACCTGGACGCAGTGGAATCGAGGGCTTGATCACCGAGCCATCTGAACCCACGGAACTCGCGGACGTTAGCGTTCTCATCCAGGCGTATCGGCGCGACGGGGTTCACCATGAGGCGGCCTTGAGTTGGCTCGAGGCCGCCATGCGACAGCCCGGCCGCGCAGCGGTGTCGGAGCTTACGCTCAGTAGCGTCCTTCGGATCCTGACGCATCCCGGAGCGGCAAAGTTGCCACCGGACAAGTCGGCGGTGTTGTCGTTCTGCCGGGCCGTCGCCGATGCTTCGGCGATCCAGTTGATCCGGCCAGGAGAAGAGCATTGGCGAATCTTTCTCGCACTCGTCGAACGCCCGGGAGTGCATGGGAATGTGATCCCCGACGCCTACCTGGCTGCTCTTGCCATCGAGAACGGATTCCGCTTCGCTAGCTTCGACCGCGGTTTCGCGCGATTTCCCGGGCTCGACTGGCGCCTTCTCGGCTGAGCGCCGCGCCGCATCCCTCCGGGCGAAATCCGGTACACTGGCGCCACGCTGCCCGGCGCCTGTACGGCCGGGAGCAACGGGAGCCTGGATGTATCGCCGCAGCTTCGCTGGTATCGTCGACCAGGGGAAAACCTCAGTCTTCCTCGCCGCAATGGGCGAAGCGCGCGACCACCAGGAAGAGCGAGGCATCCGCGCCCGCACCACCATCTGGGGCGCCATGACCGGGCAGACCAACGGCGTCCTCATCGCCGCTGACTTCAATACGCTTGACGACCTGGAGAAGTTCCAGGAGATGGCCGCCACCGATACGGCCTTCGCCACCGTCCGCCGGGCCGTCCGCGAGCAGATGGTCTACCACTCCTCGCAGGTCTCGATTCAACGTCTTTCCTACCACTCAGAGGGGCTGATTTCCAGCGAAGAGGCCACCGCGCCGCGCAAGTTCATGCGCACCCTTTCGGGCGAAGTACAGCCCGGCCATCACCGCGAATTCGTCCTGTCGATCTCCCAGGCACTCGAGTATCAGAAGCTGCGGGGGATCGATGCGACCACCAGCGTCTGGTCATCCGTTACCGGGGCCACCAGCGGCGTTCAGATCGTGGCCGAATTCGACTCCCTGGCCGAATTGGAGCGGTTCGACGAGCTGGCCCAACAGGATGCGGAGTTCGGCCGCCTGCGCAAGGCCACCCGCCAGTCCATGGTCTTCCTCACCAGCAATGTCCAGATCATGCGCAATTTGCTCTAGGCGCGCCTACTTC
Source organism: uncultured Anaerolineaceae bacterium (assembly GCA_964591745.1). Lineage (GTDB taxonomy): Bacteria > Chloroflexota > Dehalococcoidia > Tepidiformales > Tepidiformaceae > JANMTH01. The sequence continues at coordinate 11,338 of CAZQCR010000004.1, forward strand.
ACCTTCGCCGGCTTCCGCGGGGCCTTCGGCTTTGCCTCTTTCGCGGGGAGAGACGCGGCAAAGGCGCACGCCCTGGCAACCCACTCCTTCAACGCCGCCGGGTCCTCCACGATCGCGCTCGGGAGCGCGACGTACTCTTTCATCCGCCGGCCCATAGGGGCGAAAGGCTCCGCGCCGGCGGCGAAGGCCTGTTCCTGCTCGGCGGGCCCCAGCCGCACCTGGAAGACGTTGCCGAAGAGCCCCATGAACATGTTCCCGTGGACGAAGGCGCATGGCTGTCCGAACATCTTGCGCTCCTCCGCCTCCGCTCCACCCGGGGCTACGGAACGAAATCGCTCGATCGTCTGCTCGGAAGGCTTTTCCATCTCTATGGCACACCTCGGCTTTCAGGTTCGTCGAGAGTGTAGCGCACCAGGCGAGTGAATGTAAGCGACGCCTTACGCGGCTAGTCGATCGCATCGACGGCGGCCATTGCGCCCACGGCGGCCGTCTGCAGGCCAACGACAAAGCCGCCGAACCCGAGGACGCGGAGATACCAGTCGTCGCGGTTTTTCAGGGTGCTCGCGCCGATGACCCAGCCGACGAACATGCCGCCGAGAGCGGGCAGCAGCAGGAGCGCGGCCGCGACCATGTTCACCTGGTCTGGCCACATTGTGGCGACGCCGCCCGCATAGCCCAGGAACGTCCATGCCGCCACCCAGCGCGAATGTCGGCGGCGCTGCGTCAGCCAACCCAAGAGGAAGCCCGCGACCGCGCCCAGGGTGGCCCGCCCAAAGAGCAGCAAGGAATCGAGAATGAGATCCACAGTTCCCCCGCCGGCCCACCGCGCCGCCCGGCCCTCGGCCGGTAGCGGCCAACTCTACGCTCGTGGTCCCGTAACGTCGCGCCGGACATGCGAAACGGGCGCCCCAAGGGACGCCCGTCGTCGCTGATTCCCGTTGTGAAGGACTAGCAGCAGGCGCGAGGAGTGCCGCCACTTTCGCCCGTCTGGAAGCTGGAACCGCAGGCGCAGCTCTTCGTGGCGTTCGGGTTGTAGATGCTGAAGCCGCTCTTCATGATGTCGTCGATGTAGTCGATCTCGGCGCCCTTCAGGTACTGCGCGCTTTCCGGATCGACGAGGATGCGAACGCCGCTCTTGACGAGAACGATGTCGTCTTCTTCAGCCGAGCGGGCGAGGGCCATGCCGTACTGGTAGCCCGAGCAGCCGCCGCCGGCGACGAAGACGCGCAGGGCGCCTTCCGGGAGTTCGCGGGCTTCGAGCAGGGCCTTGGCCTTTTCGGCAGCCTTGTCGGTGATGTTCACGAGGGTATCCGTTTCGATCTCGATCGTGGTGGCTTCCATAGCGTCCTCCGGGAGTGTTCCTGAATCGGCTGGGCGGGGCCCAGCCCGTTGCTATTCAAAGTATAGTGCCGCGCCGTCAGGCGCGTCCATACGCGCCGGGCGCGATTCAAAGTTTGGAGCGGAGACGAGAACGGAGCGCAGCCCGTGGCGGAAGCGCAGTTTGCCGGGGCCGGTTGTGCTTTTCCCGCGAGGCAGGGCGAGCGGCGAGGGGGCAAGGACGGCCGAACGTTGCGGCGCCTGCCCTCGGCCCCGACAATGCGCTCATGCGAGGACGAAAAAGCGGACTGCTCGATCTGGAATTGGCCGTACTCGAAACGGGCGCCGAAATGCGCCGCGAGGGGACGCCCGAGTTCCATGGCTTCCTCGCCGCTGCGCGCATTCGCCAAGGCGAGGAAGCGCGCCAGCTGACGGCCCGCGGCACCCTCTACAAGGCCCTCGATCGCCTTCATCGCCAGGGCTACCTCGAATCTCGATGGGAGCTTCCCGAGATCGCGCTGGAAGCTGGCAGGCCCCGGCGCCGCCTCTACCAGGTGACGCCGTTGGGCGAAGCGGCGGCAGTTGCCGCCCGGCGCCCGGCCTTCGCCGCCTCACGCCTGACCGAAGGGACTTCGGCGACGTGACCGCCCAGCTTCGGCTCATCGTGCTCCTCCAGTACCTCGAAACCGGCTGGATCTGGCTCTACACCGCCGGTATGCGGAGCGAGGACGCCCAGTTGGCCGGCGCGACGAGCTGGCCAGCGACGCGTGGGAACATCTCCTCTACGCACGGACGCGGGGAGAGAACGCCTTCATCCAGACGATCGGCCGTTTCATTTGCGGAATTCCGGATGATCTCTCGTGGCGGGGGGGCCGCGGGCTCGCCGGGTTCAGCCGGTCGTCTCTCGGTGAAGCGTGCGTGGCAGCCCTGATCGTTGCCGGCATCCTCGGAGCGCTTCCGCTGGCCGGGGTAATCCTGGCGAGCGAGCGACCCGCGCCGGGCCTGGATGTGAACCCTGGACCAGCGGTGATCATCTACCTGCTCGCGATGCTCATCCTTTTCGGACTTCCGGCCGCGCTTGTGATCGACCGGCGCCCGGTCGCCGGGCTGTTGCTCGCCGTTATCGGCGGCAGCTGCGTGATGTTGACCTTCTGGCACACACCATTCATCGCCGTGCCTGCCTTCGCCAGCACGTCCGCGGCCGTCGTCGCCGCAACCCACATGGCTCGCCGCCCTCGCGGGTGACCGAATTCGGGGCCGGTCGCCTGGGAAGAAAGGCTCTTGACAACTAGGAAGATATCGTCCTAGTCTGCCGCGAACGCATTCTTCTAGGGAGCAACGTCATGACTACCACCCCATTCGAACGGCCTGTTATCGGCAGTGGTCCGCGCATTCCGCTTGCTGCCGCCCTTCTCGGCGCCAGCGTTGCCGGGGCTGTCCTAACGTTCGAGGGCGCATTTCAGGTCCTCCGCGACCCGGAATGGGGCTCGGACGCCTGGCTTGGTTGGGCGGTCGGCCTGGCTGCGATCGCAATCGCCGGCCTGATCGCCTACAAGGTCGGCCGCGGTGGCCTCGCCGCCGGGAACGCGAGCGGTGCTTCAAAGCGAGCACTGGGATTCGGGATCGTCTCGGTGCTTCTCATCCCCGTCTTCTGGCTTGGGGCCTACGCGGCGTTCTCCGTGGCCTGCATCGTCGTGGGCCCGCAAGGCCTGGGGGGCACGAGGTCGCAGCGCGTCCAGTCCATCGTCGGCATGGTCCTGGGCGTCTTGGGCGGGATCGCGGGAGCGGTTTCGAACATCGTCGGCTGACCGTGCCGGGTTCGCGCGGCTCCCGCCAGGACGCTTCGCGGATGGTCACCCGGCGCCATCAGCGCGTACCCTAGTCCCATGGCCCGCATCTACCTCGACCACGCCGCCACCACGCCCCCGGACCCGCGCGTCCTCGATGCGATGTGGCCCGCCTACGCCGAGGCGTGGGGTAACCCTTCGAGCATCTACCTCGAAGGCCAACAGGCCCGCCGCATCCTCGACCAGGCGCGCAAGACCTGCGCCGACCTCCTGGGGGCTGCCCCAAAGGAGATCGTCTTCACCGGCGGCGGTACGGAAAGCGACAACGCCGCCATCCGCGGCGCCGCCTTCGCCCAACGAGCACTCGGCCGCGGCGCCCACATCGTGACCTCGACCGTCGAGCACCACGCCGTCCTCCACGCCGTCGAACAGCTCGAGCGCGAAGGCTTCACGGCGACGTACCTCCCGGTCGATGGCGACGGCATGGTGGACCTCGCCGCCCTCGAAGCGGCCGTCGGCCCGGAAACGACCGTCGCCTCGATCATGACGGCGAACAACGAAGTCGGGACGATCCAGCCGATCGCCGAGATTTCACGAATCGCGAAGGCCAGGAACCCGAAGGTCGTAGTCCACACTGATGCCGTCCAGGCGGCCGGGAGCATCGATATCACCCCGGCCACCCTCGGCGCGGATCTCCTCAGTATCGCCGCCCACAAGCTCTATGGGCCGAAGGGCGCCGGCCTCCTCTACATCCGTAACCGCACGCCCTGGGAGCCGATGCTCCTCGGCGGCAGCCAGGAGAAGGAGCGCCGGGCCGGCACGGAGAACGTTGCTGGCATTGCGGGCCTCGCCGCGGCCATGTCGCTCGCCTGGAGCGAATCAGAGGCCCGCAACGCCCACGCCCGCTCGCTCCGCGACCGCCTCCTCTTCGAACTGGCGGAACGCATCCCGGATACCGTTATCACGGGGCCAACCGACCCGGCGCGGCGGCTGCCGAACAGCTTCAGCTGCTGCTTCCGCAACGTTGAGGGCGAAAGCGTCCTCCTCGCGCTGGACATGGCCGACATCGCCGCGTCCTCCGGGAGCGCCTGCACCACCGGTGCGCTGGAGCCGTCGCACGTCCTCACGGCTATGGGCATCGACCCGGACCTCGCCCACGCCTCGCTCCGCCTCACGGTTGGCCAATCGAACACTCCCGCCGACATCGACCGCGTCCTCACCGTCCTCCCCGAGGTCGTCGCCCGTCTCCGCGCCCTCGCCGGCCCAGGCTAACCACCAAGGCGCGAAGGAGCACAAAGGGCACGGAGGATGGTTGTCGAGTTCTGTGGTACGCAAGCGTGTGGCGCTCACGAAAGTTAGAGGGCGACGCGTTTGATCCCCGCCCTCAGCACCGGGACGTTGAAGTTCAGCAGCAGACCGAGGCGAAGTTGAGTGGCTCGGAGGTACGAAAGGAGCTGTGCTGTGTGAACGTCGGCAAGGGTGTCGACGGCCTTGAGTTCAACAATGAGGCGTCGTTCAACAACGAGGTCGAGGCGGCTTTGTCCCACCGCGTGGCCCTTGTACTGTAGCGCGACCACCTGCTGACGGACGAACTGAAGACTCCGAATCTGCAGCTCGACGCACAGCGCGTCCTCGTACACTGACTCCAGGAACCCGGGCCCCAGCTCGCGATGAACTTCGATGGCGGCGCCGATGACGGAGCGGCAGACCTGCTCAGTTTCCTCGCCGATCTTCGTGACCTTGGTGTCTTCGTGGTTCACGTCACTCGACGCCGTGTTGCTCCAGGAAGTCCAGGATGTCTTTCACCGTCCGGATGTTCTCGGCGTCTTCGTCGCGGATTTCGAATTCACCGCCGGGGGCGAATTCCTCTTCGATCGCGATCGTCAGGTCTACCACGTCGAGCGAATCGGCCCGCAGGTCTTCGGTCAGGCTCGCCGTGGGCGTGACCTCTTCGGGAGAAACCTTCAACTGCCGGACAACTACTTCGCGTACGCGTTCGAACAGCTCTGCCATCTGGTTCTCTCCTCGGCACGCGGGCACCCACTGGGCCGCCGATGCTCCCGGTAGGCTACGTCAGCCCTCGTATCTGCGGAAGATCACGCAGGCGTTCTGTCCGCCGAAGCCGAAACCGTTGGCGGCCGCCGCTCTCACGGTCATCGTCCGCGCTCTTAAGGGCACGTAATCCAGGTCGCAACCTTCGCCCGGGTTCTCCAGGTTCACCGTTGGCGGAACGATGCCATGGTGGATCGCGAAGACGGCGGCCAGCGCCCCAACCGCCCCTGCCGCTCCCAACAGGTGCCCGACCATCGATTTCGGTGAGCTGATCGCCAACCGGTAGGCGTCCTTCCCAAAGGCGTTGCGGATCGCCAACGATTCTGTGAAGTCGTTCAGGGGCGTGCCCGTGCCGTGCGCCGCGATGTAGTCGATTTCGCTCGCGGGCACGCCAGAGAGCCGCATCGCCTCCGTCATCGCCTGCGTTGCCCCGCTGCCATCGTCCCGCGGGGCAGTGATGTGGTAGGCGTCACAGCTCAGCGCGCCTCCCGCAAGCTCCGCGTACACGCGGGCGCCGCGGGCAACGGCCCGCGCCTCCGATTCCACGACCATCACGGCCGCGCCCTCGCCGAAGACGAAGCCGTCGCGGTCGCGGTCGAAGGGGCGGCTGGCGCGTTCGGGCTCGTCGTTCCGGCGGCTCAGCGCCTTCATGTTCGCCAGCGAGGCCATCGGCAGGGCCGCCAGCGCGGCCTCCGTCCCACCGGCCAGCACAACATCGGCAGCGCCACTATCGATCAGCGATTTCGCCTCGACGTAGGAATAGAGGCCGCTCGCACAGGCGGCCACGCTCGCCAGCGCCGGCCCCCGCAGCCCGAGCTGCATCGAGACCTGGCAGGCGCCCATGTTCGGCGACATCATCGGGATGTAGAAGGGGCTCACCCGGTTGGGCCCACGCGCCTCCAGGACGACCGTCTCCTCCATCGTGTCGATCGCCCCGCCGGCGCCCGTGGCGATCGCCGAGGCGGCGCGGGGCCGCTCTTCATCCGTCAGCACGAGGCCCGCGTCATCCGCCGCCAGGCGCGCCGCGGCGACGGCGAACTGAGCGAAGCGCGACATGCGCCGCGCCTCTTTGCCATCCATGTACTTGCCGGGCTCGAAGTCTTTCACTTCGGCTGCGATCCGCACGGGGAGGGCGCTTGCGTCGAAGCGGGTGATCGGCCCGATGCCGCTGACCCCCGCGATCAAGTTTGCCCAGAAGTCGTGGGCGGTCAGCCCGATCGGGGTAATCGCCCCGACGCCCGTGATGAGTGCTCGTGCCACGTGGGTGCTCCATTGGGGGAATGCCCGGCCCACGGCTCTGCGGGGCGCAGGGGATCAGGTTCTCGCGTCGGTGCGGCCTTTTGGCCGAGGACGGCTAAATTGCCTACCTCGGTTAGCCTATTCTTCCATCTTCCGGAAGATCACGCACGAATTGTGCCCGCCGAGGCCAACGCTCGTGGTCATAGCTACTCGCACAGCCCGGTCCCGGGCGACGTTCGGGACATAATCGAGGTCGCATTCCGGGTCCGGCGTGGTGTAGTTCATCGTCGGCGGAACCTTTTGGTCACGGATCGCCATGATGCAGGCGAGCGCTTCGATACTCCCGGCGGCGCCCATACAGTGGCCAGTAATCGGCTTCACCGAGCTGATCGCGACCGCGTAGGCCGCCTCACCCATCAAGTCCTTGAAGACCATCGTCTCCACCCGGTCGTTGAGCGGCGTGCCGCTGCCGTGGGGGTTGATGTAGTCGATCTCTGAGGGCTCGATCCCGGCCTTCTTGATGGCCGCGCGCATCGCCCGTTTCAGGCCGCGGCCCGCTTCGTGGAGAGCGATCATGTCGTAGGCGTCATTGGAGCTGCCGTAGCCGATGACTTCGCAGTAGATCCGGGCGCCGCGCGCTTTCGCGTGCTCCAGCTCTTCGAGGATCATGGCGGCGCCGCCTTCACCAGCGACAAAGCCGTCGCGGTTCAGGTCGAATGGCTTGAGCGCCTTCGTCGGCTCCGCTTCGTTGGTGGCCAGGGCGCGCATGGAAGACCATGTCGCGTGGTAGATCGGGAGGAGGACCGCTTCGGAGCTACCGGCGATGATCGCGTCCGCATCGCCGCGCTTGACGGTCTCGTACGCTTCGCCAATCGTGCCGCCCCCGCTGGCGCAGGCGCTGACAATCGCCATGTTGGGGCCCCGCGCGCCCGTGACGATCGCGATGTGACCGCTGGCGGCATCGGTGATGAAATTGGCGACCAGGAATGGGGTGATTCTGCGCGGGCCCTTTTCGTCGAGGATGCGCTGATTCTCGACGACCATATCAGTGCCGCCGCCGCCGGAGCTGAAGATTACGCCGATCGCGTCAGCGTTCTCTTCCGTGATCTGGAGGCCGCTTTCGTTCAGCGCTTCCAGTGCCGCGCCGACGCCGAAAGTGACACCGCGGTTCATATGGCGCTGCTGCTTCGCGTCCACGCGGTCGCCCAATGCGTAGTCCTTCACTTCCGCCTGGATTCGGGAGGCGTACGGCGTCGCGTCGAAGAGCGTGATCGGCCCGATGCCGCTGCGGCCTGCCACCATCGCCTGCCACGTCTCCTCCGCCGTGTGACCTACGGCCGTGACCGCTCCAATGCCGGTGACGACCACCCGGCGGGTCACAGTGCGGCGGCCTCTACCTGCCGGAAGTTCTCCGTGAAGAGCCCTTCGTTGTCGTCGCTCACGCTCAGGCTGTTCACGCCGTAATCGATCCGGCGGACGAGCCGCGTGAGCACATTGCCGGGCCCCACTTCGATGAACATATCCGCGCCGTGGCCGCGCATCGTCTCCACAGAACGTTGCCAGCGCACACCCATCGTCAGCTGGTCGCGAAGCTCCTGGTAGACCTCGGGCTCCGTCTCAAGCACTTCGGCGTTGACGTTGCCGACCATCGGCCGTTCCGGGTCACGAATGGGAAGCTTCTGGAGCAGGCGGTTCATCCCGTCGCTCGCCTTCCCCATCAGGGGCGAATGCGAGGCGATCGAGATCGGCAGGCGGACAACGCGGCGTGCGCGCGCCTTCTCGGCCAGCTCCATCGCGCGCTTGAGCGCGCCGAGCGCGCCGGAGATGACGTTCTGGCCCTCGCAGTTCGCGGTGGCGAGGCCGACGTAGCCTTCGCTCGACGCTTCGGCGCAGATTTCCACCACCTGGTGCTCGTCGAGGCCGAGGATCGATGCCATCCCGCCCGGGTTCTCGATGCCGGCCTGCTGCATGAGGATGCCGCGTTCCCGCACGAGGACGGCGCCTTCTTCGAAGGTGAGCGAACCGGCGGCGACGGCGGCCGTGAATTCACCCATGGAGTGACCGGCGAAGAGGTAGGGCTCGACCTTCTTGTCGAGCTCGTTCCAGCGCTCTTGGAGCGCGGCCAGCCAGGCGATCGATGTGACGAACGTTGCTGGCTGCTGGTTGACGGTGGCCTCCAGCTCTTCCACCGAACCTTCGATGCAGAGACGCGAGAGCTTCATATCGAGCACGTCGTCAGCCCGCCTGAACACATCGGCCGCCGCTCGCGACATTTTCACCAGCCGGTCGGCCATGCCCACGTGCTGCGAGCCCTGGCCGGGGAAGATAAGCGCAACCCTGCGCCACGGCGTTACAACCTGGTCCATAGAGCCTTCGTGCTCCTGTCTGCGTCCTCGGTTGGGCGCAAGCACCCAGCCTCATCTCAGGATAGCACCGGCGAACTCTGTGGCTAGCGCCGAATCAGGATGGCCGCGGACAATTCTTCACTGAATTCCCATGGGATCGACGTCGATGGTCCACCGTTCGCCGAGGCGCACGCTATCGAGAAGCTTCCCGGGCTGCCGGCCCCGGAGCGTGATGTGCCAGCGGTACTCGCCACGCAGCCGGGCGATGTAGGCGGGCATTGGTCCGAGTACGTCCGGTTCGCCCCGCCCCGCCATGTCGCGAGCGAGGCGGAGGTCCTGGGCGACGCGGCTCGCTTCCGCCAAACCCGCCTCGTGGTTGCGGTGACGGTACGTAAGCCGGGCGAGGCGGCTGAACGGCGGGTACCCGGCCCGCCGCCGATGGGCGATCTCCTGTTCGTAGAACGCGCGGTAGTCGTGGGCGGCGGCGCAGACAATCGGTGCGGCTGTTGGCTCGTACGTTTGGATGAAGACGAAGCCATCGAGGTCCCGCCGCCCGGCCCGGCCCGCCACCTGCGAAAGCAGCTGAAACGTCCGCTCCGGGGCGCGGAAATCCGGCATGCTCATCGCGACATCCGCATCCACCACGCCAACGACCGTCATCCGTGGCAGATCGAGCCCCTTGGCCAGCATCTGCGTGCCAACGAGGATATCGACGCTCCCCGCTTCGAGCGCCTGGAGCATCCGCTCGTGGCTTCCCTTGCGAGAGGCGACGTCGCTATCCCAGCGTGCCACCCGTGCGCCCGGGAACGCCTTCCGTGCCTCTTCTTCGATGCGCTGTGTGCCGACCCCGAACGGCCGGTACTTGCCGCTCCCGCAGCTCGGGCATTCCGCTTCCAGGCGGCGTGACCGGCCGCAGCTGTGGCAGCTCAGTTTCGGGTTCAGCGGATCGGCCAGGTGCAGGCTGAAGGGGATTTCGCACGAGGGACAGAGCGGCAGATGCCCGCAGGAGCGGCAAAGCATGAATCGTGCCGCTCCGCGCCGATTGACGAACAGGATCGATTGTTCGCCCGCCGCGAGGGCCGTTCGGATGGCGCGGTTGAGCGCCCGGCCGAAGACGCCGCGGTTGCCGTTTCGGAGCTCCTCCCTCATATCGATGATCGAGACCTGGGCGAGCCGGCCGACGGCCGTCGCCCCGTCTTCGCCGGGAGAGACCCGTTGCAGCAGCTCCGTGCGGCGCAGCAGACCAGTTTCGCTGCCGTGGTAGGTCACCATGTCTGGCGTCGCGCTCCCCAGCACAAGGGTCGCGCCCGTGAGCCGGCAGAGTTCACTCGCCGCTTCGCGGGCGTGATAACGGGGCGCCGGGTATTCCTGTTTGTAGCTCCATTCGTGCTCCTCATCGAGTACGACCAGTCCAAGCTTCTGAACCGGTGCGAACAGGGCGCTGCGCGAGCCGATGACGAGCCGCGCCCGCCCTTCGCGGATGCGGTACCACTGGTCGAAGAGTTCGCCTACGCCGAGTCCCGAATGGAGGACGGTCATGACGTCCCCGAAACGCTCACCGTAACGCCGGATCGCTTGCGGGGTGAGGGCGATCTCCGGGACGAGGACGATCGCCCCGCCGCCCGACTCAAGCGTCCGCCGAACCAGCTCCAGGTAGACTTCGGTCTTGCCGGAACCCGTCACGCCGTGAACCAGGTGCCGCCCCCCGGCGCCGATCGCGTCAACCGCCGCCTCCTGCTCCGCCGTCAACCGCGCGGGCGGCTTCTGTTCGAAGCGGAAGCCATCCAGCGGGTCCCGCTCCAGCCGGGCCTCGTACTCTCGCAGCCAGCCTTCGGCCATCAGCGCCTTGAGGTGCGTGGGGCCGGCGCGACAGGCCCGCACCTCCGACAGCGAGACATCCGGCTTCTCGGCGAGCATGCCCAGGAGACGGCCCGTAACGGACCGCGGCTGGCTCTCCAACAATGCCGCCGATCGCTCCGCCGCCTCGGCGGCCGGCCGGTCAAGAGCCACGCGCCGTTCCATCCGAGCGTGGCCGGCGGGCCGAGCCAGCCCCTGGACGACGGTCAGGTGGCCCGCTTCCTGGAGCCGTTGGAGGCGGGTGAGCGTGAGGCCGCGTACCGCCTCGCGGAGCGTTTCGACGCTCACCTGCCCGTGCGCGGCGACGTACTGGAGGATCCGCTGGTCCTGCGGATAGACCGGCAGCAGCGGTGGAACGTCGACCGGCGAGACCATGGTGACCGCCTTTTGGCCGTACCCGGATGGCAGGCAGACGGCCACGCAGTCCCAGAGCGGGGCGAGGTAGGTCGCGCTCAACCATTCAGCCAGGGCAAGGTGCGCTTCATCGAGGACGGGCGTTGCCTCGGCGATCGCCGCGATCGGCCGCGTCTCTTCGATGTCGCTTGCCGCCATCCGCTCGACGACGATCCCCTGGAGGACCTTCGCGCCGTACGGGACGAAGACCGCCTGGCCCGGCGCAGGGTCGATTCCGGGAGGCACGGCGTAGGTGAATGCCTTGCGCACCGGTTGCCCGGAGTTTACCACTACCCGCGCAAACGCCCCGTCCATTCAACCTATCGTGCGGGCGAAGTCCGGACGGCGCGAGCCCCCGGCGAGCTACGGGCCTGCCGGTAAGGGCTCTGGCTCCGCCCGGCCAGGGCGCGGCTCTACCGGGTACTGGTCTTCGCGCACGGGCAGGCCAGCCGTCAGCCCGAAGAAGACGATGCCGCCCAGGGCCATCATTCCGGCCGCGAAGAAGAACGCCGCCGAGAGGCCGAGGCTATCAGCAATCAACCCTCCGACCACCGAGCCGGTCACGATCCCGAACCCGTTCGCTGTCGAGTTCAGGCCCAGCAGCGTGCCCATTCCGACGCGCCGCCCCGCCACGACCTGGATCGCGCCAGCGGACGTGTTGCCCAGGGCGCCCACCAGGCCAAGGCCGATCATGATCAGGACGAAGGCGGAATAGGCGCTCACCGCGCCCATTGCGAAGAGCAGGAAGGCGTTGCCGGCGACGCCCGCGGTCACCAGCATCCGCCGGTTTCCGTGGTCGGCGATCCAGCCGAAGAACGGCTGTCCGATTCCCGCGGTCAGGTCCTGGCTGGCGAAGGCGAGCCCGATCATGATCGGCGAAGCGCCGACGTCGTCCTCCAGCCGCAACGCCAGGAAGCTGAACGACGCCCCGAACCCGAGCGATTGGATCGCCGTCTGCAGGCAGAGGGCGACAACGATCCGTTCCTTCAGCGCCCGTCCGAACGATGTTTGCGTGCGTGCGGCCTCCCGCCGATGGGCCTTCGATGGGCTGGCCTTGCGTGGCAACCACCAGAGGACGATGGCCGCGGAGATGGCCATCATGATCGCCATCGCCACGAAGACCGCCTGGAACCCGATCCACTGGCGAATCACCCCCGCGACCACCGGCCCGGTGGCGAAGCCGACAACGTCGCCCATGGTGAAGACGCCAAGCCAGCGCCCTTCGTGGCCCGGCGGCGTCATCTCTCCAACGTAGGCCCGCGAGACGGAGAAGATCGCGCTCGTGCCGAACCCGGAGAGCGCCCTGAAAGCGATGACCTGGTAGAAGCTGTCCGCCGTCAGATAGCCGATCGCCGCGACCATGTAGATCAACAGCCCGCCGATGATGAACGGCTTTCGCGCGTACCGATCCGACCATCGCCCGATGAACGGTCCAACGATCGCCTGTGTAATCGCAAACGAAGAGAACGTCAGGCCCAGCCAGAATTTGGTCGCTCCGAGGTCCTTGGCGTAGACAGGCAGCAGCGGGCTGACCATCGAGATGCCCATCGTGGCCACGAAAATCGAAAGGAGGAGCGCCAGGAAGGGACGGGAGAGCACAGGCTGAGACTACCGCAGCGCGCTCCGATGCGCCGTCTCGCCGCCGGCCGCCATTCTTCCTTCGCCCGTGCTGTGTTCCAATAGCGACACAGGTACACGCGCATGAAGATCTTCGATGTCCATATCCACTTTCCCCGCGATTGGGAGAACCCCGACGCCGACCCGGCCCCGATGGTCGATCGCCTCGCCGAGGTGGCTGCCGCCGCTGGCATCACGAAGGGCTGCATCCTCAGCGGCGGGCGCTTCGGCCCTTCGTACGAACGAGCGATCGAAATCCTTCGGAACTACAGCGAGCTCTTCATCCCGGTTGCCGTCATCGACCCCGAGGAGATCCACGGGGCCGATGTCCACAGCCTGCACTCCATGGGCTACCGCGGGCTGAAGCTCATCGGTACGGCCCGGGATTACGACGAGCCGGACTACTTTTCGGCCTACGAAATGGCCGAGCGCCTGGGAATGCCGATCCTCTTCCACATGGGCGTGATCGGTGGCGGGTTGGACTACTCCATCACCCATCCCCGCCGCGACCCGAAGGCGGCCGAGGCCTATCGGCGGATGATGGCGATGCAGGACCGCTGGGGCCGGCGGAACGTCTCGGCCCTGCGTATGAGCCCGCTCCACCTCGATACCATCGCCAACCGCTTCCCGAGGCTCAAGATCATTGGCGCTCACCTCGGTAACCAGGGCAACTACGAGTACGCCTCTTCCGTCGCGCGGTGGCGTCATAACGTTTGGATGGATATGAGTGGCGGCGAGACGATTGAGCGGCACGCCGTTGAACGCAAACTCATCGGCGTCGAGATAGGCATCGAGAAGCTCGTCTTCGGCTCGGACTGCGGCATGGACGATATCCGCGAACACATCGACCGCTTCGAGGTGATCTACGACCAGCTCGGGTTGACCGAGGACGAACGCGAGCGCCTCTGGTGGCGAAACGGCGCCGAGATCTATGGTCTCGAAGAGCCGTTGTTCGCCGGGGAGTAGATGCAAACGGCCACGCATTCGCCCACCCCGTTCGCCGGGATCAGCGGACCGGCACGTTCCGTCTTGCTCACGCTCCTGGTTTTTGGCGGGCTCATCGCCTTCCTGGGCATCCGCCCCTATCAGCCGTGGATCCTCTGGCTCACGGCGGCGCTCGCGGCCCTCGCCGTCGATGGCATCGTGCGCTCCAGCGCTTCGTGGACCGACGATTCGCCGCTCTCCTCCGTGGTCTACGTCTTTCTCCCGGCCTTCGCCGTGCTCGGCGGCGGCTTCTTCATCGACCACGCGTTGGACGGCTACGCGCGGCCGGCGGCGGCCGTCTTCCCGGCCGTCGCGGTCGGCTTCATCGCCTTCGGCGAATACCACACGGTGGATATTGAGTCGCGGTTGTACGGCCCCGTTCGGCTCGCGTTGACCGTTGCTTCCTACCTCACGGCGTTCGCGCTCTTCACGGTGATCTACACGAACGGGCTGGACCTCAGCTTTGGCACGGTCGCCGCCGGTATCGTCAGCCTGGGATTGAGCATGGAGCTGCTGCGCGAAAGCCGCCTCCTCGGCCCCAGCAGCGTCCTGGTGTCCCTCGCGGTCGGCGTTTCCATGGCGGAACTGCGGCTCGTGCTCTACTTCTTCCCGCTCGATGGCCTCCTCGCCGGGGCGCTGCTTATCATCGGCTTCTACCTGGCCACCGGCCTCGTCCACCATATGCTCGACCACGACCTGGAGTGGAGCACGACGGCCGAGTACCTCGCCGTCGCCGGAGTCGGCACTGTGGCCGTCATCCTCACGCGCTTGGTGGTCTAACGGTTTGCGTTCAAGTTCGCTGGGCGGGCTGAAACGCAAAGGGGCGAAGAACGCCAAGAGAAGTGATGGTGCCGCCTCCTCTTTTTCGCGAAGCCTTTTGCCTCCTTTCTTCCTTTGCGTTTCACCCCGGCCCTTGGCGTCCCTGGCCTCCTGGCGGTTAACCTTGCGGCGATGACCACCCTCAAGCTCTGCTCCTGGAACGTGAACGGCCTGCGCGCCACCCTGAAGACCGGGGATCTGCAGCGCTGGCTCGTCCAGGCGGAGCCGGACGTCGTCGGGATGCAGGAGGTGAAGGCCACCCCGGACCAGTGCGATGCGGCCGCCTGGCGCGACCTGGGCTATGCGGACGCCTGGCATACCGCCGAGCGGCCGGGCTACAGCGGTGCGCTCCTGCTCCACCGCGACCCGCCTTCGGCCATTCGCAGCGGCATTGGCATCCCCGAGTTCGACGTGGAAGGGCGAGTTATCGAGGCTGACATCGCCGATGTCACGGTGCTCACCGCCTACTTCCCCAACGGTGGTAAGAAAGGCAGCGACCGCCTCCCCTTCAAGCTTGCCTTCTACGAAGCCTTCCTCGCACGGGTCAACGCCCTGCGCGCGGAAGGCCGGGGCATTGTCTTCATGGGCGACCTGAACACGGCCCACCTCGACATCGATGTCGCCCGGCCCGAGGAGGCGATCAAGGGCACCGGCTTCCTGCCCGAGGAGCGCGCCTGGCTGAACCGCTACGCCGCCGAAGGCTACCTCGACACCTTCCGCGCCCTCCACCCGGGGCGCGAGGGCGCCTTCACCTACTGGGACGCCTGGCGGGACCGCCGGGCGCGCAACATCGGCTGGCGGATCGACTACGCCTGGATCAGCGAAGAGCTGCTTCCCCGCCTCCGGACCGCCTTCATCGAATCGCACGTCATGAGCTCGGATCACTGCCCGGTCGGGATCGAGCTCGAAATCTAGCGTCACCCGCGGGGACGCGGAGAAGCGACTCTGGGACGCTATCGACGCCGCGCCGGAGTAGCACGTTCACACCTCCTGACGCGCGCTGACAATCCCTGCTTCCACCATCGCCCGCGCCACGATGCGCCCAACACTCGGGAGCGTGATCACCGAATGGAGGTCGGCCGCTGCCACGAGGCGCCGATGCTGCGTCTCGAACGCCGGCGCCCACGGTTCCAGCGAGACCCTAGCGGCCCAGATGGAACGGACTAGCACCAGCCCGCGCTCCGCACCCCCTATGCACTCACCACGGGTGTAACCCAGTAGCCGGGCTGATGTCACAGTGGCGCAAGCCTCTTCGCGCACCTCGCGTCGAAGTGTCTCCTCGGTTGACTCGCCAACTTCGGGGCGTCCACCCGGAAGGTCCCAGTGCTTACCATCTTCGCTTACCACGATGAGCCGGCCATCAGGCACAACGCACAGGCCCGTCGAGCCGTGCGGCATCCCCGGCGGTGGCGGCCCGCTTCCGTGCCACCAGACACGCACTTGTTGTCCGGCGAGGTCGATGTAGTCGACCGCCTCCCCGTCTGCCACGGGGACGTATAGCTCCATTTCGGGCCTCCGCGCACATTACTAACAGCCAGCAGCTAACAGCTAAAGGCCATCAGCTAAAAGATCTGCCCCGCGTCCTGCTCCTCCGCAACCTCGCCCAGCGCCACCGCAAGCTCCAGCAGCCCCGAGGTCCCCATCAGCCGCCGCCGCATGCCGGTAAGGGCCGCCTCATCGGCGCCGCCAAGGGTGCGGCGCACGAGTCCGAAGAGCGTCTGACTGGTCACCAGCGTGTACTGGTAGTTCTCACACGCGATCCGGAGCGGGTCGCTCCATTGCCGGGCCGGCCGGTCTTCCGGCGGCAAGCTGCGGTGCCCGTTCGCGACGACGATTCCGCGGGCCTTTCCGCTTTCCGCCAGCAGCCGCTTTTCCAGGCGGCGCTGAAGACGCACGTAGGGCCACTCGACAACATCGTCCCGGCTGCCTTCGCATTCGATGAACACCGTTTCGCCGTCGGTCGTCGCCTCCAGCCCGCCCCCTTCGGCCCGATTCACGGCGAACCCGAGGAGCGTCAGCGCGGAGCTGACGGCGTCCAGCAGGCCGCGGCCGTCATCGGTCAGGAGGCGGCGGTGCGTGGCCAGCGTGTCGTGCTGTTCCCGCGTGCTCTCAAGCCGGGCGGCGGCCTCTTCCGCGGAACGGCTGGCGGACTCCAGCTCCGCCTCCAATTGTTCGAGGCCGGGCAGCGCGAGGCTGGAGGCCCAGTTCGGCGCCGGTTCCACGCGAGCCGTCCCGGCAATCTGCGCCACGGCGTCCATCAGCTTCTCCGCGAACTCCGATCGGAAGTAGCTCATCTCGTCGATCAGCGGCGGCATGAAGATGACTTTGCCGGCCAAGACGGCGAACTCGACTGTGTGGGGCACGCCCCAGCCGCCGGTCGCGATGGTGGTGCCGTTCTGGCGGAAGAGCTGTTGGCGGTCATCGAAGACCGCCCGGACGCCGAGTTCGCGCCGATAGTCACGGAGCAGGGTCGCGAGCGGGTGCTCTTCCCGGACGATCCGGATCGTTCGGCCCTCGGCTGCCTTCAGGTAGGGTGGCGCCCAGGCCATCCCCGCTGGCGCTGGCAGCCAGCCGTACCTGTCGCAGCCTTCGAAGCCGAGCACACCGCCGAGCGTCGCGTTGGGGCGGCCCGCCACGATCACCACGCCGCCGCTCTCCAGCAGCCGCTGCGTCTCTTCGCCCCGTCGCCGCAGCTGGTCCGCGATGCTGACGGCAGTGGCCGTCGTGGCCGCGTTCAGCACCGGCCGGCCATCGAAGGAGTCGAACTCCTTGGCTCCGTCCAGGAGCTGCTTCACGTGGGCCGTAACGCTGATCGGGTCGACGTACAGGGCGTCGTAGTCGAAGAAGCTGGGCGCGGTGAGGAAGCTGTAGTTGTCGATATCGATGTGGGGCAGCGGCGAGCCGATAGCCAGCAGGCGCATCTAGAGTTCTCCCTGGATGGCCGCGAGCGCCTGGAGGAGGCCGGGGCGAACGTCATCGCGCGCCATGCCAGCCGCCAGGTTCGCGACCAGGTAGCCGAGTGGTCGGCCCGTATCGTACCGCCTGCCTTCGTACTGGAATCCGCTCACCGGCTCACCCGACGCGATCTGGCTGGCGATCGCGTCGGTAATCTGCAGCTCACCGTTCTTCCCGGGTGGCGTGCGGTCGATGTGCGCGAAAATCGTCTCGCTCAAGATGTAGCGGCCGACGATGCCGAAGGAGGAGGGCGCAGCCTCGATCGTTGGCTTTTCGACAACACCACGCAGGCGCATGGGATTGCCGTCGTCCGCCGGATCGACGATCCCGTACTGGGGAACGTCGGCGAGCGGTACCCTCTGGACGGCGATGACGGTGCCGCCCACCTCTCCCCGCGCTTCCACGAGCTGCCCAACGCAAGGCCGCGCGCCGAGAATCAGGTCGTCCGGGAAGATGAGCGCGAACGGCTCGCCCTCCAGGTACTCGCGTGCGCAGTTCACCGCATGGGCGATGCCCTTCGGCTCGTCCTGGCGGGCCCAGTGGAAGGTGGCGAGGCGGGCCGGCCCGCCGACCAGAGCTTCGAGGCGCGCATCACCGCTGGCCCGGGCGTAGGCGTCAGCGCGCGTCTCTTCGGAAAAGTGGGCGCGGATCGCCTCCTTGCCCTCGGCGATGACAAAGGTGATGTCCGCGATGCCCGCAGCTACCGCTTCTTCGACGGCATACTGGATGAGCGGCCGATCGACGACCGGGAGCATCTCCTTGGGTACGGCCTTCGTCGCGGGAAGCATGCGGGTCCCGAGGCCAGCGGCAAGAATGACGGCTTTTCGGACGGGAAGCATTCGCGCCATGGTAGGGTTTCGCCGTGGATATACACGAATCGCCGCCGGCTGATATCATTGCAATTCGTTCGCATACCACTCGGGAAGCAGTTTGAGAAAAAGGCCAAAAGCACCACCTAAGCCACTCCCACCAGAACCTCGCATCAACGAGCGCATCCGCGTGCCGGAAGTTCGCCTCATCGATGGCGAAGGACGGCAAGTTGGTGTTGTTCGCACAGCCGAAGCCATAGGCATGGCCCGCGAACAGGGGGTCGATCTTGTAGAGGTCGCCTCCCAGGCATCGCCGCCCGTTGCCCGCCTGATGGACTTCGGCCGCTACAAGTACGAACAGGCCAAGAAAGACAAGGAAGCGAAGAAGCACCAGGTCAACATGCAGCTCCGTGAGGTGCGCATGAAGCCGAAGATCGACGAGCACGATGTCGACTTCAAGACCCGGACGGCGGCCAAGCTTCTGAAGCAGGGCGACAAGGTGAAGGTAACGGTCATGTTCCGTGGCCGCGAAATCACCCACCCGCAGATTGGCAAGAACCTGCTCGAGCGCGTCCTCGGCAGCCTCGAAAGCATCGCCCTCCTCGAAAAGGACCCGATGCTGGAAGGGCGCCACATGACGATGATCCTGGCGCCGGACAAGCGCAAGATGGCCGCCATCGCCAAGGCAAACGCCGCGGCCGTGGCCGGTGGCGCCGCTCCGGAGCACGAGGAAGAAGACGAAGCGCTTCTCGCCGCAGTGGCCGCTGCGCCAGTTGTCGGCGAGAATGATGAACACGAAGAGGACGAAGACGACGCGGAGGAGTAACTTCCCCCCCATCGTTGCCACAGGAGACGTACCGTGCCCAAGCTCAAGACCCACAAGGGCGCTGCCTCGCGCTTCCGCGTAAGTGGCGGCGGCAAGATCATGCGCATGTACGGCAGCCGCAACAACTTCCGGCGGAAGAAGCGTAAGCCGACCACCGTCATGTTCGGCCGTACCCTCGAAGTAAGCCCAACCCACGCGAAGCGCATCGTGCGCCTTCTCGCTGGCCAGTAAGGAGCACACGCCATGAGTCGAGTGAAGCGAGGCGTAACTTCCCACGCCCGTCATAAGAAGATCCTCGCCCTCACGAAGGGCCATCACGGTCAACGGCATCGCCTGATAAAGCGCGCCAACGAATCGATGATGCACGCCCTCCGGTACAACTACATCGACCGCAAGGACCGCAAGAGCGACTTCCGCGAGCTCTGGATCATCCGGATCAACGCCGCCGCGCGCCTCCACGGGCTCAGCTACAGCCGCCTTATCCACGGCCTCAAGCTCGCCGGCATCGAACTGGACCGCAAGGCCCTCGCCGACCTCGCCGTCACCCGCCCGGACGCCTTCAGCACGATCGCCGGCCAGGCGAAGGCCGCGCTCGCGTAGCCAAGGCCCCGTCGGCCCACACCAGAGGCCTCCCGCAAGGGGGGCCTTTTCGTGTGCCCGAAAAGGCGTCTTCCGGGCTCCGCACTGTCGCTCTACTCCTCCGCTCTGCGTCTCTGCGTCTAACCCGCCCGGCCCGCTACTTGCCCGACCAGGTGAGGCGCGGTACCCGGCTCAAGCCGAGCGCGTAGACCGCCGCCGCCAGCACTCCCAGCACGGCGAAGTCGATGCCCAGGCCGATGAAGCCCTCGCCGGAATCGGCGTAGGTGGCGAGTTCGAGCGCGTCTACGGCGTAGCTCAGCGGGTTCAGGTAGGCCAGCACTTCGAGCCAGGTGGGCAGGTTCGCAATCGGGAAGAAGGCGCCGCTGAAGAAGAGGAGCGGAAAGAGGACGAGGTTCATCACCAGGTGGAAGCCCTGCATCGAGGTGATCCGCGTCGCTACCGCCTGTGCCACGCCGCCGAGCATCACGTTCAGCAGGAGGATCGCCGCGAACGCGATGAGGAGCCCGGGGACGATGCCGTACTGCCATTCGAAATCGACGAACGGCGCGGCCACCGCCAGCACGACGACCGCCTGGACGAAGCCGATCGCCACCCCGGCGAGCGACTTGCCGAGGAGCAGCCAGCGCGCCGAGAGCGGCGCCGAGAGCAGCATCCGCAGCAGGCCCGAGTCGCGGTCCCGGTAGTACGAGGCGCTGGAGAATGTGGACGAGAAGACTGCCGCCATCACGACCACGCCAGCGACGAGGTAGGCGGTGTAGTTTCCGGCGGGCAGACGAGACGGCTCAAGCCCTCGCGAGACGCCCGTGCCGAGGAAGACGAGGAAGAGCAGCGGCGTCAGCATCGTCGAGTAGAGCTGCGAACGCGACCGCGCGACGGTCATGAGGTCCCGTTCGAAGAGCGCCACGCAGGCGCTGGCGGCGCTCATGCTACCGCCTCCGGCGCGGCGTCGCGCCGGGTCACGTACTGGAAGTAGGCGTCCTCGAGTGATGCTTGTTCGATCGTCACGGAGCGGATGGCGCTCCCCGCGAGGGCGAAGAGTCGCGGGACGAAAACGGCCGCGTCATCGACCGTGACATGAAGGACGCCGTCAGCGGCCGCGATCTCGCCCGCTCCTGGCCAGCTGGCGACCTGGGCAAGCTGCTCGAGCGAAGGCCTTTCCCAGCCCACGCGGACGGCCTCCCGCCGGAGACCGCGCTTCAATTCGGCCGGTGTGCCGCTGGCGATGACGCGTCCCTCGCGAATGAAGGCGACGGCGTCGCAGACGCGGTCGGCCTCCGCGAGGTCGTTGGTCGCCAGCAGGATTGTCCGCCCGCGGCCGGGGGAATCCAGAAGTGCCGACCACATGGCCTGGCGCTCGCCCGGGTCGACTCCGGTGGTCGGTTCATCGAGAAGGAGGAGGTCCGGGTCATGGAGGAGGGCGCGTGCCATCTCCAGCCGGCGCCTCATGCCACCGCTCAGGGCACTGATCGGGTCGTTGGCGCGGGCGGCCAGGCCAAACTGGCCGAGAAGTGCTTCGCTGCGGCTTCGCACGGCATCGCGACCCATCCCGAAGACGCGGCCGGCGAGCAAGAGCTGTTCGGCGGCGCGCATGTGCGGGTCCTGCGCGTTCTCCTGGAAGACGGTGCCGACACGTGCGCGGAGGCCGGGTGAAGGTTCTTCACCGAAGACGGTGAGATGGCCCGATTGTGGCCGCTCCATCGCGGCCAGCATCGTGATGAAGGTGCTCTTGCCACTGCCGTTTGGCCCGAGGAGCCCGAAGACGGCGCCCGGTCCCACTGCCACGGTCAGCCCGTCAAGGGCCCTCCGCTCGCCGTACGTGTGGACAATTACCTGTGCCTGGACCGCCGGGCCGGTGGCCGTCGTTGACATTCGCTACCAGTGTTTCACGCTGAAGGTGGTAAAGCGAGAATCGGCAAAAGGCGGCGCCAGCGATAGGAGCTGGCGCCGCCTTCGTGGGTCTTCCTGGGAAACGGGTTAGACCCGCTCGATGATCGTGCTGATGCCCATCCCGGCGCCGATGCACTGGGTGGCCAGGCCGTAGCGCCCGCCACTCCGCCGCAGTTCATGCGCGAGCGTCAGGACGAGCCGCGCGCCTGTCGCGCCCAGCGGGTGGCCGATGGCGATCGAGCCGCCGTTCACGTTCACGCGGTCCAGCGGGATGCCGAGGTCACGGCAGGAGGGGATGACCTGTGCGGCGAACGCTTCGTTGAATTCGACGCGGTCGATCTGGTCGGCGCTGATCCCGGCGTGGCGAAGCGCCTTCTTTGTCGAGGGCACCGGGCCAAGGCCCATCACCTGAGGCTTCACGCCCGCGACGCCGTAGCCGACGATCCGGGCGAGCGGTTCGAGGCCGAGTTCGCGGGCCTTCTCCTCGCTCATAATGAGGGTGGCGGTGATGCCGTCGTTCGTCGGGCAGGAGTTCCCGGCGGTGATCCGGAGCTCACCGCCCGTCGGGCTGACGATCCCCTTGACCGTCGGCAGCTGGCTCAGCGCTTCGATGTTCGTGCCAGCCCGAATGCACTCGTCGCGGTCGAACATCACGGTCTTGCCGCGGCTATCGGCCACCCAGTTGCCCTGGTCGTCGAACACGGGCTCCTCGACTTCGAGGGGGATGATCTCGTCCTTGTAGTAGCCTTTCGCGTAAGCCTCGACGGCCTTGCGGTGGCTATCGACAGCGAACTGGTCGAGCTCTTCGCGGCTGAGGCCGTAAACCTCGGCGACGTTCTGGGCCGTCTGCACCATCGAGAGGATCGGCGAGTAATCGAGGATTTCGTCCTGGAAGGGAACGCTGAAATCGTCGAAGTGGTTTCGGGCCAGGTTCCGCTGAACGCCGTTCTGTTCGAGGCGGCGCTTGTTGAACTCCGTGATCCGGTTGGTATCGCCGCGGGCGCCGCCGCCGAGCTGGCGGCCCATGCGCTCGATGCCCATGGCCACGCCGCAATCCGTCGCGCCGACCATGATCGACTGGGCGATGCGGTGGAACGTCTCCATGCTCGAGCCGCACTGGCGGTTGCTATCGAAGGCGGAGATCTCGGCGGGCAGGCCGGCGAGGCGGGCGATCGTATCGGCGCCGATGCCGGCGAGTTCGGCCGCTCCGGCGACGTTGCCGAGGCCGATGTCCTCGATCATCTCGTCCGTGACCTTCGGGTTCCGATCGAGCAGGGCGCGAAGAACGGTCGCGCCCGCTTCATCGAGGCGCGTGGCCACGAGCTTGCCGCGGCCACCCTTTGCAAAGGCCGAACGGGCGCCATCGACGATAACAACGTTTCTGAGTTCCATAGATGTACGTGATCCTCTGGCGCCGGGCCCATACGCGTGGCCGATAACGCAACGCAGAGCGTACCTGAGCGCGGAGAGCAGGGAAAGGGCGGATCGGAGCAGTGTCGAAGGATAGTCTGTCGTTCCGGCCGATCAGTTCGGCGCGACGAGCAGCTTCCCCATGTGTCCGCCGGTAAAGAGCATGATCAACGCCTCCGGGAACCGTTCGAGGCCATGCTCGATGTGCTCGGGCAGCTTCAGCCGTCCCTCGCCCAACCACGTCGCCAGTTCGGCCGCGGCTTCGCCGAAGCGGGCCGCATAGTGGTCCACGGTGAAGCCGGCCATCGTTGCGTTCCGTTCGGCCAGCCGCAGGTAGAACTTGGGGCCACGAACGTCCGTGAGATCGTCGTATTGCGAGATGGCGCCGCAGATCGCCACGCGCGCGCCGGGACGAAGCCGATCGAGCACCGTGTCGAGCAGTTCGCCGCCCACGTTATCGAAGAAGACATCGATGCCCTGCGGCGCGAGGCTGTCGAGGCGCGCCCCGACGTTCTCGCCCTTGTAGTCGATCGCCGCGTCCAGGCCGATCGTGTCTACCAGGTAGCTGCACTTCGCGGCGCCGCCCGCGATCCCGATGACTTTCGCCCCCTTCAGCTTCGCCAGCTGCCCCGCGACGCTGCCAACGGCGCCGGCCGCGCCCGAGACGACCACCGTATCGCCGGGCTGCACGCGGGCGACGGCATACATGCCGAAGTAGGCCGTCAGCCCGGTGGTCATGCCGAGGATCCCGAGGTAGGCGGAGGGTGGCGCAATCGTCGTATCGATCTTGTTGAAGAGCGCGCCTGGCATAAGCGCATGGGACTGGGCCAGGGTCGGCCCGACCACCCAATCGCCCTCGGCGAGAGGCGCGTAGCGGCTTTCCAGCACGCGACCGACTCCCAGCGCCGTCACGGTGCCGCCGAGCGCCGCCGTCCCATGGAACGCACCCTCGGCCAGGGTGGTGCGAATGAACGCGTCAATGGAGATGCGCGAGACCTCGATCAGCACCTGGTCGGGCGCGATCGAGGGCAGTTCGCCCTTCTCCACGGCAAAGTCGCTGACCTTCGGCATGCCCTCCGGCCGCCGAACCAGTGTCACGCGTTTGTTCACGGTCATGATCCGTCTCCCAGTGGGCCGGCGTTCGATGTGGGATGCGGACCATCGCGATGCGCAGGCCCTCACCGGCTCGGAGCGCGGATCCTAGGTGTTCGGCGTGTTCTGGAGAAGGCCCGTGGGGCCGCGGCTTGTGCCGGCGTCCCAACCGCCAACGCCAGCACTCAGCTAGAATCCTCCGGAAATGCCGTCGCCCGCCGCCCCGGTGGTGGGCGGCGAGCACACCAATTCCGAGGAGTACCACCGATGGCCGTCTACATGATCTTCACCCAGGACGAAGTGACCGATCCCGCCGGGCTGGCCGCCTATAGCCAGAAGGCCGGGCCAACGCTCGGCCCCTACAAGCCCATCCCCCGTGTCGTCACGGAGAGCGTGACCGCAGTTGAGGGCGATTGGAAGCCGGGCCGTGTGGTCATGCTCGAATTCGCCACCCGCGAAGACGCCCTCGGCTGGTACAACTCACCTGAGTACGCCGAAGTCCGCAAGCTCCGCTTCGCCGCCGCCACGAACAACGTCGGCATTCTCGTCGATGCCTTCGCGATGCCCGGCCAGTAGAACAACAACGTCCGGCAGACCAGACGCGGAGGCGCAGAGGAGCGGCGGGGCGAGAGGGACAATTCCGTTTCCCTCCGCTTCCCTGCGTCTAACCGGTCCCTGGCCTATGGTTTGCCGCCGTGGATACCGTCTCGTCGTACCTTGCCCAGCGGTCTGACCTGGTCTGTTCGCCGCTCCTGCCGCTGATTGCGGCCCAGGCGGAGAACGCCGACCGGACGCGCTCCGTCTCGCCCGACGTAATTGCCGCGGTTAAGGGGAGCGACCTCATCCGCTACAGCGCCTCCCGTTCGATCGGCGGGGGCGAGGGGAGCGTGCTCGGCGCGGG
>CAZQCR010000005.1:0-36093 GCA_964591745.1 uncultured Anaerolineaceae bacterium
AGGCCGTGTAGGTCCGCTCTTCCTCCTTGCGGACCTGCTCCTGCCAGCGATCGAAGGCCTTCCAGTCCCACTCCTTCTCATCTTTGGGGACAGTGGCTCCCTGCCCTTCAGACGACTCCAGAAAGCCGCTCAAGGCCTGTTGAACGAGCGACTTCATCGGCACGCCATCCTCTGCCGCCCGCACCTTCAACCGCCGGTACAGGGCATCGTCGTCGAAAACCACCGTCAACCTGTTCATCTCAACCTCTCAGCAACACTTTCGCACGGTAACACAATCGCACATCCTTCGTCTAGCCCGCCGCCACCATCTCATCCCGCGTCGTGCCCTCCAAAGTTGGGCAGGTCCGTCTGAGCCATGAACCAGCCCGCATGCGAGTCTCCGGAGGAGGATCTCACGTTCGATCATGATCAGAGGCTAAGCATCGCCCGGTCCCACCGGCGCGGCGTACAATGAATCCACATGCACAAGAAAACCGTCCTCCCGAACGGCCTTCGGGTTGTCACGTCCTCCCTTCCCCACACGCGCTCCGCGACGATTAGCGTCTACGTTGGCGCCGGCAGCCGCTACGAACTCGACCACGAAGCGGGCCTCTCCCACTTCCTCGAACACATGTTGTTCAAGGGTGCTTCCCGCCGGCCCACCGCCCTTGCCATCTCCGAGGCGATCGAATCCGTCGGCGGTATGCACAACGCCGCTACCGACCGCGAAGTGACGATTTACTACGCCAAGGTGCCCCACACCGCGGCCGAAGACACGATCGACATCCTCAGCGACATGGTGCGCGAACCAGTGATGGACCCCGCAGAGCTCGAGAAGGAGCGCCACGTCATCCTCGAAGAGCTGGCGGGCATCGAAGATAGCCCCGCCGAAATGGCTGGGATCCTGATCGATGAGACCCTGTGGCCTGGACAGCCCCTCGGCCGCAACGTCGGTGGTACCGAAGAGAGCGTCACCACGCTTCCCCTGGCCTCCGTGGTCGATTACATGCGCGGCCAATACGTGCCCGAAAACATGGTCCTCGTGGCGGCCGGGAACATCGAGCACGACCGCGTCGTAGCCGCCGCCGCTCGCTGGTTGGGAGACATGCCCGCTCGCGCGCCGGGCGCCTGGTACCCGGCTGTGGCGCGGAACGGAACCTCACGCGTCGCGGTGCGAGAGAAGGCGACGGAGCAGGCCCATATCTGTCTCGCCTACCCCGCCTACCCCGCCAACCATCCGGACCGCTACGTCGTCGATATCATGAGCACCATCCTCGGTGAGGGCATGTCTTCGCGCCTGTTCATGGAGCTGCGCGAAGAGCGCGCCCTCGTCTACGACGTGCACAGCTACCCCAGCGAATTCCGGGATGCTGGCTCCTTCACGGTCTATGCCGGCTGCGACCCCGAACAGGCCCGGACCGTCGTCGAGGTTACCCTTTCCGAGATCGCCCGGCTGTTGGACACATTCAGCGAAAAAGAGCTGCACAAGAGCAAGCAGATGGCCCGCGGTCGCATTCAGCTGCGAATGGAAGATACGCGTTCCGTTGCCGGGTGGCTCGGCTCCCAGGAACTTCTGCTCAACGAGATCCTCACCATGGACGACGTCTGCGCGCGCATCGATACCGTCACCTGCGACGACGTTGTCCGCGTTGGGCGAGCGCTCCTCCAGCCGTCCATGGCCAGCCTGGCGGCCGTCGGCCCGTTCAAGAGCGACCTTTTCGCCGGCCTGCTGTGAACGGCCGGGCGTTCTTCGGGCCGCCCCTCGCCTCCATGGCCAGTGGCGGCCTGCAGGTCACCGTGCATGTCGTGCCCGTGCTCGAAGGCAAGCTCGTGGCCTTCGATGTCACGGCCGCCGAGGCTCGGGGACGGTGGCTGCCCTGGTCCGTCATCGATTACGCGCAGAACCCGTACGAAGCGGCGAGTTTGCTCGTCGATGACTGGTGCGACGTTCCGCTCGATGACATGGCCCTCGTCGATGTCATGTCCCTTCCCGCGCCGGGTGAAGGTTGGGAACTCGCGCTCGTCTTTCGCGCCGTGCTCGCCGCCGCTCCGCGGGGAGATGCGGAGCGGCGGCCACACGTCTACGAGGCAGGAGACTTCGACGCCTTCGGCGCCTTCGACCCCGTGGACCTGCAACGCTGGGTCCAGGTCTCGCCACCAACGAGCGGCGGGGAGGCCGGGCTGATCTTCTGATCCTATCCGGCGGACAGGCGTTCGAGGCCCGACCGGATCTTTTCGAACGCGGTAGCCGGCGAATAACCCGCCCGGCCCGGCGCCCCTGGCGAAATCGCCGGCACAGCTTCACGGGCGGCTGCGATACGCACCCCGTCGGCCACGGCCTTCGCCGCTCCGAAGCTCTCCTCGATTTCGGCCAGGGTCTCCCCGCGGATGGCCTCCGGGGTTAGGCCGGGAATGCTGGCCGCCAGCGCTTCGCGCAGCCGTTCGAGGAGGAGCGCGCTCTCCGCGGGGCTCTCCAGTACCGTCGGACCATCCTCGGCCGCCGGGGTATCTGTCGCGGTTGGCGGTGGCGTCGTGTTGTCGAATCGGTCAGCTGAATCCAATGGACTTCTCCTGGGTGGGTTGTGGAGCAGCGTGTCTGCCCCGGCTGAGTAAAGCCAAGGTGAGGATGTCGCTCTGGAACGGACAGGCGGCCGATGTTAGCCTCGTGAGCTGTGAAGCGCGTTCTCGTCTCCCTCGCTGTCAGCATCGCCGCCGCCCTCGTCCTCGCCTCCTGTGGCGATGGCGCGGATACCGGGCCCACGGCCGCCCCAACCGCCGCGACGACGGCCAGTTCGTCTTCGGGCACCACGCCCGGCGCGACCGCAGCCGCTTGGCCCGGTGTCGCGCCACGGGTCGGTGGCAACATTCCCAAGATTTCGCCCACCCACGGCCAGAAGATCAGCCAGTTCGATACCCGCTCGCCCGATCCGGGCAAGCCGCGCGGGCTTTGCATCGAGGCCGACTTCAAGGATCTTCCCGAAGGCGAAGGGACGCTCTGGTTCCGTGTCGCCTTCGATGGCAAGGAAGTCACTGGGAGCAAGGGCGCCGTCTGGATCGTCGCCAGCCGCGACGCCACCACGCCGGGCGGCCGACTCTGCTATGCCCCCGCCGAAGGCTTCACGGTGGGCCGGCACGATGTCGCCGTCTCCGTCCAGAACCCGAACAACGCCAACGAACCGCCCCGCCAGATCGTCGCCTGGAAGTTCGAGGTCCAGTAGCAGCGCCGACCCGGAGTTGGTGAGTGTGCGAAGGCAGCCACGCCGGCCATCAGCCCGTGAAGCGAACAATCTGCGTAGTCCGGCCCCAGAGTTCTTCCAGGCGGTAGTAGTCCCGCTTCTCTGGCGTGAAGACGTGGACGATCAGGTCGCCAAAATCGAGCAGCAGCCAACCACTATCGGCCGAGCCCTCTTTGTGGCGAAGGTCCACGCCGTCGTTCGCAAGCTCACGCTCCAGGTGGTCGGCTAGGGCGTTAAAGTGGAGAGGCGATTGGGCCGTGGCGATTACGAAGTAGTCCGTAAAGCTCGATGTCTTCGAGATATCGAGCAGGACGATATCCAGCGCCTGCCGGTCAGAGAGAATGTCGACGGCCCTGTTGGCCAGTGCTTCGGACTCCAGACGCTGCCCCTCGCGCCGCCACTGGGCGGCCTTTGAACCTGAGGAGATAGTATCACAGCCATGGCCAGCCCCCGTGTTGTCGTTGGTATGTCCGGTGGAGTGGATAGCTCCGTGGCCGCCGCCTTGCTCGCCGAGCAGGGCTACGAGGTGATCGGCGTCACCATGCGGCTCTGGACGGAGAGCCGCCCCGAGGAGTTTTCCGGCCACCAGCAGTGCTGCGGCGTCGAGGACATCGACGACGCTCGCCGGGTCGCCGGCCAGCTTGGCATCCGGCACTACGTGATGAACTTCGAGGACCGCTTTCGCGAGACGGTCGTCGATCAGTTCGTTGCCGAATACGCCGCCGGGCGGACGCCGAACCCGTGCGTGCGCTGCAACGAGCACATCAAGTACCGCGCCCTGCTCGACCGCCTGCCCGCCCTCGATGCCGATTTCGTGGCCACGGGGCACTACGCCCGCGTCGAACATCCGCCCACCGGCCCGCACCGTCTCCTCCGAGGAGTGGA
The DNA here is from genome assembly GCA_964591745.1 of uncultured Anaerolineaceae bacterium. Taxonomy (GTDB): domain Bacteria; phylum Chloroflexota; class Dehalococcoidia; order Tepidiformales; family Tepidiformaceae; genus JANMTH01. The sequence continues at coordinate 4,101 of CAZQCR010000005.1, forward strand.
CCCGGGCAAGGACCAGAGCTACGTCCTCTACATGCTCCAGCAGGAACAGCTCGCGCGGCTTCTCCTCCCTATTGGAGGGCTGACCAAGGATGAGGTACGCGCCCACGCCCGTCGCCTGGGCCTCGATACCGCGGAGAAGCCGGACAGCGTGGAGATCTGCTTCGTCCCGGGGAACGACTACCGGGCGTTCGTCGCCGAGAGAGTGACGGCCGTCCCGGGGGAGCTAAGGGACAGCGACGGAGCCATCCTCGGCGAGCACCAGGGCGTGGCGGCCTACACATTGGGCCAGCGCAAAGGCCTCGGCGTGGCGCTTGGCGAACCGCGTTTCGTGACGGCGATCGATCCCGAGCGGAATATCGTGACCATCGGCCCGGAAGAGGAGCTTTTCTGCGATACGGCCGAGTTCTTGGAAAGCCGCTGGACAGCAGGTGCTCCGCCCGCCGCCGGGGAGCTCATCGAAGCGAAGGCCCGCTATCGCGCGGAGCCGGCCGCCGCCCGGCTCATCGAAGCGGAGGGGGAACGGACCGTCATCCGCTTCGAGCGTCGCCAGCGCGCGCTCACACCCGGCCAGGCGATGGCGATCTACCGCGGAGAAGAAGTTTTGGGCGGCGGCACCATAGAACGTGCCTGGCGAAGCTAATAAGTAGTAAAAAAGATTGATATTTATCCAGGTGGTGGTCGATAATTATCCACGGCCCGGTCAATAATCATCCGTTCACCGGTTGAATGTTGTCCCGAATGTCTGTCATACTCAGTCCATGAGCTACCGCCGGAACGCTGCCCCAGCCATTAACGAGGCCCTCGCCGATACGCCGGTCGTCTTCCTCAATGGCGCACGGCAGACGGGAAAGTCGACCCTCGCCCAACAGGTCGCAGCCGAGCTTCATGGCGCCGAATACCTCACACTCGACGACCCGGCCACCCTTGGACTCGCCACGGGCGACCCCGGAGGCTTCCTCGACCGGCTTCCTCCGCGGGTCATTCTCGATGAGGTACAGCGCGTCCCGGAGCTGTTTGTTCCCATGAAGGCGAACGTCGATAGGGACCGCCTGCCCGGGCGGTATCTCCTCACCGGGTCGGCCAACCTCTTCCTCCTCCCCCGTCTCGCCGAGGCCCTCGTCGGACGGATGGAGGTGATCAGCCTCTGGCCCCTTTCCCAGGGAGAGCTGCGCGGGGTGCGCGAGGGGTTCATCGACGCCCTTTTCGCAGCTGAGGAGCCGCCGCTCACCCGGGCGAGCGGGAGCCGGACGGAGCTCTTCGAAGCGATCCTGGCCGGTGGCTTCCCAGAGGCTGTGGCGCGTACCCGGGGCCGACGGAGAGAGGCCTGGTTCGCTGCCTACACCGCCCAACTCATCCAGCGTGACGTCCGCGACCTCGCCAATGTCGAGGATCTCGGCGTCCTGCCGAACATCCTCGGGCTCTGTGCGGCCCGCTCCGGGAACCTTCTCAACCATCTCGAAATCTCCCGCTCGACGGCGATCCCGCTGACCACGGTGCGCCGCTACACGACGCTGTTGAGAGCCGTCTTCCTGATCGACGAGCTCCCGCCGTACACGGCCAACCTCGGCAAGCGCTTCGTGCGCACACCCAAGGTCTACGTTAACGACAGTGGCCTCCTGGCCCACCTCCTGCAGGTCTCCACCGAGCGGGAGGCGTACGAGCGTAACGTCGCCGGCCAGCTCATCGAGACCTTCGTCTTCGCCGAGCTGCGCAAACAGGCCGGGTGGAGCGACCTCCGTCCGCGCTTCTCCTTCCTCCGTGAGCACTCCGGCGCAGAGGTCGATTTCGTCCTGGAGACGCGCGGCGGCGACGTCGTCGGCATCGAAGTGAAAGCGACAGCCGCACCCACGGCGAAGATGTTCCGGGGGCTGGAGCTTCTGCGCGATAAGCTCGGCCCGCGCTTCATCCGCGGCGTGTTGCTCTACGGCGGAGAGCAGGCGCTCCCGGCCGGCGACCGGCTCTGGGCGCTTCCGCTCTCTAGCTTGTGGACGCTTGGCGCGCGTTCGAACGCCGATCCCTGAGCCTTCAGCGGCCGACGCTGGTGTCGATCCGGGCCATCAATTCGGGGCCGAGTGGGCCCTTCGCCTCCGCTTCGAGGCAGTCGCGGAGCTCGCCGCGGTTCTTCACGCCGAGGATGACCGTGCTCACGCCGGGCACGCTCAACGCGTAGCGATGGGCCAGCGAGGCCGGGCCTTCGCCCAGCTCCTTCGCCAGCGCGCGGAACGGCGCCGCCCGGCGGAAGTCCGCCATCTCGGGGTGGTCTTCCGCGAGCTCCCGGTCGAGCGCGTCCGTCAGTGCTCCCGCCTGGACCGCGCGAATACCCATCACGCCCACGCCCCGGGCCGCCGCCGCCGCCAGGATCTCCCGCGGCCCGGCCTCCTCCGCGAAGGACTTCATCCCACCCGGGGAATCGAGGAGGTTGACCACCACCTGGGCGGCCGCCGGCGGGGGAGCTGCCTCCAGCGTCTCGATCACGGCGCCGGGCACGCCGATCGCCGTGATCCCCCAGGCGCCAACCCGGCCCGATGCCACCAGCCGTTCGAAGGCCGGCACGACGTGCTCGGCGAAGAGCATACGGGGAGTGCCCCGGTAGCCCTTCGTTCCCACCCGCTCCTCCGGGACGATCATCCCGTGGAGGACGAAAAGGTCGACCCGCTTCAGCCGCATCCGCTCCAGGCTCTCGGAAAGCGACCGTTCGAGCCGCTCGTACACTTCGTCCGCAGGCGGATTGCCGAGGAAGCACTTGGTGGAGACCCGTACCCCCGCCGGGAGGCTCCCCTCGAAGGCCTCGCCCACGACGGTCTCCGCCTCGCCGTTGCCGTAGAGCGGCGCGAGGTCGAGCCAGGTGATGCCGCCAGCGATCGCGGCGCGGGTCGTCGCGATCGCTTCGTCCCGCGTTGTCGCCCCCCATACCTGGCCGGTGCCGCCCCCACCGAGGGCGAGTGCGCTGATCGTCCCGAGGTTACCGAAAGCCCGTTGTTCCATGACGCGCAGCCTACCATGTGCAGGGCGCTGGCTCGCGCCGTCCCTCGCTCCGGGCAGAGCGAAGCGATGGCCCATGGCGATGGCTGCCTCTAAGCTTCGCCCCGACGCATGAACATCCACCCCACCCCATTCAGCGGCCACGACTCCCTTCGCATCGGCCTGATCTCTGACACGCACATTCCCGAGGCACGGGACGAACTCTGGCCGCAGGTCTTCGAGGTCTTCCAGGGCGTCGATGCCATCCTCCACGCTGGCGACATCCACGACCTCGTGGTCCTCGACCAGCTCCACGACATCGCACCGATCTGGGCGGCCCGCGGCAACGGCGAAGACGGCTCCGGCGGCCGCCCGATTCAGCCGGACCACCCTCGGCTGCGCGAGTCGTGGCTGCTCGATTTCGCCGGCCTGAAGGTCGGGATCACGCACGACGTGCCGATCCCGGAGTACCCGCCGCACCTGACGCTCGATCGGGCGATGCAGCGCTACTTCGGCCGCACAGACCTCGATGTCCTGATCTACGGCGACACGCACGTCGAGGCGATCGACACCTTCGGGCAGACCCTCTGCGTGAACCCGGGCTCGCCCACTTATCCGCACAACCTGAACACGCAGTTCGGCACGATCGGCTTCCTCGAAATCAGCGGCGGCCGGGCCGAGGCGACGATCTGGCAGCTGACGGAAGAGGGCATCGTCCCCTTCGACTGGGCGAATGCGCGCAAGCTTCGCTGAGTTGGACGATCGCGAATGACACGCGACTCGATGGCTAGGCCGGAAACGTAAAGGCGCAAAGGTGGCGGAGAGATGTTAAGGGGCCAGTCCAGCGCTCGGCGGCGCCCACGCATAGAAGGTCGCGGTAGCTGGCTGGGACGTGCCCATGCTGCCAACGACTGTCGTTCCGCCCTCGATAAACGGACGCAGAGCGACACCGGCGACCACGCCAGAGATCCCGAGACTCCCATCCGGTCGCCGCGCGTAGCGCAGTCCGAGGACCTGGCGGCCGCGCGCGTCCGCTTTGGCCTCGGCACCTCGCGTCAGCAAGACGATCGCGTGACGGCTGCAGTCGGGACGGTCGTTGGGGTCATGGCCACAGCCAATGCCGGCGATCCTTAGGTCGGCCGGGCCGTAAAGGTCATTCCCCGCAGCTGGAGCTTGCAGGAAAAGGCGGATCCATTCGTCGAGGTCGCGTTCTCCTCCCACGCCGCCGTCGCTTCCCACCCCGTTGAAGTTGTACCCGGCGCGGATGGAACCGTCGGGCTGTCCCAGGCAGATCGGGATCGGACCGCGCTGGCCGATCGGTGGTTCGCAGACGTATTGCAGCGGTGCCAGCGCTTCAAGCACAGCCGCTACATCGCCCCCGGAAAGGCTGGCATGAGTGCGCAGCGCGAGGTCACAGAGTTGCTGCTCAACCGGGCACTCGGACGTGGCCCTCGGCGGCCGCCAGGGAATGAAATCCGAGCACCCCTTCAAGAGCGCCGCACAAAGCCTGGCGGCGGCTTCCTCGGGCGCTCCCGATGGCCGGGCGACCCCGAGACCGATGAGACCCGGCGAGCCATCCGGGCGAGGTGTATACGAGAGCAGGAAGACAGTTCCCGTGTTCTCCGCCCCGGAGTCGATCTCCTGGAGGTAGGCCAGGCCGAAGCCGTCGGCACAGGTCCGGGCGCCATCTGCGCGGCAGCCGATTCCAAGAAGCAGCGAACGGCCGTCGGAAGCGATGCGCCCGGGGGCGGCGAATCCGGTCAGCTCCACAAGCTTGTTGAAAAACGAATCGCCATCAACGGCTCCGATCCAATTCGCCGTGTCGTCGGCGAAAAAGAACCCGATCCGCGTTTCGGGCGGAGCGACAGCGTCACAGGCCCCTCGAAGGCCGGCGGGAGGTGACGCCGATCGGCTGCAATCGGCCAGCGCCGGGAAAGCACGGAGGACGGCCGAATCCTGCCCGCCACGGAGAACCGGCTCGCGGGCCATCACGAAGGCACAAATCTCCGGCTCTACCGGGCATCCCACAGCCTGTGCCCTGATCGTCACACCAGCGGTCGGCGCGGTCGGGTCTGGCGTCGCCGTACGGGGTACGTCCATTGGGGTCTCCGCGGCCGGCGGGGCTAACTCGTTGCCGCCGCTCAGCCAGGCCACTGCGAAAACGCCGGTGCCCGCCAAGACCGCCACGCCCGCCGCCCCGGCCGCCAGCTTCGCCGCGCCGAGGCCCGCCAGCGGCGCCACAAGCCGGGACAGCCGCGCGGCGAACGGACGCCGACCCGCCCGCCAGGCTGCCACCGCTTCCTCGCGTGATTCGACGTTCAGCTTCGCGAGGATCTCGCGCACGTGGTACTTCGCGCCGTCAAGGCTGAGGCCGAGCGCATCGGCGATCTCGGCGTTCGTCTTGTCGCGCGCCATCAGGCCCAGGATCTCTTCCTGGCGGGGCGTGAGTTCGTACTTGTAACGGGTCTCCAGGTGCGCGTCGCGGTCCATGTCCCGAAGGTACGACGCTCCCGGACCGAGTTCACTACTCTATGAGGAATATTTCTGATCGGCGTGGACGGGCGTTCCCGTGAGGGAGCGACGTGGCGCCGTAGGCCTGCTTCGTTCCGAGGCTGATGGCACATCTGCGGCTCTGCGCTTAGTATTGGCCGCCCGGCCAGTTTTTCGGACCGGGAGACAGCTGCCGCCTACCGCAGACAGGAGCCACCCGGTGCCCGAAGAGATTCACAACTACGAAAAGGTCTCCATCTACCCGCTCGATGCGGACAAGCAGGAGGAGCTGTTGAACACGCACCGCGAGTGCGTCTTCAACTGGTGCACCCAGGACAACTGGCCCATGGGTGTGATCATGTCCTACGTCTGGCTAGACGGCCGCGTCTGGCTGACGGCCGGCGCCCACCGCCACCGGATCTCCGCCGTCCGCCGAAACCCGAAGGTCTCCGTCGTCATCACGAGCACGGGGACGCCGCTCGGGCCTGGCAAGACCATCACGATCAAGGGCCGCTGCGTGATCCACGAGGATCGCGAGACGAAGGATATGTTCTACCCCGCCTTCTCCCGCCACCTCAACCCGGATTCTGAGGAGCGCGCGAAGTTCTTCCAGGAGTTCCTCGATTCACCCCTCCGCGTCGTCCTCGAGGTGATCCCGGAGAAGTACATCACCTACGACGGCGTGAAGATGGGCGCGCACACCGCCGGGACAATCGGCGATGCCGACCTCGGCGAACCGAAGGAAGTCGACACCATTCGCCTTGATCGCGAGTTGAAGCGCCGCGGCCTCGCCTGAACCTGCCGGCATGGGACGCGCTAGCGAAACCCCCTTTCGCGGCGCGTCCTCCCGGCTGGATAGGGCTTCGCGTACACTGCGCGCACCTTCTCCTCAGGAGCGTTCCGATGAAGATCGTCCTCAACCGCGCGAAGTGCCTGCGCAGTGGCCAATGCACATACCTTCACCCAAAGCTCCTGAAGGAGGGGCCGGACGGCTACCCCGTCATCCTCCTTGATCCGGTGCCGGCCGAGCTGGAGGCGGAGGCGGAGGACGCCGCGGACATCTGCCCGAGCGGCGCCATCGACATCGAGGCGTGAGTACTCGCGTCCGGCCCACAACGCACGCCAGACGATTCTCCCTCGTCGCCGGACTGGTGATGCTCCTGGTCAGCATTGGTGTACAAGCATGGCCGGTGGCCGATCGGGACCTAACGCGGATGGAAGCTGCGTTTATCCAGACCGCCAGCCTTGCTCTGGCCGCAGTCGCGTCATACCTGATAGGGCGCTTCTCCTTCCGCCAGTCGCTGCATGATGCGCTCCGTCTCTACTCGGGGCCGGCCATGCGGCGAGTTCTGAGCATCGGGCTTGGATTGCGAGCAACCGTTCAGGTTCTTCAGGATCGTCGCGCTGCCCTCGGGGCCGACGGTCGACGGTCCGTCCCACTTTCAGAAGTGGCCCTCATGCTCGATGCGGCCGAGAACATGCTCCGCGCCCAGATTCAGGCTGCCGTGGACGCAATCGAGGATTGGAAGGATCTTGTGCCCGAAGAGTTTGCTAAGATCGAGGAGCAGTTGGAGGTGTCCGATGGGAGCGACGAGTGAAGTTGCCATCGCTGGGAAGGTCGCGAAGATCATCAGTTCGCGCGAAGTCATCATCAACCGCGGTGACGTTGATGGGGTCGCCGAAGGCATGGTTTTTGCGATCCTCGACCCGGGCGCCCGGGACGTGAAGGACCCAGACACTGGAGAGCTCTTGGGGTCCGTGTACAGGCCGAAGGCCTGGGTCCGCGTGACGAGCGTGCAGGACAAGATCTCGGTAGCCAGCACCTTCCGACGGACCCGCACCAACGTCGGTGGTACGTTCCCGATGGACGTGACCGGGCTTTCGAGGATTCTGATGCCCCCCAAGTACGAGGATCGAATAGAAACCTTCAAGACCAATGAGGCGCCGTGGGAACCCTTGAACGAGAGCGAGAGCTTCGTGAACGTGGGCGACCCGGTGGAACTCGTTCCTGAGGACCAGACGGTCGTCATCCAAAACGCCATGGCTGTGGGCTCTGCGACCTAACGCTCGACCCGCCCTGAACCGGATCCGCTCGCCTTTGTCGCTTCGGCGCGTCGTCGTGTACGTTCGCCGGAACTCCACCGCCCCCACCGAGGTCTGCCATGGAATTCCGCGACACCACCGACGAGACCGCCTTCCGCGGCAAGGTCCGCTCCTTTCTCGATACCGAACTCCCGGCCGAATTCGCCAACCGCGTGCCCGAGTGGGGGCTCTTTAACGGCGCGGGCGGGCGGATGGCGGATTTCCGCACCTGGATGCGCGAATGGACGGCGAAGCTGAACGTCCATGGCTGGGGCGCGCCCCACTGGCCGAAGGAGTACGGCGGCGGCGGCCTGGGCGTGAAGGAGCAGTTCATCCTCTCCGAAGAGTTCGCCAAGCGCCGCGCGCCGAGGCCCGGTGGCATAGGACACGGCTGGGCGGGCCCGACGATCATCGTCTACGGCACGCAGGAGCAGAAGGAGCGCTTCCTCCCCCGGATCATCAGCGGCGAAGACGCCTGGTGCCAGCTCTTCAGCGAGCCCGGCGCCGGCAGTGACCTCGCCAGCCTCCAGACCCTCGCCGTCCGCGATGGTGATGACTACGTGGTCAACGGCCAGAAGATCTGGACCAGTGGGGCACACACGGCCGACATGGGCATCCTCATCGCCCGCACCGACGCCGATGCCCCGAAGCATCGCGGCATCAGCTACCTGCTGGTCGATATGAAGACGCCGGGCATCACCGTGCGGCCGCTGGTCAACATGCTGAACAGCCACGAATTCAACGAGGTCTACTTCGAAGACGCCCGCATCCCCCGCGAATCGCTCCTGGGCGAAGAGAACCGCGGCTGGTACACGGCGACGACGACGCTCGACTTCGAACGGAGCGGGATCGCCACCAGCGTCGCCCACCAGCTCATCGCCCGCGACCTGGTCACGCTCGCCCGGGAGACGGCCCACGGCCGGGCCGCCCTCGCCTCACGCCCCTCGCTCCGCAACGAGCTGGCGGACCGGGCGATCGAGGCGAACGTCGAGGGCCTGATCAGCTACCGGATCATCACGATGCAGGCCCGCGGCGAGATCCCGAACAAGGAGTCCTCGATTGCCAAGCTCTACTCCAGCGAACTCGACGTTCGCCTGGCGACGACAGCTATGCATCTGGGCGGCATGCACGCCCAGGTGGACGACCGTGCCGCCGCCGAATCACACGGCGGGCGCTTCCCGCGCTTCTACATGCACAGCACCACCAGCCCGATCGGCGGCGGCACGAGCGAGATCCAGCGCAACATCATCGCGACGCGCGGGCTCTCCCTCCCGCGGGGTTAGGGAGAGTGCTGGTTGCATCAACTTGGGGAGTGCAATAGCGTCGCCTGTATGGCGGCACGCGGAACTGACTATGACGAACTCAACCGGCGGCTCACCTTCGTTGACGACGGCCGACCATCGCGGGCAGTCGGCGCGTGGACACGCGATAAGCTCGCTCTGATGGCCTACTACCTCCCCGCATTCGCCAAACTGTGCAACGACAAGGCTCGCGGGTGGTACTACATCGATGGATTCGCAGGGAACGGAGCCAACGACGTAGACAGCATCGGCCTGACCAAGGGCTCGGCACTGCTCGGGCTCACCGCGGAGCCAGCTTGCCGTGATTCCATCCTCGTAGAGATGAATCCGGGAGACGCCAGCATATTAGCTGAGCGGCAACGGGACCTGGGTCTGTCCGGCACTGTGCTGACCGGGGATTCCAACGATCTCTTGCCTCCCGCTCTACGAGCACTGCCGGATCGGCGACTTCCAGCGTTTTGTGTGTTGGACCCTGAGGGACTGGAGTTGGATTGGAGGACGGTCGTCGCCTGTCGGGAGAACCGGCGCGGAAGCTACCCGTATGAGCTGCTTATCTACTTCTCCACTCCTGGCGCGGCACGCTCTGCCGGTGTCCAGAACGACAGGTTCGTGGTTGCGAATGAGGAGCGGCTCACGCGGCTGTTCGGCGGGCCGGATTGGCAACGAATCGCCAGTTCAATGAGGGCCAGTGAACTTCGCCCTGGCGAGGCAGGCAAACAAATGTTGGAACTCTACGTGTCGCAACTTCGGCAACTCGGATATACAACAGTTTTGAGTCGGCCTGCCGTGCGCGAACAGGGGAGTCTCGTTTACCACATGGTCTTCGCTTCGGCCAACGATGCTGGGAGGTCAATCATGACTAGCGCGTTCTCTCGAGCGTATGGCACCCAGCTTCCGCTGCAATTCTAGGGCTAGGCATTTCGTCCCATGTGCGGCCCGATAGTTCCCGGCCCGCACGGCCCTTACCAACGCGCTTGCCGCAAGAGTCGAACGCCCCCCACTGCTTGAAGAAGAAGGGGACGCCCTGCTCCACGCACTGGTCTCTGATGCCCTCAGCCCATGACGGCTCCATCGGCCGGGCCCTCGGGCCGGATTCTCCCCCGGCTATGACCCAGCTCAGGTCGCGCAGGTCGAGGTCGAGCGGGCCGAGCAGCGGTTCGCAGGAGAGGAAGCGGATCGGAGCGGGAATGTCCCGCAGCGCGTCTATCCGGCGCGTCCACCGCTGGTTCTCCACGGATGTGCCCATCCAAACGTTCTCCGGCCAGGGTCCGAGCTGCGGCGCGAGTTCCGCGGCGCGTTCCGGTCGCTTGGTCAACACCTGAAACTGGTGCCAGTCCGCCCGTCCCATCGTGTCGAAGACCGATGCGATGTAGTCGTCCGGCACATCCGGATGAAAGAGGTCGCTCATGCTGTTGACGAAGATGAGCCGCGACCGCTTCCAGGTCAGCGGAAGCTCGAGTCGGTCGGGACGAAGCTGCAGGTCGAATCCGCCTTCGTACGGGTGACCGGGGACGCCACGGAAGCGTTCCGCGAAGGTCTCGGCGTAGCAGTGGGCGCAGCCGGGGCTGACTTTCGTACACCCGGTTACGGGGTTCCAAGTCGCCTGCGTCCATTCGATCGTCGAGCCGTCACTCATTGCGCACCCCCACGGCCACTCTCGCCATAATGCACTCTCAGCGTCAAGCGCGACAGCTCGTGTCGAGAGCCGCAGCCGATGCCACCCACCGCGCTCAACTCCCGCCCGGGCGGCGACCGATGTTCGCGCCGAGAATGCTTTCGGGAGCGGTGCCGCCGGCGGCTTCGATTGCGACGGCGATGGCACGCGCTTCACCGCGGTTGTACGCCTCGCGGTTCGCAACGGCGTGGGCGTGGGAGCGGGCCGCGCGTTCCAACGAACCCTGGAAGCGTGGCATCACGTAGCGGGCCAGCAGTTCGTAGCTGCGCGCCATCTGCTCGGGCCTGGCGAACTCGTTCCCCATGATGAGGAGACCGCCGAACCCGCCGCCGCTCGCCTCCCAGAGCGCTTCCAGCCGCTCCGCCACATCGTCGGGCGAGCCGAAGAGCGCCCCGCCCTGGTTCGCGGACCACTCGGCGTAGCGCTCGGGCGCGCCGTCGTACGTGAACGGGCGCCCGAGCGTCCCGGCCATGTAGTCGCGGTCGAAGGCGTAGAGACCGTGCGTGATATCGCGCCACGCTTCCTCGCGGGTTTCGGCAACGTGGACGCGGGTCATGATGCGCCAGTTACGGCGGTCCATGGTGCGGCCGTGGCGGGCAGCTTCTTCGCAGGCCGTCTCCCAGGTCGACTTCAGGCCGGGGCCGAGTGGCCGGAAGTTCGCGCCGGAGAGGACGCCGACCCCGTGCTTACCCGCGATCGTGGCGCCGGCCGGGGAGGAGGTGGTGGCGACGAAGACGGGGATGCCCTCCTCGCGGTAGGGCGGCAGCTGGCAGACAGCGTCGCGGAGGGTGAACCAGTCGCTTTCGTGGGTCACCGTGTCGCCGCGCAGGAGGCGGAGGATGACGCCGAGGCCCTCATCGAGCCTCGGCCGCAGTTTCGTGACGTCGATCCCGAGCTGCGCCGTATCGGAAGCGAGGGCGCCGGGACCGACGCCGAGCATCACCCGGCCGCCGGTCAGGTGGTCGAGAAGGGCGAGGCGTTCGGCGACCATGTACGGGTGGTGATAGGGCACCGCAAGGACTCCCGTCCCCAGCCGGATCCGCTTCGTGACCGCGGCGACGTGGGCGATGAAGACTTCGGGGCTGGGGATCGGCTCCCAGCCGGCGGAGTGGTGCTCGCCGATGAAGACTTCGTCGTAGCCGAGTTCATCCAGCCACTGGATGGTGCGGATGTCGCGCTGAATGGAGAGAGCGGGGCTCTCGTTGATGGGGTGGTACGGGGCCATGAAGAGCCCGAACTTCAGGCGCCAGGGGAGCTGCGGCATCGCGCGTCCTCGGGGGAGGTCTCCCCGGGCGGAAGGATACTGGCCTGCGGGCCGGCTCGCTGTTACCGGCCGCGCGCGAGCTCCTTGTCCATGTCCAGGGGCAGCACGACGGCGTTCCGGTCGTAGTCGCCCCACTCCTCTTGTGGGAGCATGTACATCACTTCGAACTCGTTGCCGTCCGGGTCGATGCCGTAGACCGACTTGGTCGCGCCGTGGTCGCTCTGGCCAACGAGGGCGTCCATGCCGATGAGGAGTTCGCGGGCGGCCGCCAGGCTCTCGATCGTCGCCACCTGCCAGGCGAGGTGGTAGAGGCCCGTCGCGCCGTGCACGGGCGCCGGGGCGTGTTCACCGACCTCCATCAGGCCGAGGTCGTGGTGGTTGTTCGAGCCCGCCGCCCTCAGGAAGGCCATCCGCCCGCCTGCCCGGCCGATCTCTTCGAAGCCAAAGGCGTCGCGGTAGAAACGCGATGCCCGTTCGACGTTGCGGACGTAGAGGACGGCGTGGTTGAGGCGGGTCACGGGTATCGACATCTGAGTTCTCCTGGGGACGGTGTTCGTTGCATCCACCGTAAACGTTCCCGCGGCGGCTCGCGACTTCACCGCCGCACGGGCGCAGCGGGTGCGCGGAAAGCGCTTCCCTTTGCGCCCATCGAATCCTCTGCGCGCTCCGCGCCTCTGCGTCCCATCGACGCCCGCGACTTACCGCACCTTGCCAGCAAGCGCCCGGCTGATCACCATCCGCTGGATGTCGCTCGTCCCTTCGTAGATCTGGCAGACGCGGACATCGCGGTAGATCCGTTCTACGGGGAAGTCGCTCACGTAGCCGTAGCCGCCATGGACCTGGATGGCGTCGGAACAGACCCGCTCCGCCATCTCCGAGGCGAAAAGCTTGGCCATGCTCGCCACTTCCAGGCAGGGAGCCCTGCTCTCCTTGAGACGCGCGGCATGGAGGACGAGCTGGTGAGCGGCTTCGAGCTGCGTCGTCATGTCAGCGAGGCGGAAGGCGACCGCCTGGTGCTCGATGATCGGTTTGCCGAAGCTCTCGCGCTGTCGGGCGTAGGCAACGGCAGCCTCGAACGCGGAGCGCGCCATGCCCACGGCCTGCGCCCCGATCCCGATACGGCCCGATTCGAGGTTGGCGAGGGCGATCCGGTAGCCTTCACCCGGCTGCCCGAGGATTGCCTCGGGGCCAACGCGGAGCCCGTCGAGGACGACCTGGCAGGTATCGGAGCTGCGCTGACCGAGCTTCTCCTCGCGCCGCGCGACCACCCACCCCGGATCGTGCGTGGCCACGATGAAGGCCGTGATCCCGCGCTTGCCGGCGGCCGGATCGGTCACGGCGAAGACGATCGCCGTCTCGGCGATCGCGCCCGAGGTGATGAACTGCTTGGTTCCGCTCAGCACGTAGGTGTCGCCGTCGCGGACGGCCCGCGTTTCGAGGGCCGAGGCGTCAGAGCCGGCCTGTGGTTCGGTCAGCGCGAAGGCGCCGATGACCTCACCGCGGGCGAGGGGCCGGAGGAAGCGCTCCTTCTGGGCGGGCGTGCCGTACGTGTTCAGGGCAGCGCAAACGGGCGAGTTGTTGACGGACATGATCGTCGAGATCGCCCCATCGCCGGCCGCGATCTCCTCGATGGCCAGGATATAGCTGACGAAGTCCGCGCCAGCGCCACCCCACTCCTCGGGCACGCACATGCCCATCAGGCCGAGTGCACCCATCTCCGCGAGGAGCGCGAGCGGCGGTTCGCCGGCGCGGTCACGCTCCCCCGCCGTTGGCCAGAGCCGCTCGCGGGCGAAGGCGCGGGTGGTGTCGCGTATCAGTTCCTGCGTTTCGCTGAGCACGCCACCATTACACCACCCCGTGCTCGCGCCCGCGACGCGCAGAGGCAGCCGTGGAGCGCGTCGATCATCGGCGCCCAGCGAGGGTTAGCGGAAAGGCCGGCGGACATCTGGTTCAGCACCCGGTTCGTGGGCCGGGCGGCGCGAGCTGCGGCCGATCCCTGCGTTTTGGTTGACACGACCAAAACCCCGTGCGATGGTCAAAGTCATGGTGACAAGAACGCGACACCCCAAGGTCCCCGCCGGGTATGATGCGCGCGAATTCCCGACTTTCGCGGTCACCGTGGATGTCGTCATCCTGACGATGATCCAGGGTGTCCTCCGGGTTCTTCTCGTCCGGCGTGGGCAGGAGCCGTTCGCGGGCATGTGGGCGATTCCCGGCGGGTTCAAGCGTCCTGATGAGACGCTGAGCGAGGCGGCGCGACGTGAACTCTTCGAGGAGACCGCCGTCGATGTCCCCGGCCTGCTCACGCAGTTCGGCGCGTATGGCGACCCCGGCCGCGACCCTCGCATGAATGTCGTGACCGTCGCTTACCTCGCCGTCCTCCGTGACATCGGAACAATCGCGGCCGGCACCGACGCCGCGCACGCCGCCCTCGTCCCGGTGTCGGACGTCTTCGAGGAGCGAATCGATCTCGCGTTCGATCACCTCCGGATCATCCGCGATGCGGTCGAGCGCGTCCGGGTCGAACTCGAGGTCTCGGGCATCGCGGCAGCCTTCGTCGGCACCACCTTCACCATGGCCGAGCTTCGGGCGGTGTATGAGGCTATCTGGGGTGTGCAACTCGACGCCGCGAACTTTCGCCGCCGAATCGTCGGGGAAAACGGTTGGGTCGTCGCGACCGGTCACGTGGCGCGCCCCGGGCCGAGCGGCGGGAGGCCCGCCGAACTCTACCGCACTGGGCGGGCCTGGAGGCGCAACGCACCGATCCATCGCGGCCCGGCGAGTCAAGGGGAGGAACTGACCGAATGAGAGCCGTCATCCACGATCGTTACGGACCTCCGGAGGTGCTGCGCGTCGCCGAAGTCGCGCGGCCCGTGCCAAAGGAGGACGAGGTCCTCGTCAGGGTCCACGCCTCCACCGTTACGCGCGGCGAGGCGATGGGCGTCCGCAGTGCCGACTATCGGTTCACTCGGCTCTTCACGGGGATTCGCCGCCCCAGGCGGACCGGCTTCGGCTCCGAATTCGCCGGGCGGGTAGAGGAGGTCGGGGCGGCCGTGAGCAACTTCCGGGCCGGTGACGAGGTCTTCGGCATCGCGGCCGGTGCGAACGCGGAGTATGTGTCGGTTCGGGAAAGTGGCGTTATTGCAGGGAAGCCTGCCGCGCTGACCTTCGAGGAGGCCGCCGCCGTGCCCGATGGCGCCCTGCTCGCCCTGACCATGCTCCGCCCGTCGGGGCCGCTCGCGGGCAAGCGTGTCCTCGTCTACGGCGCTGCCGGCTCGATCGGGACGGCGGCGGTCCAGCTGCTCCTGCACTACTTCGAGGCCGACGTGACGGCGGTGTGTGACACGAAAGATGTCGAAGTCTTGCGCTCACTAGGCGCCGGGGACGTGATCGATCGCCTCAGTGAGGACTTCACGAAGAACGGAAAGACGTACGACGTGATCTTCGATGCGGTCGGCAAACACTCGTTCCGCCGCTGCCGCCGCGCGCTCAACCGCGGCGGGGCCTACATCACGGCGGACCTCGGCTACCTGTACCACGTGCCCCTCCTTGCGCTGATCACACGCTTTGCCGGGAGCAAGCGTGCGAAGCTCGGCATCGTAACCTACCGCAAGGCGGACCTGGCGCTCATCAAAGAGCTCATCGACTCGGGCAAGTACCGGCCCGTCATCGACCGCACGTACGCGCTGGACGAAGTCGTCGAGGCGACCCGCTACGTCGAGTCGGGCCAGAAGACGGGCAGCGTTGTGATCGGCATCGGTGAGCCCGCGCCCGGCCAGGCCCTGGAGCCCGTCACCGGGAACGATCAGCAGGCGCCCGCTACCTGAGGAGCCGGGCCGTGATCTCCGCGACGCGCTTGCCTTGGAACTGGGCGGCCGCCAGCGACGTTTCCCCGGGTGCTCCGCTGCCAACGTGGGAGGCGCCGTACGGGTTCCCGGCCTTGAACTGGATCGGGTCGGCGTAGCCGGGCGGGACGATGATCGCGCCCCAGCTGTAGAAGGTGTTGTAGAGGGCGAGCAGCGTGGATTCGACGCCACCGTGCGTGGTGGAGGCGCTGGTAAAGCCAGAGACGACCTTGTCCGCGAGCTTTCCCTGGCCCCAGAGCCCGCCCGTCTGGTCGAGGAAGTGCTTGAGCGAACCGGTGATGTTGCCGAAGCGGGTTGGCGAGCCGAAGACGATGGCGTCGGCCCATTCCAGGTCGGCGAGCACGGCCTCCGGCACATCGGCCGTTGCTTCGCGGTGGGCGGCCCACTTCGGGTTGCGGGCGATGGCCTCGGCGCCGTTGATCTCTGGCACCTTGCGCAGGCGGACCTCCGCCCCCGCGGCCGTAGCGCCTTCAGCGATAGCCAGTGCGAGGGCATGGACGTTGCCCGTGGCGCTGGAATAGATGACGGCGACCCTGGTCATAGTGCCTCCTGGCGCATGAACGCTGCTTGCGCGGCGGCGCCGGCAGCGGCATTGTTGCCCGCCAACGGCCCGGCCGTCACCTCCAGGGAGCATTCGATGACCCAGTTCACCATCCCCGAAGGCGCGGGCGACCAGATCCTCGCCTACATCCGTCAGAAGTCCCGCGATTGGACCGTCCCCCAGATGGTCGACCGCGTCGCTGGCGGGCTGCGCGACCTCGAAGCGGCGGCGCGAGATGTGCCCGAGGCGTTCCTCGACGTTCGGGCGGCAGGCGAGGAGTGGACGCCCCGCTTCTGCATCCAGCATGTCGTTGCCATCAACATGAGCACGGCCATGCGGGTAGCCTCGGTGGCGGCGACCGGGCGGCAGCCGCGAGAGGAGCCGCCGGGCGTCCCGGAAGGCCGTGAGGAAGCGCTCGCCCTTCAGCGCGAGGTGCTGGAGCACTGCTGCGCCGCGGTCGCTGAGGCCGCCGAGGACGCACATCTCGATGCCACCTGGCTGCACCCGCTGCTCGGGGAGCTGACGTGGCGGGAATGGCTGCTCACCCTCCGCGTCCACTGCCTGGCGCACGCCGGCCAGCTCGCGGCCATGGCGGCGGCGTTGCGGGCCGAGGGGGACGCCGAGGGTTAAGGCGACACGGACGCGCCCGGGCCGGCGGACATTTCACCCGGCAGTTGCGGCGGTCATTTCTCTCGGCAGCGACACAGCAGTGGCTGACCTAGCACTCTATGGACGAGAGTGCTAACATCCCCATTGCTAATTCCCTAGCTCATACGGAGGATCATCACTATGGCCGCGAAAGCAGCCCCCGCCACAAAGGCCAAGACCAAGCTCGTTCCCCTCGCTGACCGCGTCGTTATCACGCCGCTCAAGCAGGAAGAGATGACCGCAAGCGGTCTCGTTATTCCGGACACCGTGAAGGAGAAGCCCCAGCAGGGCGAAGTCATCGCCGTCGGCCCCGGCCGCCTCGATGACAACGGCAAGCGCGTCCCCCTCGACGTCTCCGCCGGCGACCGCATCCTTTACGCCAAGTACACCGGCACGGAGATCAAGCTCGATGGGAACGACTACATCGTTCTCAACGACAAGGACATCCTCGCCAAGCTCGTCGTCTAGTTCGACCCATCCACGGCACAGCGTTCGCGGAGGGTTCTCCCTTCGTGATCTCTGTGCCTTTGTGGTTCAGAGGAGAGTGATTTCATGGTTGCGAAGCAACTGTTGTTCGACGAGTCGGCCCGCCGCCGTCTACGCGATGGCGTAGACGCCCTGGCCGATGCCGTGAAGGTGACCCTTGGGCCTCGCGGCCGCAACGTCGTCATCGACAAGAAATACGGCGCCCCCACGATCACGAAGGACGGCGTCACCGTCGCCCGGGAGATCGAACTCGAAGACCCGTTCGAGAACATGGGCGCCCAGCTGGCCAAGCAGGTGGCCACCCGCACGAACGACGTCGCCGGCGATGGCACGACGACGGCCACGGTTCTTGCCCAGGCGCTCGTGCGCGGCGGCATGAAGATCGTGACCAGCGGCGCCAACCCGATGGCCGTCAAGCGCGGTATCGATAAGGCGATGGTCGCCGCCGTGAAGGACCTCCGCGCGCAGGCCCGGCCGGTCCTCACGAAGGAACAGATCGCGCACGTTGCCTCGATTTCGGGCAACGACAAAGAGATCGGCGACCTCATTGCCGATGTCATGGAGAAGGTCGGCAAAGACGGCGTTATCACCGTCGAAGAGTCCCGTGGCGTGAAGTTCGAGACGGAGTTCGTCGATGGACTGCAGCTCGATCGCGGTTACTGCTCGCCGTACTTCGTGACGAACACGGACCGCATGGAAGCGGTCATCGAAAACCCGTACATCATCATCACGGACAAGAAGGTCAGCGCTGTCCAGGAGATCCTGCCGCTCCTCGAAAAGGCGCTCCAGGTCTCGAAGGACATCGTCATCGTCTGCGACGATATCGATGGCGAGGCCCTCGCGACGCTCGTGGTGAACAAGCTTCGCGGCACGATCAACATCCTCGCCGTCAAGGCCCCGAGCTTCGGCGATCGCCGCAAGGCGATGCTCGAAGACATCGCGATGCTCACCGGCGGCACCCTGATTACCGAAGACATCGGCCTCAAGCTCGATACCGCGACGGTGGCCGACCTCGGCCGCGCCCGCCGCATCGTTTCCAGCAAGGACGACACGACGATCATCGAAGGCCACGGCACCGATGAGGCGATCCAGGCCCGGATCAAGCAGATCAAGGCCCAGATCGACGACGCGACCAGTGATTTCGACCGCGAGAAGCTCCAGGAGCGGCTTGCCAAGCTTGCCGGCGGCGTTGCCGTCATCAAAGTTGGCGCCGCCACTGAAGTCGAACTCAAGGAGAAGAAGGCACGCGTGGAGGACGCCCTCAGCGCCACCCGCGCGGCTGTCGATGAAGGCATCGTGCCCGGTGGAGGCGTCGCCTTCATCCGCGCCCAGAAGGCCCTCGAAAAGCTCCTCAAGGAGACCAAGGACGAAGACGAGAAGACGGGCATCCGCCTGCTCTCCGAAGCGCTCGAATCTCCGACCAACATGATCGCGGAAAACGCCGGCCTCGAAGGCGCGGTCGTCGTGAACCGCGTTCGCGCGTTGACCAACCCGAACCATGGCTGGGACGCCGACCTCGACCGCTGGGGCGACATGTTCGAACTCGGCATCGTCGACCCGGTGAAGGTGAGTCGTTCGGCCCTGGAGAACGCCTGCAGCATCAGTGCCCTCGTCCTCACGACGGAGACGCTGGTGGCGGAGATTCCCCAGCCGCCGATGATGGCGCCGCCGCCGCCCGAAGACTACTAAGTAGCTGGTAGCGAATAGCTGCTGGCTGTTAGTGAGAAGAGGCCCCGCGCAAGCGGGGCCTCTTCTTTGTGCTGGACATCCCGCACCCACGAGGCAGGTTCGCCTCGCGTGGCATGCCTCCACCCGGGTGGCACTTCGCCCGGCATCGCCCGGTCCTTGCCCACGGTCGTCCGTGATAGCATGAATTCCATGAAGATCGCCGTGGTCGTGCATCCCGCCGAAGAGGGCGGGTACTGGGCTGAGGTTCCGTCGCTTCCCGGCTGCGCAACCGAAGGTGACACCATGGAAGAGCTCATCGAGAACCTGAGGGACGCCATCGCGGGTTGCCTCTCGATCGATCTCGATGTTCTGAAGCTCACCGGAGACGCGGAACTGGTTGAGATCGCCGTTTGAAGCCGGTCTCCGGGCGGGAGCTTGCACGAGCGGCCGAGCGCAATGGCTGGACGCTGCTTCGCGTCGCTGGCAGCCACTGGATCTTCGCCCGGCCAGGTACGTCAGTGAGGCTTTCCATTCCTGTTCACGGAAGCAAGACGTTGAGGCGAGGACTGCAGGACCATCTCATGAAGCAAGCCGGCCTGGTGGACGAGGATCTCTGACGCGTCCAAATAGCTTGGCCGGGCGGAACGCCAGGTAGTTATTGGCAAATGTCGTTTGAACGGCGAGCATTGCCGCTGGCCGATTCCTTCGTCCGGGCAGGCGTCGTCTGCTGGCAGCCTTCCTGAGACGAGCCAACCGAACCTGCGCGTTCTCAATGCGAACACTCCCGCTTCGAAAGAAGCGGGAGTGTTCGTTTTTCAGCGGCGTGGGGCGGCTACCGAAGGACCTGAAGCCGCGCCCCGACTCAATCGTCCGGCCGGCTGGGCCCCGGCTGTGGGCGGTCACTGATCCCGCTAGCCGCCGGGGATGGTGGCGGCGGGGTGGGCGTCGTATTCGGGCAGGTAGGGCTTGATGTCGAGGACGGGCGTGCCATCGATCGCGTCGAGGCCACGCACGCGGAGGGCGCCGCCTTCCGCCGCGAGGAGGGCGACCGCCGAGACGCCGAGGTGGTTCGGCCGGAGCTGGCTGCGGGTGGCGAGGATGCCGTAGCGGCGGCCGCTGGCGAGGGTGAGGGACTCCGGCTTCTCGGGGGCATCCTCCGCCAGGTCGAGATAGCAGACGACGATGACGTGGCTGTAGCCGCTGAGGCCGTCGATCTTCGCGGCGTGCTCGGGGAGCAGCTGAATCGTGCTTTCGACGCTCGCCCAGCCCTTCGGCCGCGGCTTCGTCACCTCGTTGTGGACGAAGCCGATCGCGGTCAGGGTGACGCGCGCCGGGGGCAGGGGCCGGTCGAAGAGCGGATCATTCTTCTTTCGCCAGAACACCGTTCCACCGTGCCCTCGGCTCGGCACGTGCGCAAGTGGCTCAGCGGCCGGCGAACGGTTCGATGACTTCGGCGCTGAACCATTGGATGTCGTCGAGGTTTGAAAGCGCGACCGAGAGCTCGGCGACGCCGAGGGCCTCGAAGGCCCGCGTCTGTTCGACCATCGCGCTGGCGTCGCCGTAGAGGACGCCGCCAGCGTCCCATTGGGTGACCTTCTCGGAACGTCCCCAGCCGCGGGCGATGCCGGCAATGCGCCCGGCGAGTGCGCCCGCGGCCTCCGCCGTTGCCCCGCGCACGCAGAGAACGTCGGAGGTGAGGACGAAACTCGCGGGCTCGCGGCCGGCGGCGACACACCATTGGCGAACCGTTGGGAAGAGTTCCGCGAGCTGAACGGGGCCGAGCTGCCAGGTGTTCAGGCCGTCGGCGCAGCGAATTGCGGCCCGCAAGGCCAGCCCGGCGGTGTTCAGGCCCACGAGCACGGGTGGGTGGGGCTTCTGCACGGGCTTCGGCTCGAAGTTGGCGCCGCCTTCGAGCTGGAAGAACGCGCCCGTGAACTCCGTCTTCTCCCGCGTCCAGAACGAGCGCATCACGGTGATGCTCTCTTCGAGCAGCTTCACACGGTCGGCGAAGCCGGGCATGACGTATCCGAAGGGGCGAAAATCGCCGTGTTCGTACCCGGTGCCGATGCCGAGCGTCGCTCGGCCTCCGCTCAGGACGTCGACCGTCGCCACCTGGCGGGCGAGGTTCTGGGGGTGGTGGAAGGGGGCGCCGGTGACATGGGTGCCGAGGCGAATACGGGTGGTCCGCGCGGAGGCATAGGCCAGCCACGTCCACGGGTCTGCGATCGGGAAGGCGGGGTGATCGACGATGTTGAGCGTGCGAAAGGCCGTCGCGTCGATCGCCGCAAGCGCTGCGTCATCGACCCAGCCCTGGTTGGTGACGACGATACCGAATTCCATGCGTTCTCCTTTGGCCCGATTCAGATGCGCTTCGCGCCCTCGTTGCCATCGGCAACGCGCTGACGGGCGATCTCGAAGATCTGGCGGTTGCCCGTGGTCCAGGTCACGGTCAGGCGAGCCTTGCGAATCTTCCAGTCCGTGGGCGTGCGGACGAGGTCGTGTGTGTAGTAGCCGCCGATGAGCAGGGTGCTATCGCCCTTGTCGTTCGGGAGGAAGTGCTGGGCCGACATGTAGACCACGGCCGTCGCTTCGTCGCCACGCACATCGATGATGAAGTTCGTGAGCGTGTGCTGAGTGCCATCGAAGCCAGCCAGCGTGCTCCGGACGTTCGCCACCCACTGGTCGGCGGTGATCTTCAACGGTGTCCCGCCGCCCCATGAGGTGAAGTCGACCTCCAGGTCGTCCGTGAAGGCGGAACGGTAGAGCGCCCAGTCACGCATATCGATCCCGCTCGCGTAGCGCAGGATCGATTCCGTGATCTCCTGCTTGTCGAGCATTCGCTGGAGCCGGGCCTCGTCCATGTTTTCCCCCGGGAACGTAGTAGCGCGGAGTCTACCCGGCGGCCGCCTTCCACGTCGCCACGAGGTAGCCCTCCTCCGTATTCGGGAGGATGCGGGCGTCTACGCCGGGTGTTCCGGCGAGGCGCTCCAGTGCTGCTTTCACCGCCGTTCCGAAGACGACGTAGGCGGCTTCCAGGATGTCGAGCTGGAACAGGTGGAAGGGTTCCTCCGGTGCCCACCCCGTAGCCGCGCGCAACGCACGGGCGTAGCGCTCGCGTTCATCCGAGCCGTCGATCGGAGCGGCCCGGCCGGCAAGCTTGAAATCCCCCTCCGTGCCGGACTTGTTCGTGACTGTGCTGTGGAGGACGCAGCGGGGGTCGCGGAGCACGTCTAGCAGCTTCCGCGATTGCCACATGCCTGCGAGGGTGAGTTCGCCTTCGAAGAAGAAGAACTCTATCGGCGTTACGCGCGGGCTGCCGTCCTTACGCGTGGTACCCATGAGCACCACCCCGGTCGAATCGAAGCGCTCCCGGCCGAGGGCGGCGAGGGCCGGGGCCGCGGTCGCGAATTCGGTCCAGGATGCCATGGCCAGGAACCTCCCGCCTGAGTGACCGTAGCATAACGCACGGCAGTGCCGACGATGGCGACACCGGAGCGCGCGAGGCTCGATCCAGGTGAGGGAGAGATAACGAGAGGCAACATGAGATGAGACACGCTAGTGCAACGACACGCCGGACGGGGCCAGGATTCGGTCAGCTTCAGCTCAGGCTGGTTTGATCGATGTCGCTTCTGCCCGTGCCGGCCGGGACCGCCGTAACGCGGGCGCGCCGAGCACGACCAGCCCGGCGATCGCGAGTGCGGCCCACTCCGTCGCTGGCACCACGACTTCCAGTCCGAGGCCCTGGCCGGCGAAGCTGACCGGCGCCACGCTGAGCATCGAGAACCCCATGACGAGCGGGAAGAGGCCCATCACGCGCCCGCGCATCTGCTCGGAGACCGTGTACTGGACGAGTGTCATCGCGGTAACGATCGCCCCGGTCATCGCGAAGCCGAGACCGAAGTTCGCGACGGCCGTGAGTGGCACAGAGCGGGAGTGGGCGAAGAGGATGCCGGAAGCGGCGAAGAGCAGCACCATCGCCGCGAGCGTCGTGCCGCGGCGACCCATTTGCGGACGCGCCGCGAAGGTGAGGGAGGAGGTAACCGCTCCGATCCCCCAGAGCATGGCGAGGAGGCCGAACTGGCCGCGGCTGAGTCCCAGTACTTCGGTCATCCAGACCGGGCCGAGCATGCCGACGCCGGGCATAGCCACCACTTGCATCGCCACGATCATGGCGATGACGGCGAAGATCGTCGCGTCGCGGCGGGCGTAGCCCAGCCCATCCCGGATATCGCGGACGAAACCGGAAGACGACCGCCGCATCGCCATCGCTTTGCTGCTGTACCGCAGCATCGCTATCAGCGGAATGATGAAGGCCCAGGCGATCAGCGAACCCGCAACCACCTTGCCCGGGCCGATGGTCCCGCTCAGCCAGCCGACCAGGGGCAGGACGGCCGGGAACGTGAGCTGCTGCGCGACGTTGTTTAAGGCGATCGCATGGCCGATTTGCGACGGATTGACGACGACGGGGATACTCGCCGAACGCGATGGACCGTCAACCGCCATGTTCGAGGCGGCAAGGAAGACGAGCACGAGTAACGCCGCGATCGTCGCGTCGTCGAACGGTTTCCAGATCATGCAGACGGCCATCAACGCCGTCGTCGTGAAGGCGATGCTTTCGCAGATCAGGAGCACCTTCCGCCGTTCGAACCGGTCCGCTATAGCGCCACCGAGGAGGCTGAAAATAAGCATGCCGATTCCGCGCACGGCCACGATGAGGCCAGAGAAGAGCACCTTTTCGCCCGGGTAGTTGTCTATCGACCAGAAAGTGAGCGTGATGAACTGCATCGGCATCACGAGGTTCTGAAAGACCGTCGCGGCCATCAGGAGCGAGAAGTCGCGATGCCGGAAGACGCCAAGGCGGCTCTCGTGGGGGATGGTGGCAGTGCTCATGTAGTTCATGAGGAGCTTATCGTATCGGCGCTTCTCATGCCGGCGTCGCCTGTGCACGGGCCGTGGGGCCTGCGTGGGCTACAGCGGTCCGCCACGGCGTGGCCGGAAAAGAAAACGGATGCCGGGGGTTTCCCGGCATCCGCCATAGTTACGCCTGGGGGCGCACCGTGGATAACGTGACAGGGAGCCCGCAGGTTAACGATTGCCCTGAAACCGGGCCGTTAGGCGAGCAAAAGCTCCGGGAAGTATGTGTTGTAGAAACCGCGGTCGCGAGTGACGAGACGATCCGCCTGGAGCAGGGCGTGGGCGCCAATCAGGAAATCCGCCAAGATGTGCTGCCGTGGCACGATTCCCCGTCCGCAGCGCGCGCAGCGGAGTTCGTTCGCTTCGCCGCAGGCGGGGCATTCGATCCGGGCCGGCCGCCGCAAGCGGTACGTGTCCCAGCGCGCCCCGGCAAGCGCGAGCGTGCCCACGGTGGAACCGACCAGCTTGATCCCGGTGCTTTCGAGAAAACGATCGAGACCGGCGGCGAGGTCGACGAACGCGGGCACGCATTCCGAATAGGCGATTTCGCAGAGAACCAGCGGGCCTTCCGCCCTCGCCTGGTCGAGCCGCTCGATAGCGGCCTCGTTCGCCGCTGAGCCGTCCGGCGAGAGGAGATCGAACACCGTATTGCTGTCAATGGCGCTGATCACCGGCCGCGCATCTCCTCGATGAATTCGTCCACGGTCATCCCGAGATTGCGGCCCGCCCCGATCCAGCGCGCGAATGGCGATGCGGTCTCGACGCGAGCCCCGACGATCTTCCCTTCGGCCTCCGTCCATTCGATCTCGTCGCCCGGGCGGATGCCGGCGCGGTCCCGGATCTCCTTCGGGATCGTGACCTGGCCCTTGGTGGTTACGCGCGTCGTCACGGTACTACTCCTCAGGTATTACTCAGGAAGTATACCACCGGTCGGCCCCGGCTCCGCCATTCGTTCGCTATACTCCGGCCACCCTCGGTGGAGTCCCAACCCATGCCCAATTCCGGCCCTCTCTCCGGCATCCGCGTCCTCGACCTCACGATGTGGGTGCAGGGACCGATGGCCACGACCCTGCTGGGCGATCTCGGCGCCGATGTCGTGAAGCTCGAAAAAGCCGGCGTCGGCGACCACGGAAGGGCGCTCCAAAGCGTCTTCGGCATCGACCTTCGCCGAGATGGCGCACCGAACATGCTCTGGACCACCTGCAATCGGAACAAACGCGGGCTCGCGCTGGACCTCGGCCATCCTTCCGCCCGGCCGGTCTTCGAGACGCTCTTGAAGGGCGCCGATGTCTTCGTCACGAACCTGATGCCCGGCGCGCTCACGCCGCTCGGCGCGGACGAGGCCGCTGTCCGCGCGTGTAACCCGCGGATTGTCTACGCCCGTGCGGCCGGCTTCGGGCAGGAGGGGCCGTGGGCGAACGACCCCTGCCAGGACACGGTCGGGATGGCCTATGCGGGCCTCCTCTTCACCTGCTCGCCAGATGGCGACACGCCCTACTACCCGCCCGGCGCGATGAGTGATGTGCTCTCCGGCACGATGATGGCCTTTGGCGTCCTGGCCGCCCTGCGGGAGCGGGACCGCACGGGAGAGGGCCAGGTGGTCAGCACCTCGCAGCTCCAAACGCTGATGTGGATGCAGTCCCTGAACGTCGGCGCGGTTGCGAATCTCGGGCAATCGTTCGCACATTCGGACCGGGTGAGCCCGCCGAACCCGATGTTCAACACCTACCGCTGTGGCGATGGCCGCTGGCTGGCCCTCGGGATGGCTGTCTCCGGGATGTGGGCCGAAATGTGCCGCGCCATCGACCGTGAGGACCTGATAACGGACCCGCGGTTCGTGACCATGGACTCCCGCCGCGTTCACGCCGCCGATGCGGTCAAGATCCTCGATGCCCACTTCCTCACCAATACCGCTGACCATTGGCTTCGCGGTCTGCGTGCGCGGGAACTCTGGGTCGCCCCAATCAACCGCGTCGAAGACCTCGTGGATGACGAGATGGTGCGTGCGAACGGCTACCTGCTCGACGTGGAGGACGGGACGAAGGCGGCGCGCATGCCGTTCACGCTCGCTGGCCACGAGCCGGGCCTGGGCGCCGCACCCGAACACGGCCAGCACTCAGACGCTGTCCTGGCAGAGGCAGGCTTGAGCGCTGAGACCGTCCAGGAGCTGCGAGCCGCGGGAGTCGTCTGGTAGGGCTCAGAGCCGCTCCCACTCCTCGCGAGAGATGCCCGCGCGGCGCAGTATGCGCCAGGAGATTGGCGCCGACATCTGGCCCATGGGGGTTTGGAATGATGAGGGACTTGCCTGCTCGATGCATCGTCCGATGCGCGCCGCCCGGATACGGGCCGTCTCAAGGCGGCGATGAGGTCGCGCGTCGAGAGGGGGCCGTACCGCGGCATCAGGCGACCTGGGGCACGCCCAGCGCAACGCCACCGACCGGCGGAATGTCCAGGCACGCGGCGAGCCGAAAAAGTAACCAGCTCTCGAGTGCTTCGCGGAGGTCGGCCCGGCTCCCCACAATCCATCGAGTTCCGCCACTTCCGCGTACCAGCCGTCGCCGTTCTCCAGCCTTTCGAACGCAGCTGCGCGCATTGCCGCATCCAGGTATTCAGACAGCACGGGACAAGTATACGACGGGCGAGCCCCTCTTCGCGTGGGTCCGTCTGTACCCGCGTTGTCCCTCAGGCGCTCGTTGCGGCTTTTCGCGCCGCCATCGCCTGGAGGCACCCGGAGGCGGCGTACTTGTAGATCTCCGCCAGCGACGGGTAGTTGAAGACCATCTCGATGAAGACATCCACCGGGCCACCGATGTGGATCAACTCACCAATCACCACCAGGTCGTACTCGTCACTCGTCATGGTCAGAACGATAACGACGATGTCCGAATGGCGCGCGCGCTCTTGGCCGGAGGCAGCCCTCCGCAGAAAGGCCGAGAGTTGGTTCCGCCGCGCGACGTGCCGCCACGCGATCGGCTATTGTCCCCGTTACAAGCTGGAGGTAAGGGGACATGGCCGGAAGGTTCGAAGGTCGAGTCATCGTGGTGACGGGCGCGGCGGGTGGCATCGGTAAGGCGGCCTGCGTCCGGTTCGCCAGCGAAGGGGCCAGCGTCGTCGCGGTTGACCTCCCCGGTACACCGCTCGACGACGTGGTCGCGGCGGTAAAGGCCGCCGGGGGCAAGGGCATCGCCGTCCCGACGGATGTCACGCAGGCCGCCCAGGTCAAGGCCTACGTCGATGCGGCGAAGGCCACCTACGGGCGTATCGACGGCTTCTTCAACAACGCCGGCATCGAAGGCTGGGTAGGCCCGAGCACGGAGTACCCGGAAGACGTCTTCGACAAAGTTCTCGCGGTGAACGTCAAGGGAGTCTGGCTCGGCATGAAGTACGTCGTCCCGGTCATGCGGGAACAGGGTGGCGGCGCGATCGTCAATACGGCCTCCGTCGCGGGGCTCGGCGGTACGCCCACGATCATCGCCTACGGCGCGAGCAAACATGCCGTCATCGGCCTGACCAAGAGTGCCGCTATCGAATTCGGGCCGGACCAGATCCGCGTCAACGCCGTCTGCCCCTCGCCGATCGAGACGCGAATGATGCGCTCGCTCGAACGCGGCATCAACCCGGACGACCCGGAGGCGATCCACCGGACGATGGCCGCGACCATCCCCCTCGGCCGCTACGGCGAACCCGAAGAGGTGGCCGCGCTCGCCGCCTTCCTTTGCAGCGATGACGCGAAGTTCATTTCGGGCGGCGTGTACACGGTGGATGGCGGAAGCCGCGCCCGCTAACGACGGGCCCGGCGGGGAGCGCGCAATGGCTGAGCCGGTAGAGATCATTCTTTTGCGCCAGTGGGCGAGCTACCTCAGCCTGCCCGTCTGGATCATGGACGCCGAGGGTTCGCTGATCTTCTACAACGAAGCCGCCGAAATGCTCCTGGGCCGCCGCTTGGAGGAGTCGGGCGCTATTTCCGTCGAGGATCTCTCCTCGCTCTTCTCCACCCGCGATGTGGAAGGGACGCCGCTCTCCGCTGCCGACCTCCCTGTGAGCATCGCTCTCATGGAGCGGCGGCCGTCCCATCGCGCGCTGGTTTTCGTCGGCTTCGATGGGCACGCTCGCCGGATCGATGTGACAGCCTTTCCCGTCACCGGTCTCGCCGGCAGGATGCTCGGCGCTGTGGCGATGTTCTGGGAGACGGCCTGATGCTTGTGCGCCTCTGGGGAACGCGAGGGTCGCTGGCCGCGCCTGGGCCGGAAACGGTGCGCTACGGGGGTAACACGTCCTGTGTCGAGATTCGTGGTCCCGAAGGCGAACTGCTCATCCTCGATGCGGGCACCGGTATTCGCCGCCTTGGCGCCTCGATGGCCACGGGCGACAACGAAGCTCATCTCCTGCTCACGCATCTCCACATGGACCACATCCAGGGGCTGGGCTTCTTCGGCCCGCTCTTCCGGCCGGACTTCGATATGCACATCTGGGGGCCGCCTTCCAGCAATCAGCTCTTGCGCGACCGGATCTCCCGCTACCTTTCGCCGCCGCTCTTCCCCGTCCGCCTGCGCGAACTGCCGTCGCTCGTGGCTATTCACGATATCCTGGGCGGCGAAGTGCGCATTGGGAGCCTGACCATGCGCGCCGAATTCGTCTGTCACCCGGGCCCGACCGTCGGCTACCGGATTAGCGACGGTCGCCATTCGTTGGCCTACATCCCGGACCACGAGCCCGCGCTTGGCCTAAAGGAGCCGGGATTCGACCCGCGATGGACCTCCGGGATGGGGCTCGCCGAGGACGCCGACCTCTTGATTCACGATGCTCAATACACGGCGTCGGAGTATGAAGAACACATCGGCTGGGGGCATGGCACGATCGATCACGCCGTAGACTTCGCCGAGGCGGCGGGCGCGCGGCGGCTCGTCACCTTCCATCACGATCCGGCCCACAGCGATGGAGACCTCGACGCCATGTTCGCGGAGGCACGCGCTCGCGCCACGATGGTCGAAGTCCTCGCGGGGACCGAAGGAGCCGAGTTCGACGTCTGAGGACGCGGTAGCGTGTGGTGCGCGGCCTACACGACCCGCTCCACGACCCCGTGGCGGTGGTAGAGCCGTGGCAGGCGCGTCTGGAGCGAAGCGAACACGTCCCATGGGATCGTCCCCGCAAGCTTCGCGATTTCGGATGCGGTGATGGCCCTGCCGTTCTGCGTGCCGAGCAGCACTGCTTCGTCCCCGGCCACCACGCCAGGGACCTCCGTTACGTCGATAAGAAATTGGTCCATACAGACGCGGCCGGCCATCGGGCAGCGGGTACCGTGGACCAGCACTTCGCCGGCGTTCCCCAGGGAACGGTGCCAGCCATCAGCGTAACCTACGGGCACGAGCGCCACGCGGGAGGGCCGCTGTGCACGCCAGGTCAATCCGTAGGAGACGCCGTCGCCCGGTGCCACATCGAGCACGCGCGCAATCCGCGCTTTCACGGAGAGGATCGGGCGGAGGGAGGGGTCCGGCGTGTTCTCCGGGGCCACGCCGTGGAGTGCGAGGCCCACGCGCACACCGTTCCACCTTGCCCCGCTTCGCCGCAACGCCGTCGCTGAATTCGCCGTGTGGCGGTAGGGGATCCAGGCGAGGCGCGCGCTGACGTCCGCGAAGATCGCCTGCTGTTCGTCGCTGTAGGAATCGTCGGCTTCGTCAGCGTTGGCCATGTGCGTACTCAGGCCTTCGAGTTCCACGGCTGGCAGCGCGCGAACCGCCTCAGCCAGCGTGATGGCCTCGGCCGGCGTCACTCCATCGCGGTGGAGGCCTGTATCGACGTGGATGTGGAGCTTCGCCGTCTTTCCAAGCGCCCCCGCCGCCGCCGAAACCGCACGGCCGAGCTCGATGGCGTCACAGGTGAGGGTGATCCCCAGCCTCACGGCGGCTTCGGCGTCCGCGGGAAAGGCGTGCCCGAGGACGATGATCGGTGTCTGAATGCCGGACTCCCGCAAGGCCACAGCTTCCGACACCCAGACGACCGCCAACCGGTCTACCCCTTCGGCTTCGAGTGCGGGCGCCAGCGCGGCGACGCCGGCTCCGTAGGCGTTCGCTTTCACGACCGCGATAAGCTCCACTCCCGGCCCGATCGCCTCCCGGAGAGCGCGGACGTTGTGGGCGAGGGCATCGAGGTCCACCTCGATCCAGCTGTTCATGGCGCTCGTTACGGCGCGCAACGACACCCGATCCAACGGGCTGGCGGCCGCCAGGTTCGAGGGGGTGGACGGGGCTGCGGGAGCTACTCCATGCGTCACCCGGGTACTCCCTGAAGTTATGACGAGTAAAGCGCCGCTTTGACGCCCTTCCCGCCTCTCCCTAGCATCGACCCGGTGTTCGACAAACGCAATCGACACCTGCTGAGGCTGTTGGGATTCGCTCTGCTGGCCGCGATGACGCTCGCGGGCGCCTCTTGCGGCGGTGGGTCGAAGTCCCCCGCCGCCACGACCGTCGCCCCGGAGGACCGGACGCCCGAACTGTCGCCCACGCCTTCGGCGGCAACCACGCCACCGGCCACGGGCACGCCGGGCTCGACTCCGGACGCGGCGGCGGCATTTCAGCGCCGGGGCCAGTTTGAAGCGGCCGCCGCCCAGTACGCGGCCCAGGCCGCCTCCGCCGAGACACCACGCCTGCGCGTAGCTGCTCTCGTGAGCGAGGCCTCCGCCTGGTACAACGCCGGTGACATCGACACGGCGATAGCGCGACTCCGCGTGGCGGTCGAACAAGGTACGGAGCCATCGTTGGAAGCTACGCGCGCCCTGTTTCTCCTTGCCTTGCGCCTGAATGAGGCGGGCCGCGCTGTCGATGCGGTCGGGCTGGTAACGGCGGCGCGGGTCGCTGCGGCTGTCGGCCCGCTGCAGTTCGCTGTTCGCGCCGAACGCGCCGACGCCCTCCTGGCGAGCGGCTTTATCGACGGCGTGGAGGACCGGTTCTCCTCCTGGGGTTCGCTCTTGAAGGAGCCCGGTCTGGACCCGCTCCTGGCCGAGCGCGGCTACCGGGCTGCCGCCGCCGCGGCCGCTGCCCGTCGCGACCCCGCGGGGCAGGCAGTAATGCTCGAAAGGGCCCTTGCTATCTCGGGGGATGCGGCGACCCGCTTCGTCCTCGCCGAGGCGCTCCTGGCCGCCGGGGACCGCACGGCGGCCGTCGCCGGGTTCGGCGCGATCATCACGGGCACGCCGGGCTCGCGCTTCGCCCATCTCGCCGTCATCGCCCTGCGCGACCTCGGTGAGGCGGTGGATCCCGGCTCCGAGGGCCTGGTCTACTACCGGCGGAGTCTCTACGCGGACGCTATCCGCGTGCTTCAGCCGGCTTCGGATGCCCTCGCCCCTGGCGACCAGTGGGCGTTCGTGACCTACTACCTGGCCGCCTCCTACGACGATAGCGGCCTGGCGGACGAGGCGGTATCAGTCTACGACAACGTCGTGGCTTCCACCCCGGCTTCGCCCTATGCCCATCGTGCAGCCTACTGGGCGGCGCGTGCTCTCGAACGAGCAGGTGATGCTGCCGAGGCGAGCGAGCGGTATGCGGCATTGGCCGGTGACGTGGCGGGCGAGTTCCGGGAGGAGGCGGTCTTCCGTGCAGGTTATGTCTGGTACGATGCGGGGAACCCGGTGGCGGCCATCGCCGCATGGGATCTGACCGGGGCCACCAGTCCACAATCCAGGTTCTGGCGCGCGCGGGCGCTTTCGGCGCTCGGAGAGGCGCAGGCGGCGCGTGCGGCAGCCGAATCGGTCGCCCGCGATGACCCGTTCGGCTTCTACGGCATCGAGGCCGCCCGGGAGATAGCGGGAGTCACTCTTTCGACAGGTTATGTCGAGCGGAAGCTCGGCCCGGCCGTGGATTGGCGCGAAATCGAAGTATGGGCGGGTGTCGCGCCCGAGGCTATCGACACCGCCGCGGCCGAGGAATTCGCGGCGGCTGGCCTCAGGGAGCCGGCCCGAACCGCGCTCTACCAGGTCTGCCCGGCCGGCGGGACGCGAGCGCGCCTTTTGGGATGCCTGAGGGCGGCGACCGGGCTCGGCCTGACAGATGTGGCGCTGCGGTTCGCGGTCGGTCTGCGGCTTTCGAAAGGCGCGACCTGGGC
>CAZQCR010000006.1:0-33980 GCA_964591745.1 uncultured Anaerolineaceae bacterium
GGCAGTAGTCAGTAGTGAGTGGTCGTGAAGTGTCTCGGCCAACGGCGAACAGCCAACGGCCCCTCTGGCTACCGACTACCGGCTACTGGCTACTATTCCCCGAACGTTTGTTCTACAATCGACCGCCCATGGAGTTCGCCTGCCTCACCGTCCCCAACTTCCTCGTCGCCCTGGCCCGGCGCGATAGCCCCGCGCTCGCCGGGCGGCCGGTGGTGGTCGGCGGCTCGCCGGAAGAGCACGCCCAGGTCACCGCCTGTTCCGAGGAAGCGGCCGCCGCCGGCGTGATGGTTGGGACCACCCTACGGCGGGCGCTCGCCCTCTGTCCGAACGCCGTCTTTCTCCCCCTCCAGGAAGCGCACGCCGCCGCCCAAGCCACGCGCCTTACCGACCTCCTGAAGCTCTACAGCCCGCTGGTCGAAGCAATCGCGCCCGGCCACGCCCACTTCGAAGTGCGCGGGCTGGCGCGGATGGCGGGGATGGAGGAGGAGCAGTGGCTCGCCGACCTCCTCGAATCGGCGGAGGCGAACAGCGGCCTGTCAGCGCGGCTCGGGTCGGCCGCTACCGTCTTCGCCGCCCACGCCGCCGCCCTCTCTTCGAGCGTGACCGCCGCATGGCAGCCGGGCGATACGCCGAACCCGCCGATCGCCATGCCCTATTCGCGGACAACGCTGCGCGACCAGGGCCACTCCGGGGGCAGGCCCAGGCGGCAGCTCCCGGCCACGCATCGCCCCGTCATCGTCCCCGGCGAACTCACGAGCGGCTTCCTGGCGCCGTTGCCGGTCGAGATCCTGCCGATCTCCCCGGCGATGCTGCAACGCCTGCGGCTCTTCGGCCTGGAGCGCGTCGGGCAGCTGGCCCGGCTGCCGTTCTCCGCAATCCAGGCCCAGTTCGGACCCGAGGGGGCGCGCGCCTGGTCGCTCGCCAACGGCAAGGACGATAGCCGGATCGTACCGGCGCGCGAAGAGCTGCGGATCGACGAAGAGACCGACCTGCCCGCCCCGACGGCCCTCAGCGAGCCGCTCATCGTCGGTACACGGGCTCTCCTGGTCCGCGCGCTCCAGCGGCCCGAGGCCCGGGGACAACCCGTGCGGCGGCTCGATTGGCGGCTCGGCCTGGAAAACGGCGAGCAGATCACCCGCCGCTTCGTCCTCCGCGAACCGACGAACGACGCCTCTCGCCTGCTTTTCGCCGCCCGCGGCCGGATCGAGCGGCTCCAGCTCCCGGCGGCGGCCGTCACCCTGGGCGTCACACTCTCGGGCCTGTGCAGCGAATACGGCCACCAGGTGAACCTCTGGCCGATCGGCCCACGCCGCTGGAAAGAGCTGGCCGAGGCCATCGAGCAGCTGAACGCGCGGGTGGGCAGCCCACAGGTCTACCGGATCGTTGAGGTGCAGCCCTGGTCACGCATCCCCGAACGCCAGCTGGGGCTGGTGCAATTTTAGATTCTGGATTGCCGATTTCGGATTGGGTGGTCAGCGGCAAACGGGTTACTAACAGCTAGCAGCTAGCGGCGAGGAGCTAACGATGACGACGCGAAGGACGAAAGCGAACGAACCGGGGGAGTTCCGCCCCCTCAACCAGCCTGCGCCTGTCGCGGTGGAAGCGACGGCGCGCGGCGTGCCGAAAGCGGTCCTCTGGCGGGGTGACTTCCTGCCCATCGCCGCCATCCACGAGACCTGGCGGATCGACGACGAGTGGTGGCGGGCGGAGATCGCGCGGCGCTACTTCCTCGTCGAACTTGCGGGCGGGCGCCGGCTCACGCTCTACCACGACCTGGTGACGGACGCCTGGTACGAACAGGCCTACGGAGGCCCGCGCCAGGCGTCGGCCCGGGCGGGGTGAAGACGCGTATACGTGGGCGTATACTGGGCCCATGCCCCAGCTCACGATCTACCTGGATGAAGAAACCGCGCGGCTCCTGGAGCACGCAGCCGAAGCGGAGGGCGTTAGCCGGTCATCGCTCGCAGCGGACGCTATCCGGCGGCGTCTCACGCCCCGCTTCTCCGAGGAGTGGCTCGCCAACCTCGGCACGTGGGAAGATGACCGAACTCCGGAAGACATCCTGGCGGAGATCCGCCGGTCCGATGTACCGCAGCCTGACCGAGAACCGCTGGCCTGACGTGAACCTGCTCGACACAGACATCTCGATTTACATCTTGAACGAACGGCCCGCACACGTGCTTCGCCGGTTCCGTGATACTGATGCTTCACAGATGGCGATCTCTGCCCCTTCTGTCGCTGAGCTCCGGTACGGTGCGCTGAAATCAGCCCGGGTCGCGGAGAACAGCGAGCGCCTCGGGGTCTTCCTCCGGCCGCTCCGGATCCTCCCATTCGACGAAGCCGCCGCCGAACGGCATGCATGGGTCAAGCACACGCTTTCCCGCCAGGGAGCGCTTATCGGGGTGATGGACATCCTCATCGCCGCCATTGCCCTTGCTGGCGACCACACGCTGGTGACCAACAACGTACGGGAATTCTCCCGCGTCCCCGGCCTCCGCATCGAAAACTGGGCCAGCCCGCCTGCGGAAGATTGACCGGCCCGCTATCCTCTCACCAGGAGCACACCATGGAACCGCCGAAGCAGATCACCCCGACGAAACTCGCCGACTACCTGGAGATCCTGACGAAGACCGCCTTCGAACCCGGCCTCAACTGGCAGGTGATCGAGCATAAATGGCCCGGCTTCCAGGCCGCGTTCCACGGCTTCGACCCGGAACGCGTCGCGAACCTTTCACCGGACGAAGTCGATGCCCTCACCGCGGATACGCGGATCATCCGCAGCCGCAAGAAGATCGAGGCGACGATTCACAACGCCAACACGATGATCGCCCTCGAACGTGAATTCGGCTCCTTCAAGGGCTACCTGGAAGCGACCGGCGGCTTCGAGGAGCGAATGAAGGACATCCGGAAGCGGTTCAAGTTCGTCGGCGAGTTCGGCATCTACTACTTCCTCTACGTCGTGGGCGAACCGGTCCCAGAGCACCACGAATTCCGGGCGAAACTCCTGGAAGGGGCGAAGAAGGGATAGGACGCGGACGTTCAGCTCGCCTCTGCCAGTCATGCTGGGACTCTTGCTGGGCATTCCTTGCCCGCACGCCCTGCCTCTATGCCATCTTCGCGGCTTCGTCTCCTCGGTCAACTCATCAACGGCGCGGCGGATGGCTTCTGCGCGCGAGATTCCATGGCAGGCGGTGTACTCAGCGAGCCGTTTCAACTGATGGTCGGTGATCGTGCGCGGTCTGCGCCTTCGGCGAATCCCACGCTCCAGCCAGCACCTACCGCACCGGTCCACCGCGGGCCGCGTCTCGATCTTCACGCAAGAACACAGCGAACGACTTGATTGGCACGCCAAACGTCTCGAGTAGGAGCTTGATCATGTCCCTGATTTGATTGGCCGAAAGGTTCGTCTCGGCCAATACGCCGCCGCCAAAGTCGCGACCCAGCCGCAGGCCTGTCAACTCGCGAGCGAAGTACTTGTTGCCGTGATTGCTTGTGAACGCTGGGTTGTCTGGGAGCGATTCGAACAACGTTCGACTGCGGGCCGCAAGATGCCGGCAAACGGTCTCATAAACTTGCTGCCATGTGGTCGTGCCTTCGAAAGGGACATCACCCAACGTGAACGCAACTGGACGCTTGTACCTGAAGTCCTCAAAGAGTGTGTGTCTGGCTGATTGGTCGAGCGCCCTGATGACGCGTTCGCGGCGCTCTCGCTCTTCTGCAGAGTCAGGTGCAGCCGCCGGCTCGAAGCTCGGGACCTTCGTGAACGACTCGGTCAGCTCCGTGACCTTACGTGATGCGTCGATAAAGTCCGCCATTGCCTTGTTGAAAGCAATCTTGAATTGGGCGCCGCGTTGAACCGCCGCGGAATCATTGTGTTCAATGTCTAACCAAATGTCGTCGGAGAGTACGAGTAGATCACCTCCTACAGCTTGCAGATTCGCCAAAATACTCTGAATGCGCTCGCGCATTGCTCTCCCCCCTGACGGCGGATTCATCCGCTGTTCCTTCCGTGCGAGCGCGCTATGCCGGCGGGCGGCTTATCACGCGCCCTCGCCGCCTACGCCATCTTCGCCTGGAGGCGGCGGTCGAGGGCCGCGAGGAAGTCCTCCGTCGTGAGGAAGGGGGCGTCTTTGGAGATCAGGATCGCGAGGTCCTTCGTCATCTCGCCCGCTTCCACCGCTTCGATGCAGACCCGTTCCAGCGTCTCGGCGAACTTCGTCACTTCGGGCGTGTTGTCGAGCTTGCCGCGATGGGCGAGGCCGCGGGTCCAGGCGAAGATCGAGGCGATCGGGTTCGTGCTCGTTTTCTCGCCGCGCTGGTGCTGGCGGTAATGGCGGGTGACCGTGCCGTGGGCAGCTTCCGCCTCGACGGTCCGGCCGTCGGGCGAAAGCAGGACCGAGGTCATGAGGCCGAGCGAGCCGAAGCCCTGGGCGACGATGTCGCTCTGGACGTCGCCGTCGTAGTTCTTGCAGGCCCAGACGATGCCCCCCTCCCACTTCAACACCTGGGCGACCATGTCGTCGATCAGGCGGTGCTCGTAGGTGACGCCCTTCGCATCGAAATCGGCCTTGAATTCGGCGGCGAAGACCTCTTCGAAGATGTCCTTGAAGCGGCCATCGTAGGCCTTGAGGATCGTGTTCTTGGTCGAGAGGTAGAGCGGCCAGCCGCGGTCCAGGGCGTAGCGCATGGAGGCGCGGGCGAAATCGCGGATCGAGTCGTCGTAGTTGAACATGCCCATGGCGATGCCGCCGCCGGTGAACTTCGCGACCTCGCGGACGACGGGGGCGCTGCCATCGGCCGGTGCGTAGGTGATGGTGACGGTGCCAGGGCCGGGGACGACGAAGTCGGTGGCCTTGTACTGGTCGCCGTGGGCATGGCGGCCAATGACGATCGGTTTCGTCCAGCCGGGCACCAGCCGCGGGATGTTCGTGCAGACGATCGGCTCGCGGAAGATGACGCCGCCGAGGATGTTGCGGATGGTGCCGTTGGGGCTCTTCCACATCTGCTTGAGGCCGAATTCGACGACGCGCTCTTCGTCCGGCGTGATGGTGGCGCACTTGACGGCGACGCCATGCTTCTTCGTCGCCTCGGCGGAATCGATCGTGACCTGGTCGTTGGTGGCGTCACGGTTTTCGATCCCGAGGTCGTAATACTCGAGGGTGATGTCGAGGTACGGCAGGATGAGCTTGTCCTTGATGAACTGCCAGATGATGCGGGTCATCTCGTCGCCATCCATCTCGACGACGGGGTTGAGAACTTTGATCTTGGCCATGCGGAGCCTCCGTGGGGGAGTGAGTGCAGCCATTCTAGCGAAGGCCATGCTTCGCGCCTCACCGCCGCACTAGCCTTAGACTGCCCCGGTGGACGAACCGATGAAGGGAACCACCGGTGGAAGTTGAGCTACTGCGAGCGCTCACCCAACTTGCCCTTGACCACGGGTTCGATATCGATTCGGACTTTGCGGAGCCGAGCGAGATGACCGCTCTCATCCGAGACTTTCTGGCCTTCACGCCAAACCAGCCCATCGACGACGCCCATCGCCGGGCGCTCCTGCAGAACATCTGCCTGGTCATCAGAAGGACCTGCACGTCTGGCCACCTCAAATCGATACGCCAGCAGTCCACCCTCCATCGGTTCCGATTCCTCCGCCAGGCGATGCCCGAGGCCGCCGACGCCTACGCCGCTATACTTGGCTACCTTGGGGTGGAAGTGCCAGACTATCTGCAGGACGAGTGAACACCAATGACACGCTCCAGCTCCGCCGGCACTTCTGATCCGGGCGAGGCCGCCTCCGCGGCGGTCGCAGCGTATCTTGCCCGGACGCCCGATGCAGAACTCGGCGCGAGATTGAACGAGTGGAGCTGTCCGCCGCCAATAGGGAGTTTCACTCTGGGACCGTCGGAAGTGGCCGCCCAGGACGTCGTGAACGTCACGCTCTGGGACTCCCACGAAGCTCCGCAGCACCGGTGGCCATACAGGGCTCGTGTTTTGCTACGCAACGGCGAGTGGCTCGTTCAGCGAGTCGACTCACAGTGCACGAGTTGCTTCGGCACCGGGTGGCTGCCCGACGAAGACAGGCAGTGCGACACTTGCGACGGAAGCGGTTGGGGCGTCTGTAGCGACGACGCTCAAAGCGAGATCCACTCACGCACGACGCCACTTCGAGTCCGTCCGCTAGCCGGTTAGCCCGCCGCCACGATCTGCCGCAGCACGTACTGCAGAATCCCCCCGTTGCGGTAGTAGTCCAGCTCTACCGGCGTGTCGATCCGACAGAGCGCCTCGAAGGTCTTCGATGTCCCGTCGTCAGCGGTCGCAGTCACGGTCATGTGCTTGTGCGGCCGCAGGTCATCCGCCACGCCGCCGATCGCGTACGTTTCGAACCCCGTGAGGCCGAGTGACTCGCGCGTCTCCCCCGGCAGGTACTGGAGAGGCAGGATGCCCATGCCAACGAGGTTCGAACGGTGGATGCGTTCGTAGCTCTCCGCGATGACGGCACGCACGCCGAGGAGGAACGGGCCCTTCGCCGCCCAGTCACGCGAGGAGCCGGAACCGTACTCCTTGCCAGCGAGGATAATCACCGGCACGCGCTCACCGCGGTAACGCTGGGCCACGTGGTAGATCGACCCCTGGTCCATGTCCGGCATATGCACGGAGACGCTGCCCTCGGTGCCGGGCACAAGCTGGTTCTTGATCCGGATGTTCGCGAACGTCCCCCGCGCCATGATCTCGTCGTGGCCGCGGCGCGATCCGTACGAGTTGAAGTCCTCGGGCGCGACCCCGATCTCCCGCAGGTAGATGCCCGCCGAACTGCTGGGGTTGATGTTGCCGGCCGGCGAGATGTGGTCGGTCGTGATCGAATCGCCGAAGACGGCGAGCACCCGGGCGCGCGCGATATCCCGGCTGGGCGCCGGCACCGGTTCGAGGTTGTCGAAGTAGGGCGGGTTCTTGATGTACGACGACCAGCTATCCCACTCGTAGAGTTCGCCCTCCGGCGTCTCCAGCGCCTGCCAGGCGTCCGTGCCCTTGAAGACGTCGGCGTAGCGGCGCTGGAACATCTCCGAACGCACGGAGCTGCCGACGGCCTCGGCGACTTCTGCCTGGGAGGGCCAGATGTCGCGGAGGAGTACGGGCCCGTCCGTTCCTTCGGCGATCGGCTCGCTGTAGGGGTCCCAGTCCATGCGGCCGGCGAGTGCGAACGCGACGACCAGCGGCGGTGAGGCCAGGTAGTTTGCCCGCGTGTCGGGGTTCACGCGGCCTTCGAAGTTCCGGTTCCCGGAAAGGACAGCCGCCGCGACCAGGTCTCCCTCTTTGATCGCGGCCGTGATCCGTTCGTCCAGGGGGCCGCTGTTGCCGATGCAGGTCGTGCATCCGTAGCCGACCAGGTTGAAGCCCAGTTGGTCGAGATAGGGCGAGACGCCGGCCGCGTCCAGGTATTCCGTGACCACCTGTGAACCGGGGGCCAGGCTGGTCTTCACCCAGGGGGGCGTCTTCAGCCCGCGCTCGACGGCCTTCCGCGCGAGCAACCCGGCGGCGAGCATCACCTCCGGGTTCGAGGTGTTCGTGCAGCTCGTGATCGCGGCGATCACGACGGCGCCCTGCTTCAGGCCGTAGCCATCGATGGCGACGCTCCGCTCGCGGTTGGCCTCGGGCGTCATCGTAATCCCGTCCTTCGCCCAGCTCTGCTTCGATTCGCGGAGGTTAATCCGGTCCTGCGGCCGCTTGGGGCCGGCTATCGCCGGCTCCACCTCGCCGAGGTCGAGTTCGAGCGTGTCCGAAAACGCCGGATCGGGGGTGGCGTCGGTCCGGAAGAGCCCTTGAGCCCTCGCATACGCCTCAACGAGGTCGACCAGTGCTGCGTCGCGGCCGGTGAAGCGGAGGTAGTTCAGCGTCTCCGCATCGACCGGGAAGAAGCCCATGGTGGCGCCATATTCCGGGGCCATGTTGGCGATCGTGGCGCGCGAGGCGAGGGGAAGGCTGGTGAGGCCAGTCCCGTAGAACTCGACGAACTTTCCAACGACGCCCCGGGCCCGCAGCATCTGGGTGACGCGCAGGACGAGGTCGGTGCCGGTCGCGCCTTCCGGTAGCTTGCCTGTGAGTTTGAAGCCAACGACTTCGGGGATGAGCATCGAGACGGGCTGCCCCAGCATCGCGGCCTCGGCTTCGATGCCGCCGACGCCCCAGCCGAGGACCCCGAGCCCGTTGATCATCGTCGTGTGGGAGTCCGTGCCCACAAGCGTGTCAGGGTAGGCGAGGATGGTCCCGTCATCGTCTGTCTTGCGGAAGACGACTGCGGCCAGGTACTCGAGGTTCACCTGGTGGACGATTCCCGTGCCCGGAGGGACGACGCGGAAGTTGTCGAACGCCTGCTGGCCCCAGCGCAAGAACTTGTACCGTTCCGCGTTACGCTCGAACTCCACCTGGACGTTATGGAGGAACGAGTCGGGGGCGCCGAAGGAATCGACCTGCACCGAGTGGTCGATGACGAGGTCGACGGGTTGGAGGGGGTTGATCCGCTTGGGGTCGCCGCCCAGGCGCTGAATCGCGGAGCGCATGGAGGCCAGATCGACAACGACCGGGACGCCCGTGAAGTCCTGGAGGAGGACGCGGGCCGGGGTGAAGGCGATCTCGCTCTCCTTGCCCGAGTTCGGGGTCCAGTTCGCGAGCGTCTCGACGTCCTCCCGGCTCACCACACGCCCGTCCTCGTAGCGAAGGAGGTTTTCGAGCAGGATCTTGAGGGAGAAGGGGAGGCGGGCGGTGTTCGTGAGCCCGGCTTCGGCGAGCGCGCCGAGCCGGTAGTACTGGTAACTGGCGCCGCCTACTGTGAGCGAAGTTCGGCTCTTGAAGCTATCGAGGTTCATGTGCTCATCTCTCTGACCTGGGCGGCCGGGACTCGGCCGCGGGGCGGACCGTGAACGGTTTCAGTGGTGAGTGAAAGCGCGGGGCGGACTGCAGCCCATATCCCAACCCTCCTGACGCAGGTGGCTGGGCCCTCTCCCGGCCGTTGGCCGGGCGCCGTCTCACCAGCTTCCCGCGACTTCCGCGAACGGACCGTTGGGCCCGGGGCTGGCACACAAATGGGACGAGCACAGAAAGGATACCACAGCGGGGGTGGGCTGTGCGGGCGGCACTGGTCCATGGGAATCGGCACGCGAAAGTCGAACAAGCAACGAAGATTCCCATGAGCACCGACTTTGTGTCCTCTGTGCCTTCGTGGTTCCGTCCACCCCTGGCCGCCGATTCCGCGTAAG
Organism: uncultured Anaerolineaceae bacterium; assembly: GCA_964591745.1. Classification (GTDB taxonomy): domain Bacteria; phylum Chloroflexota; class Dehalococcoidia; order Tepidiformales; family Tepidiformaceae; genus JANMTH01. Next base: position 9,249 of record CAZQCR010000006.1, read on the forward strand.
ATTCGCGGCAAACGGCCGCGTGGAGGGCTCCGATGGCGACTGGCTGGGTTTTCGATGAACGCTACATGTGGCACGACACCGGCCGCGCTGGCGCACCCGGCCCGCGCGGCCGCTGGGTGCAGGAGTGGGAGCACTTCGAGAACCCGGACACGAAGCGGCGCTTCCGCAACCTCATCGACGTTTCCGGGCTGCTCGACGACCTCGTCTCCATCAAGCCGCGGATGGCGACCATCGAAGAACTCCTCCGCTTCCACACGCCCGCCTACGTCGAGACGATCCGCGAACTCAGCGCGGGCATCGGCGGCGACGCCGGTGACACGACGCCGTTCAGCCACGGCGCCTACGAAGTCGCCCTGCTGGCCGCCGGGGGAACGATCACGGCGGTCGATGCTGTCCTCGATGGCCGGGTGGCGAACGCGTATGCGCTCGTGCGGCCGCCCGGGCACCATGCCGAGCGAGATATCGGCCGGGGCTTCTGCATCTTCGGTAACGTCGCCGTCGCGATCATGCATGCGCGTGCGGCACGCGGCGTGCACAGGATCGCGACCGTGGACTGGGACGTGCACCACGGCAACGGCACGGAACAGGCCTTCTACGATGACGCGGAGACGCTGACCATCTCCCTCCACCAGGATCGCTGGTACCCGCGGGAGACGGGGGCGATGGCGGACCAGGGCAAAGGGCAAGGCCTCGGCTACAACATCAACCTGCCGCTGCCGCCCGGGTCCGGCCATGGGGCCTACCTTGCCGCGTTCGAGCGCGTCGTCCTACCCGCGCTGGCGGCCTTCCGGCCGGAGCTGATCGTCGTCCCGTCCGGCTTCGATGGCAGCATGTACGACCCTCTCGGCCGAATGCTGCTCTACAGCGAGACCTACCGGCTGATGACACGGATGCTCATGGAGGCGGCCGATCGTTACTGCGGCGGGCGGCTGGTGCTGAGCCATGAAGGCGGCTACGCGCCGACCTACGTGCCGTTCTGCGGGCTCGCCGTGATGGAGGAGCTCAGCGGCCAGCGCTCGCTGGCGGAGGACCCTTACCTGAACTGGGCGGCGACGGCGGGCGGCCAGGAACTCCAGCCCCACCAGGACGCGGTGATCCGTGAGGCTGAGGCGCTGGTCGAACGGCTTCGCTCGCTGGAGGGCGTGCTTCAGCGCTGACCGCGCATCCGGGTGCGCCAGTCGCGGCCGACTGGAAGCGGTGTCAGCGCCGTTACGGCCACAGGCGCGCGGGGTGACCGGCCCTGGGCAAAGAGGAGGGCAAGGGCGAGGCCGACCATCCCAAACACAACCACCACCAGGAGGGCGTCGCTGTGGGCGATGGGTGCGCCACTGAAAAGTGGGTCGATTGCGTTGGCTGCCGCTTCGCGTCGCCTCAGAATCGCGCCGGAAAGGGCGACCGATACGGCCCCACCGAGGAAGAAGACGAGGTTGAACGCACCCGAACCCAGGCCAGCGAGGCGTTCCGGGAGCGAACCCGTGGCGGCGGTGATGACGGCGGCCTGGACCATGCCGTAACCGGCCGCGATCACCACATACATGGCAGCGATGCCGGCGGGCTGCCATCCGACGCCGGCGACGTGGAAGATCGCGGTGCCGCCCAGCATCACTGTGGCGCCACCAACGAGGAGGAAGCGCGCACCGAGCCGGTTGAGGAGGATGCCGCCGGTCATCCCGAAGGTCGCGATCGCCAGCGCCCCCGGGAGCAGGTACAGCCCGATCCGGATGGTACCGAGGTCAAAGTAGGCAGAGAGCACGAGCGGGATGAGGACGATCACGGCGAAATGCGTTCCCTGGGCCGTGAAGCCGATCAGCGAAAGCGCCCAGAAGCGGCCGTTCGTGGCGACCTCGCGGTGGATGAACGGCTCGGCGGCGGTGCGCATTCGGAGCAGGAAGAGGAGGGCGAGCGGGACCGCGGCCGCCAGCCCGGCAAGGCCGACCGCGTCACCGATCTCCCGCGGGAGGCGATTCAGGGCGATCACGGCCCCGGTGATCGCGCCGGTCACGAGGGCGGCGCCCGTCGCGTCGAAGCGCTGGCCAGGCGTGCCGGGAACGTTGGGCACGAACCTCACGACGACGGGAAAGAGGAGGGCGGTCGCGATCCCGATACCGACGAAGGGCCCCTGCCAGCCGGCCAGTTCGACCAGCCAACCGCCGAGAATGGGCCCGGTGGCGAAGCCAAGGCCGACCGTCATGATCGTGGCGCCCATGGCCGCTCCGCGCTGCGTGGGGGTGGTGGTACGAATGATCGTGGCGAGCGAGAGCGACGGGATCGCCGTCGCGCCCATGCCCTGGACGACGCGGGCGAGAATGAGGAGGCCGAAGGAGTTCGCGGCGGCGGCGCCGAACGACGCGAGGGCGAAAAGGGCAAGCCCGAAGAGGTACATCCGCTTCGTCCCGAACATATCGCCCAGGCGGCCGTAGACCAGGGTGCCAGTGGCGAAGGGGATGATGAACGCCGTCACCACCCAGGTGAGATTGTCTGCCGTGACAGCAAACTCGGCGGCGATGGCGGGCAGGGCGATGCTCGACATCGAGGCGTTGGTGACCGACGCGAAGATGGTCGCGCAGAGGAGCACGAGAGCCGGGGTGGTCAGACTGCCAGGTCCAGTGCGGGGTCGAGTCACGGGCGGATTGTTCCCGCCAGGTGGCCCGCTGTCGAGTCCCGGGCAAGCGACGCTACATTGCCGACCTCGGCACCGGCCGCCCCGCTGTCTATCCCCAGGCTCAGGCATCTCCGTGAACCAGCCCACCAGCTAGCACGGCCGCCCGCGATGCGCGACGATGTCTCCGTGACTCACGCCATCGTTCTCCTTTCCGGCGGGCTCGATTCAACGACCGTTGCCGCCCACGCCCTCAACGCGGGCGAAGAAGTCCGCGCGCTGTGCATCCGCTATGGGCAGCTTCACGGGCGCGAGGTCGAATCGGCTCGCGCCGTGGCCGCGAGCCTCGGCCTTCCCTTCCAGGTTGCCGATGCCTCCTTCTACGCCGGGCTGGCTACGCATTCCGCACTCACCGCCAGCGACCTTCACGCCCTCCCGTCCGACCGCGACGTCGGGACGATGGCGGAAGAGATCCCGATCACCTACGTTCCCGTCCGGAACACCTTCTTCGTGACGCTGGCCGCGGCCGTCCTTGAAAGCTGGATGCTCGGCCTGATCGAAAAGGAAGGAGCCGACCCGGCAAGCCTGCGCCCGGCGATCTACGTCGGCGCGAACGCTATCGACTACTCCGGCTACCCGGATTGCCGCCCGGAGTTCTATGCCGCGATGGTCGAAGTCCTGCGGCTCGGGAGCAAGCTGGGTAGCGCCTACGGCGTCCCCATCGCCATCGAAGCGCCGATTATTGCGATGGGCAAGGCGGAGATCGTGCGCCACGGTCTCGCCCTCGGCGCGCCCCTGGCCCTCACCTGGAGCTGCTACGCCGGGGCCGACCGGCCCTGCGGCGTCTGCGATTCCTGCATCCTCCGGGCTGCCGGCTTCGCCGAAGCCGGCGTCGCCGACCCGGCGCTTCCCGCCTGATGGAGCCGCTCGCCGTCTCCCGTATGCCCTCTGGAGAGCCCGAAATCTTCGCCTCGATCCAGGGCGAAGGCGCTTCCGCCGGCCTCCCGAGCACCTTCCTCCGCCTGGCCATCTGCAACCTGCGATGCTCCTGGTGCGATACCGCCTACACATGGGACTGGGCGAAGTTCGACCGCGCTGCCCAAACGCTCCTCCTCGACCCGGACGACGCCGCCAGCCGCATGGAGGCCCTGCCACCGCGCAACGCCGTGATCACCGGCGGCGAACCGCTGATCCAGCGCCGCCAACTCGCGCCCCTTGCCGCCACGCTCAAGGCCCGCGGGTTTCGGCTGGAGATCGAGACCAATGGCACGATCGCGCCCGGGCCCCTCATCGGCCTCATCGCCCAGTTCAATGTCTCCCCGAAACTGCGGAGTTCCGGCAACGAGGGCCTTCGACGCATCAACGAAGCCGTCCTCCGCGAATTCGCCGACAGTGGGCAGGCCTTCTTCAAGTTCGTCGTAAGCGCACATAGGGACATCGACGAGGCCGCGGCCATCGCCGCCGCCGCCGGCCAGCCCCGCGACCGCGTCATCCTCATGCCAGAAGGCCGAAGCGCGGCCGAACTCCGGGAGAAGAGCGCCTGGCTGGCGGAAGCCTGCACTCGTGAAGGCTTCCGTTTCAGCAGCCGCCTTCACGTGCTTATCTGGGGAGATGTCCGCGGCGTCTGAACTACCGCGCCTGGCGCGTACCCTCGATGATGGAGGCGATCTCGGAATAGCCACGCTCACGCGCCAGGGTTAGTGGCGTCTTCCCGGCGCGGTCCGTGATGCTCGCGTCCGCACCGGCCGCCAGCAGGAGCCGCACGATCTCCTGGTGCCTCGGGCCGCCGTCGCCGAGGATCACGGCCTCGATCAGCGCGGTCCAGCCGAGGTTGTTCACGTGGTTCACCGGGATGTTCGGCCGCTTCAGGATCTCCCGTACCACCTCCACGTACCCGCGCTCGGAGACCGCGATCAGCGGCGTCCCCCCGAACGCCTTCGTCCCCACACGGTCCGCTCCAGCATCGAGGAGCACTCCAACGGTCTCCGGGTGATTGCCGAGGGCCGCGAGCGCGTAGGCGGTGTCCTCGCGCGCGTCATTCGCGCTCACCTCAGCCCCGGCCTCCAGCAGGAGGCGCACAACGGCCGTGTGCCCGCCCTCAGCGGCGAGCATCAGTGCCGTCTTCCCCTGTTCGTTGCGGCTATCGACGGGCGTCCTCGCCGCAAGCTGCGCACGCACGCGCTCCACGTCGCCCGCTGCCGCCGCTTCGAGGAGCCGCGTCGGGCTCGACAGCGTCACCGTCCCCTGCACGGGCAGAGTGGCCGTCGCTCGCCCTAGCGTCGCCACCGGCGAGGGAGACTGGGAAGCGACAGTGGCGGCCGTCGGCACGGCGGTGTCACCGTTGCCACAGCCGGTCAGCATGGCCACGGCTCCGAAGACCGCGGACGAAAGACCCACCCATCGCCTCATCCCATCATTCTGGCGACTTCGGCGTTGTGGCGCATCATGGCCCGCGCCCGCGCACGTGCCCGGCGCCACTGAAGCCCACCCACGTACAAAAGGGGCCGAGGTTCCTCGCCCCTCTGTGGATCTTCGCCGGGTTATCCGGTCAGGCGGTTTCCCGCGTTGCCGGCGGGGCGTCGTCGATATCGATCGCCTGGCCCCCACGCGTCAACAGCAAAGGCCGTTGCTTGTTCGTGATGCTCTCGGCACTGACGATGCACTTGCGAACATCGGTCCGGCCGGGGATTTCGTACATGACTTCCATCAGGGAGTCTTCGAGGACGGTCCGCAGCCCGCGGGCGCCGGTCTTGTGCTTGATCGCCTGTTCGGCGATCGCCTTCAGGGCGTCATCTGTGAAGACGAGTTCCACACCGTCCAGCGAGAAGTACCGCTGGAACTGCTTGACCAGGGCGTTCTTCGGCTCCGTGAGAATGCGAACCAGTGCCGACTGGTCGAGCGACTGCAGGCCGACCACCATCGGCAACCGGCCAACGAATTCAGGGATGAGGCCGAACTCCAGCAGGTCGTCGTGGGTGACGTGGGTCAGCAGGTCGTCCCGCATCGAGCCACGCATCCGGCGATCCGCCGTGAACCCGAGGCTCACGTGGTCCCGTGTAAGGCGCTTCTCAATGTGCGTCTCGAGGCCTTCGAAGGCGCCGCCGCAGATGAAGAGGATGTTCTGGGTGTTGATCTGGAGGAAGTCCTGGTGGGGGTGCTTCCGGCCACCCTGGGGCGGGACGTTGGCCACACAGCCTTCGATGATCTTCAGGAGCGCCTGCTGGACGCCTTCGCCGGAGACATCGCGGGTGATGCTGGGGTTGTCCCCCTTGCGAGCGATCTTGTCGATCTCGTCGATGTAGATGATCCCGCGCTCGGCCTTCTGGATATCGAAGTCCGCCGCCTGGATGAGGTGGAGGAGGATGTTCTCGACATCCTCACCAACGTAGCCGGCCTCCGTGAGGGCGGTCGCGTCGGCCACGGAGAACGGCACGTCGAGCATGCGCGCCAGGGTCTTGGCGAGCAGCGTCTTGCCCGTACCCGTGGGACCGACCATGAGGATGTTGGACTTTTCCAGCTCAACATCGTGTTCATTGGCCTGCTGCGTCCGCTTGTAGTGGTTGTACACCGCGACGGAAAGAACCTTCTTGGCCTGGTCCTGGCCAATGACGTACTCATTCAGGTGTTCGGCGATGAACTTGGGCGGCGGGACGCGCATGCCGCCGCCGGGAGCGCCCTTGGCCGCCGTAGGCGCCGATGCCGTGCCCGTCTCCTCATCGATGATCTCGCGGCAGAGGTCCACGCACTCATCGCAGATGTACACGGCTCCAGGCCCGGCGATCAGCCGCCGAACCTGGTCCTGGTTCTTTCCACAAAACGAACAGTGATACTGCACGCGATTGGTTCTGTTTCCGGCCAAGGCGACCCCTCCCCCGCTGAATCAGGCTTTGGTGGCTTCAGGACGTGAAAGAAGTTCGTCCACCAGGCCGTACTCCTTCGCACCCTGCGCATCGAGATAGAAGTCCCGGTCGAAATCCCTCGTCACTTTTTCGACCGGCTGGCCGGAGTGCTTCGCGATGATGTTCCGGATGATCTCGTTGTTGCGAAGGATCTCCTTCGCCGCTATCTCAATATCGGACGCCTGGCCACGAGCACCACCCAGCGCCTGGTGCATATGCACAGTTGCGTTGGGCAGGGCGTAGCGTTTGCCCGCCGCGCCGGCACAGAGCAGCACCGTCCCCATCGAGGCCGTCAACCCCACCGCGATCGTCGAGACGTTGGGCTCGATGATCTGCATCGTGTCGTAGATCGCCAGCCCGGCGGTGATGACGCCGCCGGGGGAATGGATATACATGCTGATGTCACGTTCCGGATCTTCGCGCTGCAGGAAGAGCAGCTGGGCGACAATGAGATTCGCCACCTGATCATCGATCCCTGTGCCCAGGAAGACAATACGCTCCTTCAAAAGTAGGGAGAAAATATCGAAGGCTCGCTCCGATCGCGGCCCCGATTCGATGACCGTGGGGATAACCGCCTGCACAAGGGGGTGGATCCGGGATGCTTGCGCGTCGCTCATGCGGGTGCGTCCTCCTTGCTCTCGGCCTCAGCCGGCTCGGCATCCACAGCCTCTTCGGCCGTCGATGCGGGCAGTTCTGGCGCTTCACCAGTGACAATGGCCGCCAGCCTGTCCAGCGTCCGTTCGCTCGTCAGGTTCCGCCGGATGGTGGCGATCCCCTCAAGCGTGGTGAACATCTCCCGGAAGCGCGAGGCATCATCGCCCATTGGCGCGACGAGCTTGTCGATCTCCGCCTCTACATCATCGGGCGTTACATCCACTTTCTCGACCTCTGAAAGCCGCGTCAGCGCCAATGAGCGCCGAACCCGTTCAACCGCCGCTTCGCGCAGCGTCTCCCGGTACTCTGCTTCAGACCGCCCGACCCGCTGGAGGTAGAGCCCGTACTGCTTCTGGTCGGTGCCCATCACTTCCCGGATCATGTGGTCGATCTCGCGATCGACCATCACCACCGGGTAGTCGAACGTCGTGACCTCGACCAGCCTGTCGATCGCTTCGTTCCGCAGGCGGTTCTTCTCTTCAGCTTCCAACTGGGTGGCCATGTCGCCGCGAATCCGGTCCTTCAACGCCTGGATGCCATCGAATTCCTCGGCGTTAACCATCGCCGCGAAGTCGTCATCCTCGTCTGGAAGCTGCTCTTCCTTCACTTCCTTCAGTTTGGCGGTGAAGTTGGCCGTCTTCCCCTGGAAGCGCTCGACACGGAAATCCGCCGGAACCTCGAGCGCAAACTCCTTCGTCTCGCCCGGATTCATCCCGAGCAAAGCTTCGGCCACACCCGCGAAGAGGAGCGGCTGGCCCTCGCGAACGGGGAACTCCGCGTCCTCATCGTTGATGAAGTCGCCGTCTTCCACCGTTGCGTTGATGTCCGCGATCAGCATGTCGTTCCACTGGACCGGCCGCTCGACGGGCACGTACATGGCGTGCCGCCGGCGAAGAAGCATGAGTTGCTCGGCCAACGCCTCATCCGTGACGCCCACCGGCTTCGCTTCGATGCGAATCGCGCGATGGTCGTTCAGACTCACGGTCGGCCGGACTGCGACGATAAAGCGGAAGCGGACCGGGTCCAGCTCCATGTTATCGAGGCTCGGCTGGGCTATTGCGTCGACGTCCTCGGTCTCCATCACTTCGTTGTAGACGTCGGGCACGAGCTTATCGAGCGCCTCGCCCATGATCCGATCACGCCCGAGGGCCTTTTCGATCAGGGGACGCGGCGCCTTACCCGGACGGAATCCGGGAATACGGGCGCGGGGCGCGAGACGGCGAAACGCCGCCTCGAACGACTTGTCGACTCGCTCCTGGTCGACTTCGATATCCAGCTGGACGCGACTCTCCGTGAGCCGCTCAAGAGTTACCTTCAAGGGTGGCTGAGTCCTCCTCTCCGAGTATAGCAGAGGCGTTCACCCACACGCCCATCGCCGCCCTGGGGGGCCGCGACCGTACCCGCGATACCCCCAGGGGTGCTCAATGCTCGCGTGTCGCCCGGGGTTCAAGGATATCCACGAGGGCATCGCCAAGCAGGTTCCACGAGAGGAAGAAGAGCACGACTGGAATCGCCGGGGCCAGGAGCAGGTGGGGGTAGAGTTCGAAGGTCCTCGGCCCCGCGCCATCGGCGATCAGCGTCCCGAAGCTCGCCGCCGGCGCATCGATCCCGAGCCCGAGGAAGCTCAGGGCAACCTCCGCCAGGGCGATCCCGGCCATCCCGGCCGACATCGAAACGAAGAAGAGCGGCATCACGCCCGGAAGGATGTGCCGCGTGATCACCCGCCAGGTCGATGCGCCAATCGACTCCGCCGACTCGACGAAAGCCGACTCCCGGAGGGCGAGCGTCTGCGCCCGGACGATTCGCTGTCCACCCACCCAGGCGAAGGGAACGCTCGCCCCAACAAGGATCAGGAACTGGATGATCGCCCGCGAATCGTCCGCGGAGAAGAAGGTAGCGTCATCCACCTTGAACGCCGCACCGAGGATTCGTGACCGGAACGCGGCCGTGATCGCCAGCATCAGCACCAACGTCGGAATCGCCGATAAGACCTCGCCGATCCGGTTGATTACCGTATCTATCCAGCCGCCACGGTACCCCGCCAGCAGCCCCAGCCCCAGCCCGAGGAAGACGCCGCCCGTGAGAAGGACGACGAGCGTGAAGAGGATCGTCGTCCGCGCGGCGTAAAGGACGCGCGTGAAGAGGTCTCGGCCCAACGCATCCGTCCCGAAGATGTGTTCACTCGAAGGGCCGGCGTTGCGCAGCGCGACCCGCTCCTCAACGGTCAGCCCCTTCGGTACCTCGTTCGCACCATAGGGCGCAATCAGCGGAGCGAAGATCCCGCCAACGTAGAAGACGGAGATGAGCAGGATCGCGACGACCGCGACTTTCTTCCGGATCATGATCCGGAGCACGCGAAAGCGGCGCTCATCGGCAAGCATCGGCGGCGTCTGGAGATCGACTGTCCCCGCCATCGCCATGCGCCTACCGCCCCCGCGTCGCGCCGACCCGCACGCGTGGATCGATGAACCCGTACAGGACATCAATGAACACGTTTGCGAGGACGAAGAGGACGGACCCGAACAGCGTTATGGCCATGATCACGTCGTAGTCCGGCGTGATCGCCGCCTGTAACGCCTCCTGGCCGATCCCCGGGATGCCGAACGCCCGCTCCACGAAGAGCGATCCGCCGATAATCCCGGGTAGCGAAAGCCCGATCACGGTGACCATCGGGAGCAGGGCGTTGCGGGTGATGTGAACGAACACCACGGTCGAATTCTTCAGGCCCTTGGCCCGCGCCGTGCGCACGTAGTCCTCGCCCAGGACGCCGATCACGGAGGCCCGCATCAAGCGCGCCACCCCGGCCACACCCGGCAGCGAGATGATCAGGATCGGCAAGATGGCGTTCGGGGAGTACACCCCGTCCCACGTGAGCCCGACAAGGTCCAGCTTCAGGATGAAGATCCACTGCACCAGCGGCGCCATCACGAACGTTGGGATCGCGTCCAGCATCAGCCAGCTCCCGATCGTCAATGGGTCCATGAAGGTCCCACGTGCCAGCGCCGCGTAGATCCCCACGGGTATCCCGATGGAGAAGACGATGAGCAGCGCGAAGACGTTCAGCTGCGAGGAGATCCAGATCTTCTTGAAGACGATATCGGTCAACGCGAAGTCCGGGTGTTTTACCGAAACCCCGGGGTCGCCCTTCAGGAGATTGCCGACGTAGGTGAAGTATTGCTGCACGATCGGCTGGTCGTAGCCGTACCTCTTACGGAGCGCCTTCGCCTGTTCCTCGGTGTTGGGGCCCTTCACGATGAGCGCATCCACCGGGTCCTTGGGCGCCAGCCGGAGCAGAAAGAAGACGAACAGCGAGACCGCGAACAACACCGGGATCGCCCAGAGCAACCGCCGGACCGTGTAGCCGAAAAGCCCAGCGCCCATCTTCGCTACTTCGCGTTCGGGTCGATCTCGACGTTACGGTACTTCTCCGTCGTCATCGGCGTCGTGGGATAGTTCTTCACGCAGGTCTTCACCAGCACGTGCTCCACGGGCCAGAACGTCGGAATCACCACCGCGTCATCGAGGATCTTCTGCTCGGCCTGAATGTAGAGCGCGTACCGCTTCGTCCGGTCCGTCTCTCGCCGGGCTTGCTGGAGCAGCGAGTCTACCTCCGCGTTCTTGTAGCGCGTGTAGTTCAGCTGGCTATCGCTGGCGAAGAGCTTGCCGAGGAAGTTCTCCGGGTCCGGATAGTCGGCCGACCATCCGTCGGATTGCATCTGGAACGTGCCCTTGCGCTGTTCACGCAGGAACGCCGAGGATTCGACGGCCTGGAGCTCGACCTTCACGCCGAGCACCTCTTCCCATCCCTGCTGCATCGCCACCAGCAGGTCGGGCGAGTTCCCGCCGCCGCCGCCGTAGTTCAGGACGATCCGTGGCATGTTCGTGGCGTACTTCGATTCGCTCAGCGCCAGCTTCGCCTTCGCCGGATCGAACTTGTAGGCGCTCACCGATTCCGAATACCCCGGCATCTCCGGCGGAAGGAAGCCGTCCGCGACCTTGTAGTACCCGAACTGAAGCACCTGATTAATCGTCTCGCGGTCGATAGACATCGCGAACGCCTGGCGCACCTTCGGGTCGTCGAACGGCGCCTTGGTGCTGTTCAACGTCAGATAGAAGGTGGCGATCTGGGGAATCGGCTTGTAAAACTTGCTCTTCGGGCTCTTGTTGTTCTTCACGTCCTCCAGCTCCTGCCCGAGGACGAAGCCGACGTGCAGCTCGTCGTTGTCGAAGCGGGTCGAAATCGAGCCGCCGCCCAGCTCGAAGACGATCTCGTCGAGCTTCGGCGCCCCGAGGTGGTAACGGTCGTTCTTCACCAGCCGGATCTTCTCGGCCGGAGTGAACTCCGCCAGCTTGAACGGTCCGGTGCCCACCGGCTTCCGCGTCCAGTTCCGCGGGTCACGGTCGATCTGCTCCCTGTCCACCACGTAGGCGACGGGATAGGCAAGCTCCGCGAGGAAGTAGTCTTCGGGCTCGGTCAGGGTGAAGGAGATCGTCGTGTCGTCGATCACCTTCACGCCGCTGACTTCCTTCGCCTTGCCATCGAATTTGTCGTTGATCCCGACAACACTGCCGAGATACGCCTTCACCGTCGGCGATGCGTTCGCCGGGTCGGCCGCCCGCTCGATGCTGTACTTCACATCGTTCGCCGTAACCCGCCGGTTGCTGTGGAAGACCACGTTGTTGCGCAGCTTGAAGGTGTACGTCTTCTTGTCCGCCGAAACTTCCCAGCTCGCGGCGATGTCCGGCTGGATCGTCAGATCCTGGTCGATCATCACCAGGCCCCCGAAGATCTCCACGATGTACTCGCTCGTCGCGACATCGCCGACCTGGATCGGGTCGAGGACGGTCTGCGGCTCGGAGCCGGGGATCACCAGCGTGTTCCCTTCGCAGATCTTCGCGACAGACCCGTTGCTCGCCGGGGTCCTGTTCGTTGGCGTGCCGTCGCTCGCCGGTGTTCCATCGTCGTCGCCGCCGCCGGAAACGGCGAAGACCACGAAGACCACGCCCACCACCAGGATCAGGAAGGCCACGAAGCCCATCATCAGAGTCAGGGTCTTGTTGGACATGCGTACACCATCGCGAAGGTTCAAGGTTCCGTGACAGCCCCAAACCGCGCGACAGACGCGCACCGGGGGCCGCCGAGTGCTGGAAAGAGTACACGCACGGCCCTCCGTCGGAAACCGGCTTCACCATCCCCGTCGACTTCCCCTTTACACGCGCTTTCGTATCAGCCGCCGGAAGGCGCCTCAGCCACGCGCAGCCCGAGTTCCCGTAGCTGCACCGCCTCCACCTCGCTCGGCGAACCCATCAGCGGATCGGCGCCGGAGGAAGCCTTCGGGAAGGCGATCACGTCGCGGATGTTCTCCGTGCCCACGAGCGTCATGATCAGCCGGTCGATCCCGGCGCCGATGCCGCCCATCGGCGGCGCGCCGTACTCCAGGGCGTCGAGAATCACGCCGAAGCGGTCCTGCTGCTGTTCGAGCGTGTGCCCCATCAACGAGAGCACCAGCTCCTGGTCCGCCCGGTTGCTTATCCGGATCGACCCGCCGCCGATCTCCGCGCCGTTCACGGTGAGGTCGTACTGGAAGGACCCAGCGGTCTCCGGGTGGCCGTCGGCCCGGAGCTTCGACCGCTCTGACTCCGGAAATCCGCAGAACGGGTTGTGGGTCGCGTCCCAACGCTCCTCGTCGGGGTGCCACTCGAGCAGCGGGAAGCCGGTGACCCAGGCAAACGAGAGCACGCCGGGGTCTTTCAGCCCCATCCGGTCGCCGAGGGCGTCCCGGACGGCGAAGAGCGACTTCGCGACAGTGTCGGCGCCGTCCGCGACCATCACCACGAGGTCACCATCCAGCGCGCCCGTCCGCTCGCGGATAGCATCGACCTCTTCCTCGCTCAGAAACTTCGCGATGGGCGAACGCAGCTCCGCCCCGGTGAAGCCGATGTACGCCAATCCCTTGGCGCCGCCACCCCGGGCGATCTCCGTCAGCTCGTCGATCTCCTTGCGCGTCATATCGGCGCGGCCCGGGACGCGAATCGCCTTCACCTGCCCGCCGGCGGCAAGCGCCCCGGCGAACACCTGGAAGCTGGACGACGCCACGGCAGGCGCCACATCGACGAATTCCAGGCCATACCGCAGGTCCGGCCGGTCGATGCCGTAGCGGGCCATGCAATCCGCGTAGTCCAGCCGTGGGAACGGCGAGGCGGCGAGCTGACCGCGGCCAAACTGGCGCGCGATCCCCGTGTACAGCTCCTCCACCAGCCCGATCACGTCTTCCTGATCGACGAAGCTCATCTCCAGGTCGAGCTGCGTGTGTTCGGCCACCCGGTTGGCCCGCGTGTCTTCGTCCCGGTAACAGCGAGCGATCTGGAAGTACCGCTCGATGCCGCCGACCATCAGCAGCTCCTTCAGAATCTGCGGCGATTGGGGCAATGCGAAAAAGTGGCCCGGCTTCTGCCGCGAAGGCACGAGGAAGTCCCGCGCACCCTCCGGCGTCGACTTGATCAGCGTCGGCGTCTCGACTTCGATGAAGCCGCGATCGCTGAGGAAGTTCCGCATGTAGCGCACCACCTCGTGGCGCAGACGGATGACCTCGGCCACCTCCGGCCGGCGCAGATCGAGGTAGCGGTGCTTCAGCCGAAGTGTCTCATCCACCTCGACCGGCTCGTTGATGTAGAACGGAGGCGTCAGGGCTTCGTTCAGGACCGTACAGACGGTGGGCACCACCTCGATCCCCCCGGTCGTCATGTTCGGGTTCACGGTCGCTTCAGAACGCACGCGGACCGTGCCCTCAACGGCGAGGCACCACTCCGTGCGCGCACGATGGGCCGCTTCGTGGCTCGCCGCGTTCTCCGGGCTGAAGACCACCTGCACGATCCCGTGCGAGTCCCGGAGGTCGAGGAAGATGAGGCCGCCGTGGTCTCGGCGACGGTGCACCCAGCCCGCCAGCCGCACGGTCTTGCCCTCGTCGGAGGGGCGCAGATCACCGCAATACGTATCCTTCAGCATGGTTTGGAGTGTACCGGCCGCGGGCCTTGGCCGCTGGCCCGGCGCGCCTGGCGATCACGCTCAACCTGACGGGGCGCTCCGGCGGCGTTCCACGTGCGTGACGATAGTTCGCGCGGCGTCCCCGGGTTCCAGGTCGTCGACCGCGAGTTGCAGCGTGTTCGGATGCGGAGGTAGGTACATCGTCATCCGGGTAACGAAGTCTTCCAGCGCTTCGCCATCGACCCACTTCATCCGATCGCGACGAGCGGGCGAAACCATCCGCCGCCGGTGCTCCTGCAGGGTGCAGGAGAGCAAAACGGGCACGAAGAGTGATTCACGCTCTTCGGCGATGCCTTGGATCCGCTCGAAGATGGCCACATCCTCGGGCACATCGGCCACCACATTCGTCAGGATGAAACTCGCCTCGCGTTCGGCGAGCTCGGCCATCGCCTGCAGTACGGTCTCGCGGATAACGCTCACAAGCTCCCAGGCACGCGGCGGAATCGGCGTCAGTCCGTCCGCGCCAAGGACCGTGAAGACCGGGTTGTTGACCAGGTGGTTATCGACCAGCCGCGCTCCCGTCAGCGCCGCCAGCTCCCGGGCGATGGTGTACTTGCCCACGCCCGGGTAGCCGAGCAGATAGATAAACGAGCCCTTCATTCCTGGCTTATCTCCGCGAATTCCTCGGCATACGCCTCGGCCACCGCCGCCGCTACCCGCCGCTGGAAGCGCTCATACGCCGCCACCAGCCGCTCGCCCTCAGGCGTCAGGGCTGTGTGGCCGCCGCCGGCGCCGCCGACTTCGGAGCTGACGAGCGGGAAGCCCGCGTTCGCCTCCAGCTCCTTCACCTTGCCCCAGGCACGGCGGTAGGAGAGCTTCATGGCACTCGCCGCCTTCGCCAGGGAGCCGGTCTCGCGAACCAGGAGGAGCAGGCGCATGCGGTAGTCCGACATCACGACCTGTCCGTCCCGCTCCAACCAGAGCTTCTGCCGGGGGAGCGCACCATCCACAAGGGGAAGCCTAGCACGGGGCCACCGGAGTGACCGCCTCCGCCCTTCGGCGGACCGCGCACATCGGCCCAACGTCCGAGCAACTTTCAGCCGGGGATTGCGAAACTGGTGAAAGACTTCAAGGGGAACTGTAGCCATGCGATACGTGAGAACGATCGAAGGGGCGCGTCGAAACGAACGTGTTTTCGCCGGGCGCCTCTACGGGAGCTTGACCGCCACGAGCAGCAGCGCCGCCGGCACCTTCGCCAGCTCCTCCTCGTCAACGCCGCCTTCCATCTCGTCTTCATCCACCTCCCCGTCCTCGTCCTCATCGCCAGCAACCAGGAGCCGGTCCAGCGCCGTCTCGTACCGCTCCGAAGTTTCGAACTCCTGCAGATCGACGACACCAAAGCCGTTCGTGCCCAGCGCGCCGATCAGGTCGCCGAGCGTCCAACCGACTTCGTCAGTCTCAACGTTGTCCTCCGTCGGGACTTCGATCGCTTCGGGAACATCAGACTCCACGGGCGTCCCAGTGGCTCCATCGTCCTCATCCAGTTCGCCACCAGAATCGTCGCCAAGCCCACCGAAGTACGATGTCGCGGCGACCAGTTCGCCGTGTTCGCCCGCCTCGAAAACGTAGGAGAACGGGTGCTCGTCGTAGATGACAAGCTTCCCACCGGGGGAGAGGAGCGCGGCGACGCCTTCCGCCCAGGAGTCGAAGCTCGCGATCCAGTCCATCGCGCCCCAGCTGCTGTACACGAGGTCGAAGGTCCGCGTGTCACAGAACTCGGCGGAGAGCCGGGCCGGTGTCTCTTCGACGAACTCGATGGCGAGGCCGGCAGCCTCGGCGAGCGCGGCCGTGCTGCCGTCGTCGCCCACCTCGGTCACGATCGCGCCCATGTTCACCAGCGAAGGGCCTTCTTCGGTGCAGCCGAACGTCAGGTGCAGAACGCGCTTGCCCTTCAGGTCGCCAAGCGCACCGAGTTCGTCTTCGGAAAAGATGATCCCCCCGTTCGCGTAGAACGCGGGGTCTACCTCTTCGTCGAGCCCCAGGCTTTCGTCTTCCAGTTCGTCGTCTTCCGGGTTTCGGTCGTCGGACATCGGTACAAGCCTCCTTCAAGACATGACAGGGTAGCGTTAGCGTGAGCCGTTCAAGCTGCTCCGCGAACTCTGAAACGCCATAACATGACCGTAGTCGTTGATCGTGAGCAGTTCGCGGCGCGTGTCGGCGGCGCGAACTACGGTGATTGAGGTGTGATGCACGGAGACGAGGTGATCGTAGCCAGAGCGCATGAGGTGGCTCAGGTAGGCGTTAATCACTCCGCCGTGGCAGGCCACCACCACCCGGCTGCCGATATTCGCCGCGATGATTCGGTCGATGGCGCCGACAATCCGCGCCTTGAACGCTTCGACATCCTCGGTCAGCGGGTAAGCGCCATGCTTGCGTGTCGCCGAGACCTCCCGGTAAATCGCCACCAATTCGTCTCGCGAAAAGATGTCGAGCAGGCCCTTCTCCTGCGGCGCGTGCCGCCAGAGGTCGATCTCGCTCAGGTCCGGGTCCACCGTCGGCGTTAGCCCGTGATGCCTGGCGACCTCTTTGGCTGTGTTGTGGGCACGCGCGAGGGGGCTGCAGTAGACCGCCCCGAGCCGGGCTTTCGCCAGGCGTTCGCCCACGGCTCTCGCTTGCTGCCACCCCAGCTCGGAAAGCGGCGCGTCCAGCGCCTCTCCCAGCGGGATGTTTTCTCGGAACTGCTGTTCGCCGTGGCGCACGAGGAGGACCTCGCACATCCCTTCGAATGACTCCAGGAAAGGGTTTTCGAGATCGATCGTGCGTATGCGCTTTGTCGTGGTCATCCCAGCGTAACTCCAGGCATGGCGACCGCCGCCAGGTTTGGTTCAACTTTCGAAACGTAGGCCGAGGCCCGCGTGAGGGCCATCAGGCCCTTCACGAGGTCGTCCATGTCGTGATGGTTCATCTCCACCAGGATCCGCCGCAGGAAGATGTCTCCACCCCGCTCCATCCGTGTGCAGGCGTGGTCACCGCCCTCTGTCAGGTGGTTTCTCACCAGGCGGCGGTCCGCCACATCGTCCACGCGGCGGACAAGGTCCATCTTCACCAGCCGGTCGACGATCCCGGAGATCGTCGGCGGCGTGACCGAGAGCCGCTCGGCCAGCTCTCCCGCCGTTACCCCCGGCGATTCCCTCACCAAGAACATCACGCGCAGCTGGGCCGTGGTCAGGCCCAGCTCGGCCCAGGCGCGAAAGCGAAGCGGGTCGAAGATCGCGAACGCTTCGCCCAGGGTTTGGATAGCCCGGTCCAGGGCCTGTTCGGAAACCACCGATGTTTCGGGCACTCCCTAAAGGTACCATCGAACCAGCCTCCGCGGACACCCCGTACCGCGCACGTCAGCCTCGGCCGTGGGACACTGTCATCGTGCAACTCGACCTCGACCCCGGCCTCGGAAACCTCGGCAACCCCCGGCTCGTGCGTGCCATCATCGAGGAGATGCGTGGCGGGGCGATCCCGTTTGAGCGATTCATGGAGCTCGCGCTCTACCACCCCGAGTTCGGTTACTACCGCACGCCGGGGCGCATTGGAACCGGGGGCGACTTTCTGACCAGCCCGCACATCCACCCGATGTTCGGGTGGGCCGTGGCGGGCTGGTGTCACCACGCCTGGCAGGCACTCGGCTCGCCCGAGCGATTTGCGATCTTCGAGCCCGGCGCGGGGGACGGCACGCTCGCCCGCAGCATCCTTGATTGGGCCGAGGGCCGGGATCCCAAGTTCCGCGCCGCTATCCGTTATGTGGCGCTCGAGCCGAACAGCCCTGGGTCCGATAGCCGCGTCGAGTGGGCTCGGCCGGCCGTCGCCCCGGTCGCGACCGGCGTCGTCCTCGCCAACGAGCTGTTCGATGCCTTCCCCGTCCGCCTCTTCGATGGCACGCCGCGCGGTCCGATAGAAGTCCTGGTGGCCTGGGACGGCGACGGTTTCGTCGAGGCGCCGGGCGGAGTCGTCACGCTCGACGACGCGCCCGAGACGGGCCGATTCGAAGTGAACCAGCGTGCCTACCCGGCCATGCGCTCCCTCTGCCAGCTTGTCGAACGCGGCGCCGTCCTCGTCTTCGATTACGGCTACCCCCAAGAAGAGCTGTGGGCGCCCTGGCGCACCACCGGCACCCTCCTCTGCTTCTACCGCCATACCGCCCACGACGATCCCTACGTCCACATCGGAGAGCAGGATATGACGACCCATGTCAACCTCTCCGAGATCTCGGCCGCGGCGGAAGATGAAGGGCTCGCCGTCCACGGACCGCTGAGCCAGGGCCTTTTCCTCCTCAGCATGGGCCTCGGCGGCGTCGTTGAGTCTGCTCGGAACGACCTGGCCGAGTACTTCGCCCGCCGGCGGGCGTTGGAGACGCTGACCGACAGCGCCGGCCTGGGACGCGTCCGGGTTCTCGCAGCCACGCGCGGGCTTGCTGGCCCCCTGCCAGGCTTCGATGAGTAGCGATCCGACGCCTCCGCCGGAGACCCGCAAACAGCCGATTGCGCCCGGCGAGACCGCGCCGCCCTTCGACCTGCCGGCCATCACCACCGCCGGCGAGGAGATTCGCGTCGCGGTCCCCGGCAGCCTTGCGGCCGGCCCGATGCTTCTACTCTTCTACCAGGACGACGGCATGCCAATCTGCACGAGCGAACTCAAAGTCTTCGCCCAGGAGCACGAGACGCTCGCCGAGGCCGGCATCCAAGTCTTCGGGATCAACAATAACGGCCTCGGCTCCCACGCCCGCTTTCAGGAGCGAGACCACTTCCCCTTCCCGCTGATCAGCGATTTTCACGGCGAAGCGACCAAGCCGTACGGCCTCTGGGACTCGCAGGAGCGGAAGTCTCGTCGGGCCCTCGTCGTCATCGGCCAGGACGGGCACATCCAGTACGTCCAGCCGCACTACAACCCGGGCAACGTGAACGCGCTCGTGGAAGTCTTCGAGGCGCTGGGGCTGGTTTAGGCCGCCGGATTGTGCGCCACCCGATTCCCGCGGCTCTGCTAGGATCGCCGGATGGCCGCCTATTCCGACCTTGTCGTCGAGCACTTCCAGAACCCGCGCAACGCCGGCGAAATGGCCGACCCGGACGGAGAAGCGACGACCGCAAACCCCGTCTGCGGTGATCGGATGCGCGTCATGATCCGCGTCGCGGAAGGGCGCATCGCCGAGATGAAGTGGCAGACGCGCGGCTGTCCCCCGGCTATCGCAACGAGTTCGTACGCCAGCGAGCTGGTTCGCGGCTGGGAGTTGGAGGCCGTGGAGGCGCTCACCCGCGAGCAGCTGGCGGAGGGCATCGGGGGATTGCCGAAGGACAAGATTCACTGCAGCGTCCTCGCCGCCGACGCCCTTCGCGCCGCCATATCGGATTACCGCGCTCGCCATCTGTAGCAGCGACAACCGCGTCCCTCCACCGTTTCGCCCTAAGCGGAGCTGACGCTATGATCCCTCCGCTGGCTCAGCGCTGGCCCGATTCATGACCGGAGAGACCGCACCGTGCCGATCATTCCCTTCCTCATGAGCGCAAACGACGCTGGGCTTATCTCGGCCCTGATCTTCATCTCTTCGTCGATCATCCTGGGCATCCCGGTGTTCGCCAATCGCGGCATGGCCCAGCTCGCGTGGCTCGGAGCTGTTGGCTTCGTTCTCACGGTCGAACTCGTCCTCATGGTCATTTTCGTCGTCCTCATCAGCACCGACAGCATCAGCCCCCAGTTCTAAGAAGCGGGCTGGCATCATCGGCCGAGCGAGGCGACTCTGCCCTTCTCAGATCTCCGGGAGCCGGGCCGGGTATTGTGCCTCAATCGAGGCGATGACCTGCGCAACGGTCTGTTCCCGCCCGTCGCGAAACGTCCGCAGCTTCTGCTCGAATCGAGCGTTTACGAAGTAACGCAGCCGCCAGAAATCCAACAGGCGGACGCTCTTTCCTGCGTCGCCCATCTCGTGGCCGGGGTAGGCCATCATGGCCAGGGCGCCGCTGTACCACTGCTCGATCTCCCGGGAGAAGCGAACGAGCGCTTCGATGTCGCCCTGCGGCACCAGCACCCTCGCGGCAGCATATGGCGCCCCGATCGCCCCGAGACTCGCTTCACTGATCGCCAGTACGCCCCCGAAGCGAGCGGGCCCGCCGACCTCCCTGAACCCCCGGACCGTCTCCCAGCCGACAAGGAGGAATCCGTAGTCCCTTCCGCCGCTCGCATCCAGGGCCTGCCACGTCGCCTGGAACTCCCCCAGGCCGGCAATGTACGTCTCCCACCGCTCCGGGCCTGCCGGGAGCACTACCGCCCGTGTCGTCAAGGCCGTCAGTTCCGTCTTCGTGCTTGCGTGCATGCCCCGCCTCAGCGAGCGGCGGCGTCGTGCCTGCCGCCCGCCGCCCAGTGTCGCCGAACACGCCGCGGTTGTATGTGAAGCAGGTCACACAACGCCCGTCGCTGCGCGAAACCGGACACCGGGCTCCACGAACCGTAGAATGCGCCCTCCGAACGAACTCTGTGGAGGCCAGTCATGGGAAGGCTCGATAGTAAGGTAGCGATCATCACCGGCGGCGCCAGCGGCATCGGCGCCGCTACCGCCCGGCTCTTCGTCGCAGAGGGCGCGAACGTCATGATCGCCGACCTCCAGGAGGATGTCGCCCTCGCCCTGGCCGATGAACTCGGCCCCCAGGCGAAGGCCCTCCGCACCAACGTCGCCCGCGAAGACGACATCGAGCGGCTCATTCGCGCAACCGTCTCCCGCTGGGGAAGGCTGGACATCCTCTTCAACAACGCTGGCTTTGGCGGCGCCAACGGCCCTCTCGAAGAGACGACCGTCGACGAGTACGACCTCACCATGGACGTCCTCCTCAAGAGTGTCTTCCTCGGCATTAAACACGCCGCGCCGATCATGAAGGCCCAGGGCAGCGGCAGCATCATCAACACCGCAAGCGTCTGCGGCTTCGAAGCTGGTATTGGCAACCACATCTATAGCGTCGCCAAGGCCGGCGTCGTGATGATGACGAAGGCGGCCGCGATAGAACTGGCCGAACAGGGCATCCGCGTCAACGCAATCTGTCCCGGGTACATCACCACACCGCTCGCAGCCGGCCGTCCGCGCGGCGCAAACGACCCTGAGCGCGTCGATGCCGCCCTCGAACGGCTGCGCGAACGGAACCAGGACAACCAGCCGCTCCCCCGCGCCGGCGAAGCGGAAGACATCGCCAACATGGCCCTCTTCCTCGCCAGCGACGACTCGCAATGGGTGACCGGACAGGCCCACGTCGTCGATGGCGGACTGCTCGCCGGGCGGCCGTGGCGCAAGCTCTCGCCCTGGATTCGGGAGCGCCGGGAGATTACGCTCTACCGTCCGTAGGACAGGACCGCGGTCAGCGGTGCAGCTTCACGTCGTCTCGCAGGTGCGCCGCCTCATTCAGGCTGAGCACCGTTCGCACGCCGCTGCGGGCCGCCGCGAAGCGATTGATGCTGGTGTAGTTCGGCTGGAAGAAGAAGATCTCGTTGAGCTTGAGCACGTGCGAGCCCCAGGCGTTAATCACGCCGCCATGGCAGACGATTGCCACCCGCCGGCCCGGGTTCTCCTCGACGATCGTTTCGATCGTCTCCACCACGTAGCGCTGGAAGTCCCGCGGGTCGCCCGGGCCATACCAGCCCTCCTTCATCCGCTTGCGCCACTCCTCGTAGTCCGTCTTCCGGAGCTCCTCGAGGGGAACGTAGTCCGCGTGGTCACGGTCCAGCTCTGCAAGCCCATCTCGCACGATTGGCTCCAGGCTTCGGCGCGTTGCCAGCGGCTCCGCGGTCTGACGGGCCCGCTGAAGCGGGCTTGTGTAAAGAGCGTCGAAATGCTCACCCTCGAGCCAGGCGGCCATGCGGTTCGCCTGGTCGTGGCCGGTGTCCATCAACGGCGGGTCGGCCGGGCCGTCAGCGCCGGTGATCGTGAATGGCAGTCCGTGGCGGATGAGGATCAGATCCAAAGCGTGGCTCCTGGGAGGGTGGTGATACGTCAGTCTACCTTCCGCTCGGCCCGGCGTATCTGCGGCCCGTTGGCCGGGGAGGTGGATCTAGATGGCGCGCATTCGGTTGTTGCGGGCCGCGTGCTCCACTTCGGCGAGGCCCAACACTTCGAGAACCGGCGGGACGTACATCCCGAAGCGGCCCCGGTAACCCTTACGGAGGCCATACCAGCCACCCACCGGGTTGCTCTCCGATCGCCCCCAACCCTCGACGGTACCCTCGGCCGCGGCCTTCTGCTCGTCCGCGCTGCCAAGTGGCATCCAATCGCCGTGAGCCTCGAGCATCGCGTGCAGATCTTCGATACAGCGGAGGTGGTAGCTGAGCTTCGTAGTCCCCACCTGGCAGACCAGGACGGGCGGATCTGCGGCGGGATCCCGGTAAACCGTGTACTCGGCGCCCCCGGTAGGCGTCTTGAGCACCCACGGATCCTCCTTCGAACCGGTACCCCGTGTGCTATCCACCACCTGGACTCCCTTCGGATGCTTCGGCCTTCGCCTTCAGACATGCCGCGAACTCATCGAATGCCGGCTGCATATCCGGGATCGAACGCCCGATAAGAGGGGCGAGCGGACCGCTAAACGCCTCTCGCATCGTGAAAGTCGTGGTTCCATCGCCGCCCGGTTCCAGGGTGTACGTCCGTTCGCCTTTGAACAGACCGAGCGGCATGCCGCTCCCCCAGGACATCCGTGAAGGAGGGGTGAACTCCCGAACGCTGACTGGGAACGTCCGCCCCGGATTTAGCTTCGTGCGGACCGTGACCGTGCCACCTGGGCGGCACTCCCCCTCCACCTTCGTCACCGTTGTGTTCCATTCCGGCCAACGCTGGACATCGCAAAGGATGGTCCAAATGGCCCCCGCGTCCCCGCGAATGTCGATGGTTGTCGCGAAGCTCTTCATGGCGACGGCGAGTATACACGGTGGTGTTAACGGCTGCCTGAGCCCCACCTGGATTCCCTGTCGCCCGCCGTCCGAGGGCTGCCCTCAGCGCTCCGAAACCAGGCGCGTCACCGGCCGGCCCTGGAGCCAGTTCTCCAGCTCGTCGAGAAAGACCTGGTCGGCCCGGCCGTTGTTCCCGGCCGAGGGCCACGAATCGTGGGGACTGATGATCACGTTCGGCAGGTCCCAGAGGGTTGAGTCTGGCGGGAGTGGCTCGGTTGCGAAGACATCGAGGTAGGCGCCCGCCACATGGCCGGTGCTCAACGCTTCAAGGAGCGCCACTTCATCGAAGATCGCACCGCGCGAGACGTTGATGACGTGCGCGCCGCGCGGCAGGAGCGCCAGTTCTTCCCGGCCGATCATCTCGCGCGTCGCCGCCGTCAACGGGATCGTGCTCACCAGCCAATCGGTCCGCGGCAGGACGTCGTGCACCCTCTCAGGCGGGACCCACTCATCCACGCCGTCGGCCGCCGTCGCCGGCGTCCGGCGGACGCCCACCACCCGCAGGCCGAGGGCCCGCGCGAACGTCGCGACATACTGGCCAATCGCACACAGCCCGAGGATGGTTATGACCTGGCCCCGAAGGTCCGGCGGGGCGAGACTCCGCCCCAGCGGTTCCCAGGCATGCCGCGCCTGCGCCTCCCTCCAACGGAGGAGGCCGCGATGCAGCGCAAGCATCCCTGCGACCACCGAGAGCGCGATCGGCTCCGAAGTAACGCCCGAAGAGTTCGAAACGCCAACGCCCCGATCCATAAGCGCCTGCACGAACGGCGAATCCGTTCCCGCCCAACCGATGTGCATCCAGCGAAGGTTGGGAGCCGCCCCCAAAGCCGCGAGAAAGCGGCGAATGTCCCCCGTCTCGTTGTTCATATCGACAGAGACGAAAGCTGCCTCGACGTCGCGAACTTCGGCCGCGTCCACCTCGCCGCCAGTCGGCATACGAACCACGCGGAGCGGGCCGAGAGTGGAGGCCGCCGAAAGCGCCGAAAGCTCTGCCTCGTGAGCCTCCGCGAACGCCTGGGATACGAAAAGGACGGGCATGGCGGGGAGCGTAACACACGAGCCGTCCCGCCCGGAACGCCCCGGGCCGGCGCCCTTGGAGTGAAGCGCGGGAAGCAAGAAGGCCCCCCGTCGCCGGGAGGCCTTCTGAAGGTGCTTGGTAGCGGGGAAGGGATTCGAACCCCTGACCTTCGGGTTATGAGCCCGACGAGCTGCCACTGCTCCACCCCGCGGTGAGCTGCTACACCTGAAGAAACTGAAGAGCGATGGTTACTGCTGGCAAATCGTATCTAGCGTGCCTTTATGAAGGTCAAGCCCTCGACCATTAGTACGCCTCAGCTGAAGACATTACTGCCCTTACACCTGGCGCCTATCAAACAGGTAGTCTTCCTGTGGTCTTACCCGGTTAACCCGGTGGGAAATCTCATCTTGAGGTCGGCTTCGCACTTAGATGCTTTCAGCGCTTATCCGATCCGGACATGGCTACCGGGCAATGCTCCTGGCGGAACAACCCGCACACCAGCGGTCCGTCCACCCCGGTCCTCTCGTACTAGGGGCAGATCCTCTCAAATTTCCTACGCCCACGGCGGATAGAGACCGAACTGTCTCACGACGTTCTGAACCCAGCT
>CAZQCR010000007.1:0-32619 GCA_964591745.1 uncultured Anaerolineaceae bacterium
GGGGGACAAGCGCCGCCAGCGTTTTCGCCCCAAAGCCCATCCCGGATGCCGCCCCCGCCGCGATCGCGATGACATTCTTCATCGCCCCCGCGAACTCCACACCGATCACATCGCTCGAGCGGTACAGGCGAAACGCCGGGCCACCGAGTGCCTGCTGCCAGCCCTCCGCCTGCTCCTCATTCGTCGAAGCCACCACGGCAGCCGCCGGGAGCCCCGCCACGATCTCGTGCGCAAGGTTGGGGCCGGAGAGCACGGAGACGGAATCCGGCGTCCACCCGGCTGCTGTCACGATCTCCGACATCCGCCGCCCGGAGGCCCGTTCGATCCCCTTGGCCACGCTCAGAACAGGGATACTCCTCCATCCCTTCAACGCCGCGAGGTTCGCGCCGAACGTCTGCGCCGGCACGGCCAGCACCAGCCCCTCGCCCCGGGGCATCGCCGTATCGATTGAGACGATCTCGATCTCCGGCCCCAGCCGGAGTTCGGGCAAGCGCGCGATGCCCCCTCGCTCCCGGATCTCCTCGGCCTCCCGCCCGGAACGCACGAGGACCGTTATGTCGTGTCCGTTGCCCGCCAGGAGCGAAGAGAGCGTGAGGCCCCACGAAGTTGCCCCGAGGACGGCGTACGTGGCCATCTAGCCCGTCGCGGAGCGGTCGCCGCCGCGCCCAATCCGCGGTTCGGTGCCGGCCAACAGCCGCCGGATGTTCGGGAGATGCATGTACTCGATCAAGACCACCGCGAACAGCCCAAACCAGGCGTACGCGGGCGGCTCCGCTCCAGTCAGCACGAACACCAGGATGACGAGCGCCGCCAACGGCGTCACCACCACCGACATCAGCGAGACGTAGCGCGTACCGAACACCACCAGCGCCGCCGCGAATGGAAACCCGAGGGCGATCAGTGGCGTCAGGCCAAGCACCCCACCAAACGCCGTCGAAACGCCTCGGCCACCCCGGAAGCCGGCGAACACCGGCCAGATGTGACCAACGATCGCGGCGCCAGCGCCCGCCGCGGCCACGCCCGCGTCATCCCACAGGAATCGTCCGAGCAGCGCCGGCGCCGTGCCCTTCACCACATCGCCGATGAGCACGAGGGCGGCCGGCACCTTGCCCGCCGTTCGCAGCACGTTCGTCGCCCCCGTCTTGCCACTCCCCGATTGGCGAATGTCGCGATGCAACCAGGCGTACCCCACCAGCAGGCCGATCGGCAGAGACCCGAGGAGGTACCCGGTGAGGATGTTGACGAGGTATCCGGTCATCGCACGGGACCCTCCTCCGTCCGGCCCCTCAACACCACCTTGATCGCCGTTCCTTCGAAATCTGCGGCGTCCCGAATGCTCCGCTCCAGGTACCGCCGATAGCTAAAGTGCACCAGCGCAGGATCGTTCACGAAGAGCACGAACGTTGGCGGTTCAACACCAGCCTGCGTGGCGTAGAGCAGCTTGAAGCGCCGGTTCCGTACCAGCGGCGGAACGTGCTCGCGCATCGCCTTTGCGAAGATCGCGTTCAGCTCCGGCGTCGAAAGGCGGCGTCGCCTTGTGTCGCGCGACTCCCGCGCGAGCGTCAGCAGCTGCTCCAGCCCGCGCCCTTCCAGCGCCGAGATGAACGTAATCATCGCCCATGGCGCGAACTGCAACCGGCCCTGCATCTGCCGCTCGATCCAGGCGCGTTGCGTCTCTTCGTCCTCCCACAGGTCCGTCTTGTTCACCGCGATGATCAACCCTTTGTACGACTCCAGGACGATCCCCGCGATGTGCGTGTCCTGCGCCGTCACACCCACCGTCCCATCCACCACGAGCACCGCAACGTCGCACCGCTCCACCGCCGTGTTCGCCCGCATCACCGAATGCAGCTCGATCCCCTTGCCCAGCTTGCCCGGCCGCCGGATGCCCGCCGTATCCACCAGCAGGAAGTCCCCCTCTGCCCGGTCCAGTTCGGAGTCCACAGCGTCCCGCGTCGTCCCCGCCACATCGCTGACGATCACCCGTTCCTCGCCCAGCAGGGCGTTGACCAGCATCGACTTGCCCACATTCGGCCGCCCGATGACCGCAATCCGAACACGGTCCGATTCCACCAGTGGGGCCGTATCCGGCAGCGTCGCCACCACGATATCCAGCATCAGCCCCACGCCAGAATCGTGAAGCGCGCTTAGCGGCAGCGCCTCGCCGAACCCGAGCCGCGCCGCCTCGGCGATTCCCTGCGCCTCCCGCCGGTCATTGTCCGCCTTGGTCGCCAGCACGAGGATCGTCTTGCCCGAACGGCGTACCTCATCGGCGATGTCGTAGTCGCTCGCCGTCAGGCCGTCACGCGCATCCACGCAGAGCAGGATGATCGCCGCGTCTCGCACGGCTGTCCGAATCTGATCGAGGATAAGCGGGCCGTAAACGTTCTCCGATTCAGTCTCAAAGCCCCCGGTATCGATTAGGCGGAAGCGCTTGTCGAGCCATTCGACGTCCGCCTCCACGCGGTCGCGGGTGGTTCCCGGTTCGTCCTCCACGATCGCCTTTCGCTCACCGACAATCCGGTTGAAGAGCGACGACTTGCCGACGTTCGGCCGGCCAACGATCACGACGCGGGGCAGGGTTGCCGTCGCGGCCTGGCTCAAGGCCCGATGCCCGGGCGGAGGGTAAGGCTAATCGGCTCAACGCCGTCAATGCGAATGTCTGATGGTGCGGTCACTGAGGCAGTGTACAGGGCGGTCCCCGCAACCGCTCCCGCGAGCGAGATCGTCGCCTTAAACGCGCCAGTCTCTAACGCATCGATAAGCGTCATCGGTCCCGTCACCTGCACCCGCACTGTGTACACGCCCGGCTCCAGGACGAGCCCGGGCGGCGGCGAGCCAGAGATGGAGAGCGCCAACACAAGCGTCGCCGAACGGATGATCGGCTCGATCCGCACCTCCACCGTCACCGTCTGCGGGTCCGTGCTGATGTTCGGCGGACGCTCGATGTTCCGCGCCACCGAAACCGTCTGGCGCTGCCCCGTTATGTCGAACGTCTCCACGTTCAGCGTCGCCGGCAATCCGTCCACAATCTGCTTCGGACCCGAAACCAGGACGGTGGCCGGCCGCACCGTCACCGCCGTCACGACGAAGCCCGGTGTCACGCCCGTTACCTGGGGGAGAAGCCCAAGCCGCCGCTGGACGAACGATTGCGTGACGTTCACCGTGGCCCGCGCTCGCGTTGAGGAGAGCGAGACCTGGATCTCGTTCCCGGTCGCTGTACGCGCGACGAGGTCGCCTTCGAACGAGAACTCCCCCCCGCGCACGGCCCCAAGGTTCAGGTCCAGCTCCACCGCCTCCACCTGTTCGACAAGCTGCTCTCGACCCGTAACCGTCACCGTGGCCGGTTCGATCCGAACGGACGTCGCCTCGTCGATAGCGAATCCATCCGGCGGTTGCTTCACGACCCGGACAACGACCGGCACCTCCTTCTCCAGTGCCCGCACCGCCCGCGCCGGGATGGTGCTCGGCGAGACCGAGAGAATGTCTACGCCCCGCCGGCGGCTCGTGACCCGGACCGCGAGCTCCCGCGCGTCGCCTTCCTCAGGTGAAAGCTGGCTGGCGTCGACTTCCGCCACGAAGTCGTCCGGGCGAAGGTCCCCGAGGTCGTCCTTTCGCGCCCGGACGATAACCGTTACCGAGTCCAGGTCGCCGACGATCAGGCCGTTGCTGACGTTCACCGCACGCACCGCGATGCCCCCGGAAGCGGGGGCGCGGCCCTCGACTCGCGGGTTGTCCACATCCTGCACGATCATCCAGATAACGAACGCGGCGACGAGGCTGAACGCGGACAGCGCCCAGTGGCTCGTGATGCTCCTCCCGCCCACCAGCGCCAGCTGCCACGGCCCCTTCCAGCCTCTTCGCCACGACACGGTGTGGCGGCTCATACCGGCATCTGCCAATCGGGTAGCCGCGCGCCAAGGGGCAGCGTGCCGTTCGCCGTAAAGAGGATTTCGAGCATCGCCCGCAGCCGGCGCTCATCGGCCACATGCAGAAGTCGCCCGCCCAGCGCGAGGCTGATCTCGCCCGTCTCCTCCGAAACGACCAGGGAGAACGCGTCCGTCTGCTCCGTGATACCGATCGCCGCCCGGTGCCGCGTACCCAGGTTGCGGTCCGCCTCCGAAAGCTCCCCCGCCAGCGGAAGGACACAGCCAGCCGCCACCACACGTTCATCGCGGAGGACCACAGCCATGTCGTGGAGCGGTGAGTTCGGGAAAAAGATGCCCGCCAGCAGCTCCGGCGAGATCCGCGCGTCTACCGGGATTCCCGTATCGATCACGTCCTGAAGGCCCGTTGAGCGCTCCACCACGAAGAGGCCGCCGTGCCGCTCCGAAGCCATCCTGCTCGCCGCCTTCACCAGCGAATCGATCACCTCGCTCTGTTCGCCATCGCTGATCCATCCCCGCAGTCCAGTCCGCCCGAGACGGTCCAGCGCCCGGCGCAGCTCCGGTTGAAAGATGATCGCCGCTCCCACCAGCAACGCCGTCAGCGAGTGCTCGACCACGTAGTTCACAACCGTGAGGTCCAACAATCGGCCAATTACTACCGCGAACAGCACCAGCACCAGCGCCCCCCGCGCCTGCGTCATCGCCCGCGTCCCGCTGATCAGGCGGAGCGACGAGAAGATCAGGAGCGCGATCAGCAGGACATCGACGGCGCTCGACGCATCGAATTGCCCGAGAATTTCGCGAAGGTGTTCAACGTCTGGCATAGAAGTGGGAGCAATCCGGTCTCCCGCCATCATAGCGCGGGAGGCCGCCGGCACGGTTCAGGCGCCAACGTCCCCGGCTACACCCAGGAGGAACGCCACCACCGCCGCCTGCGCCCAGACCCGGTTCTCCGCCTGGTCGAAGATGATCGCGTTGGCGCTCTCGAACACCTCGTTCGTTATCTCCTCGCCACGGTGCGCCGGCAGGTCGTGCATGATCAGTGCGCCCGGCGCCGCCCGCTCAACCAGGCCGGCGTTCAACTGGAAGGCCGCGAAATCGATACGCCGCTGCTCCGCCTCGCGTTCGAAGCCCATCGATGTCCACGTGTCGGTGTACAGCACCGCCGCTCCCTGGACGGCTGCAGGAGCGTCGTTGCCCGTCCGCAGGCTGCCCCCGCTCGCCGCCGCGCGGACGGCCACTTCGGACGTGATCGCCTCGGGCAGCCCGTATCCCGCCGGCGTCGCGATTCTCAGGTCCATCCCCAGCGACGCCGCCGTCACCAGCAGGCTGGAGGCCACGTTGTTGCCATCGCCAACGAACGCCAGGGAAACGCCCTTCAGGTCCTTCCCAAACTTCTCCCGGATCGTCAGCACATCGGCCAGCGCCTGGCAGGGATGCTCCTGGTTCGTCAGCGCGTTGATCACGGGCACGCGCGAGTAGCGCGCGTACTCCTCCACGATCTCTTGGCCAAACGTGCGCACAGCCACGACATCGACGTAGCGGGCCAGGACGCGGGAGACGTCGCGGATCGGCTCTCGTTCGCCCAGCCCCACCTCTTGCGGCGCAAGGTAGATCGTCTCACCGCCAAGGTGCCGCATCGCCACCTGGAAACTCACGCGCGTCCGCAACGACGGCTTTTCGAACACCAGCGCCAGCTCCCGGCCCTCCAGCAGGCGCTGGGGACGCGCCTTCAGGGCGGCGGCGCAATCGAGCAAGAACGAGACTTCCGCCGGCTCAATATCGGCCGACGAGAGGAGGTGGCGAACGCTTTCAGACATTGGCGCAGTATACCGGGGCTTCCCCCATTAACCCCCGGGCATTCAGGCCGTTAATGGGTACAGGGAGAACATTCGATGGGCGAGCTAACGGCACTGGAACCGATGTGGGCGCGAAAGCGCGCCGAGGGCAAGATGTTCCAGCGCGTGAGCTGTGACCGCTGCCGGGCCGTCTTCCATTTCGGCGATTCACCGCGCGTCAGCCGTACCCCACGCTGCCCATCCTGCGGCAATCTCGGAGCCCACGCCGCCTGAACGTCCATCCGATGGGCCGATTGGTCGGGGTGCCGCGATTTGAACGCGGGACCTCTTGCTCCCAAAGCAAGCGCTCTGCCAGGCTGAGCTACACCCCGGTCTTGCTAGCGTAGCGGAGTGTGGGAGTAACAGGGTATCGGAGTGGCCGAGCCGCTCGTCACCCCGACACTCCGTCACCCCGATACTCCGTTACTCGTCAAAGCCGCGCGCAACCGATGATCTCCCGAACATCGCTCACGCCGTTCGCCTCCAGCCAGCCGCCCAGCCCCTCCAGCACGTCGAGCGGCGCGCGCGGGTTCGCGAACGTCGCCGTCCCCACCTGGATGGCGCTCGCCCCAGCCATCAGGAACTCGATAGCATCTTCGCCCGTCGTGATGCCGCCACAGCCGATCACGGGAATCCGCACCGCCTTCGCCACATCGTGCACGATCCTCAGCGCGATCGGCATGATCGCCGGTCCCGAAAGGCCCCCGCGTCCGCGCGGCAGCACCGGCCGCCGCTTTCGCAGGTCAACCCGCATACCCAGCACCGTGTTGATCGCGCAGATCGCGCTTGCTCCCGCCGCTTCCACCGCCAGCGCCAGGGCAACCGGGTCCGTCACATTGGGCGTCAACTTCACGATCACCGGCAGGTCGGTCCGGCGCACCGCCGCCCGTGTCGCCCGCGCCGAAGCTTCTGGGTCCTGTCCGATCTCGATTCCGCCGCGGTCGACGTTCGGACAGGAGATGTTCAGTTCGATCGCCGCAACCCCGGGGAGGCCATCCAACGCCCCGGCCAGGTCACCAA
This sequence comes from uncultured Anaerolineaceae bacterium, assembly GCA_964591745.1. Taxonomy (GTDB): domain Bacteria; phylum Chloroflexota; class Dehalococcoidia; order Tepidiformales; family Tepidiformaceae; genus JANMTH01. Next base: position 6,746 of record CAZQCR010000007.1, read on the forward strand.
ACTCGTCAATCGTGTCGCCCGCCACGTTCACGATCACGGGGATGTCCCACGTCGCCCAGAGCGGCGCCATCTCGTTGACGACCTTCTCGATCCCGATGTTCTGGAGGCCGATGCTGTTCAGCATCCCGGCCGGCGTCTCCGCCACCCGTGGCTGCTGGTTCCCCGCCCGGCTGGCCACCGTCACGCCCTTGCTCACCATCGCCCCCAGCGCCTCAAGGTCGAACTGCTTCTTGAACTCGATCCCCCAGCTGAACGTCCCGGAGGCCGTCATGACGGGATTTCGGAGGAGCAGGCCAGTCTTGTGGCCGGGCGCGAGTTCGACTTCCAGCGCTGGTTGAGCCATGCCGCCAGTGTACTCGTCACCGCCAGTAGGGAACGCTCATTGAGTGTCCGTCAGATCTCCGCATGGCAGTGCGAGCGAGACCGTCAGTACCGCGACCGCGAGGGAGCGGCGGGCCAAGCGCCCATGCCCGCCCGGCGTCCCGCTTGTCCACGCGCGCGGCATCGGCGGGGGCTCGTGCTGGCCGGGGCGGCTCCCAGGTGTGATGGACACCCACGTTCGCGGGGCAGGGTTTTGGATCGGAGCCTTGGCGCGCTTAGGAGAGCCCGCCCATGCCCTCGCCGCGACGCCCGCGGAACCGCGATCCGTTCAGGCTGAAGCTATCGCTGTCCCACATCATCTCTTCGCTCGAGTTGCGGAACTCCTTGTCGACGCCACACCGCTTGCAGCGCCCTCCACTCACGGCGCCGTTCGGCGTGTCGATCACCCAGTGGTGCCTGCAGGAGGCGGACGGCGCGTCGATCGTTGCGTGCTGGTTCATTGGTAACCTCATTCCACCCTACCGACCGGTAGTATAATAGCGATTTGCACTGAACTGTAGCCTGAGTTCAACAAAGTTGGCGTAAACGCGATATCGGGGTTTACCCGCATAGGGAGACCACCGACGCATCCAGTTCAGGCGGCTTAGGCCGGAACGTGCCATACTTTCTGTAACGGCGCAGCGGCCCAAAGGTTGCCGGCGCACGGCGCGCTGTAACGCACGCTTCATATAAGCGTCGCGCTCGTCTCTACCAACAGACGACGGAAGGACACATGGCTGCAGGAACCGCAGTGACCAACGACCAGGTCATGGCCGCGCTCGCGACCGTGAACGACCCGGAACTTCACGCCAGCATCGTCCGCCTTGGGATGGTCAAAGATATCGCCATCGAAGGTGACCGGGTTCGCGTCAAGATCGAACTCACCACCCCGGCATGCCCCCTCAAAGACAAGATCCTCCAGGATGTCGAAGCCGCGCTCGCCCTCATCGGGATAGCCGGCGTCGATATCGAGTGGGGAGCGGAAGTTCGCGCTTCCAGCCCGAAAGAAGGCCAGAAGCCGATCGAGGGCGTCCGCAACATCATCGCCATCGCCAGCAACAAGGGCGGCGTCGGCAAGAGCACCGTCGCCTCCAACCTCGCCGTCGCCCTGGCCAAGGCCGGCGCCCGCGTTGGCCTCGTCGATGCCGACATCACCGGCCCAAACGTGCCGACGATGTTCGGCCTCGCCCAGGGCCTCCAGAAAGACAGCACCGACGGACTTCGTCCCGTTGAACGCTTCGGCGTCCGCGTCGTCAGCATCGGCTTTCTGTTGCCCAAGGGCACACCCGTCGTCTGGCGCGGTCCGATGATCGGCAGCGCCGTTCGTCAGCTTCTTCACGATGTCCCGTGGGGAGAACTCGACTATCTCGTGGTCGATCTCCCACCCGGGACCAGCGATGCCTCGATGAGCATGGCCCAGGACGCGCCAATCAGCGGCGCCGTGATCGTCTCGACCCCCCAGGAGGTGTCGGTCGAAGACGCAATGAAAGCAGTTGCGATGTTTGAAAAGCTCGATGTGCCCGTCTTCGGGATGATCGAGAACATGAGCTACTTCATCGCCCCGGATACCGGAACACGGTATGACATCTTTGGCCACGGTGGCGCCCGCAAAGCCGCCGAAAACCTCGGCATCGATTTCCTCGGTGAAATCCCGATTGAACCGATCGTTCGGGAAGGCGCAGACTCCGGTACGCCCGTTGTCTTCGGTCACCCCGAATCCGAATCGGCAAAGGCGATCGAGCGGATCGCGGGCAACGTGGCCGCCCGACTCAGCGTTCTCCAAAGGATGGGAAACTTCTAACTCTCTATGGCCCTCAATATCTTCCCCAGGCGCCGGGATGCCGAACAGGCTCCCGCCGCATCCGAACCCACCAACGACCTCCCCGAGCCTTCCCCCGAAGTGCTCGACGACCTCGCCGCCCGCCCCCGCACGCGTTCGCGCGGCGGACGTGGCCGGGGCCGCGGCGCCGCGGCAACCGCGGACCAGGCCACTGGCACCGAAGACGGCGAGGCGAATTCCGCCCCCGCCAGCGATGAAACGGGCGAACCCGCGTCACCGGCGCCTCGCCGCCGTCCCTCGCGATCGCGAGCCGCCCTCGCCGAAGCCGCTGCCGCCGCCGAAGCGCTCGCTGCTGGCTCCCCCGCCGAGCCGCCCGCCGAAGCCGCCGAGCCAACCGTCGCCTCGTCCCCTTCGGACGAGACGACCACCGCGGAGCCCGCCGAAGCGCTCGATGCGCCAGCCCGCGGCGACCGCCCACGTGGCTCTCGCGGCGAACGTGGCCGTGAACCACGCGAGCCCCGCGAACCTCGCGGCGAACCTCGTGAGCCGCGCGACCAGCAGCCCCGTGAACCGCGCGAGCCGCGCGAGCAGCAGCCCCGCACCCCCCGCGGCGAGGGCGACATCCCCTCGCTTCTCCGTGCTATCGAACAGCAGCAGCGCCAGATCGAACAGCTGATCCGCATGCAGGAAGAGGGCGGCCGCCGCGGTGGCAACGCCGGTCCCGGCGCCGCTGTCGTAACGGGCGCCCCCCCGGCCCGGGTCGGCATCTTCGTCGATAGCGCCAACATCGAACTCGCCTGCGACCGCCTCCGCGTCCGCTTCGACTGGGGCCGCGTCCTCCGCATGTTCACCGAAGGCCGCCAGCTCGTTCGAGCCCTCGCCTACTCGCCCGTTCACGACGACCCCAACGTCAGCATCGAAACCCAGCGCTTCGTCGAACCGTTCCTGGATAAGGGCTACAAGGTGGTCACCAAGCCCCTCCGCCGCTTCCAGGACGGCACGATCAAGGCGAATGTCGATATCGAGCTCGCGCTCGATGTCATCTCCATGCTCGACCGGCTCGACATCGTCGTCCTCGCTTCCGGCGATGGCGACTTCCAGAGCCTCGTCGAACTCGTCCAGTCGAAGGGCGTCCGCGTCGAAGTGGCCGCCGTCGGCTCAAGCACGGCCACGAACCTGAAGCACGCCGCCGATGTCTTCATCGACCTCGCCAGCCGCGCCCGCGACCTGCGCGCGTAGCGTGTCGGCAGATCACCACTCCCCTTCTCCCGGCGGGCCGGGAGAAGGGGAGTGGTGATGAGGGCGGGACGTTCAGCGGCCTTCGCCGTCTTCCCGGCCTCTTCGTCCTTGCCGGGCCGCGTGACGGTCCGCTAACCCACGCCGTATCGTTCTCCGCCTGGAGGCTGCCCGTGGACGACGAACTCTTCGATATCATCGTGGTTGGCGCTGGCTCGGCCGGGGCCGTTGTCGCCGCCCGCGCCAGCGAGGACCCGCGCAATCGCGTCCTCCTCCTGGACGCCGGTCCCGACTACCCCGACACCGGCGCCACCCCGTACGACCTCGTCAACAGCCACAACAACTCCTACACCGCCCACGACTGGGGCTTCGCCTACCAGCCAACGGCCTCTGGGCGTGGCCAGGTCTTCCCGCGCGGCAAGGTCACCGGCGGATCCAGCGCCGTCAACACCACCATCGCCCTCCGCGGCATGCCCGAGGACTACGACGGCTGGGCCGCCCAGGGCAACCCCGAATGGTCCTGGGAGAAGGTCCTCCCCGCCTTCCGCCGCCTTGAACGCGACCTCGACTACGGTGACGCGCCCTATCACGGCGACGCTGGCCCCATCTCCATCCGCCGCTACCCACACGAAGAGCTCGCCCTCGTCCATCAGGCCTTCCTTGAAGCGAGCCGCGAACTCGGCTACCCCGAATGTCCCGATGCCAACGATCCGTCGTCCTCCGGCGCCGGCCCCCACCCGATGAACAAGGTCGGCCGCCTCCGCGTCTCCACGGCCATCGGCTACCTTGCCCCCGCCAGGGCACGGCCGAATCTGGGGATCCTCGCCGACACACTCGTGCAGCGCGTCATCGTCGAGAAGGGCCGGGCGACCGGCGTGGAGATCGAGCGCCACGGCGAAGTCTCCACCCTTCGCGGCCGCCTCATCGTCCTCAGCGCAGGCGCGCTCCAAACCCCGCCGATCCTCCTTCGCTCCGGCATCGGCCCAGCGCGCGAACTCGAACGGCTCGGCGTCGACCTCGTTCGCGACGTCCCCGGCGTGGGCGAGCACCTCTGCGACCACCCTGCGCTCGCCGTCCTCTGCCGCGTGACCGACCCATCGATCCTCGACCTCGACCAGCCAATCGTGCAGACGATCCTGCGTTACACGGCGCCGGGCAGCCCGGATCGCAACGACCTCCAGATCGAAGCGTTCTCCTTCTCCCCGCGCGGCGGTGCCCCCGATTGCTTCGCTATCGCCGCCGTCCTCGAAGAAGTGAAGGGCCATGGCCGCCTCCGGCTCGATTCGGCCGACCCCCACGCCACGCCGATCGCTGAACAGCGCTTCTGCGAAGACGAGCGGGACGTCACCCGCCTCGCCGCAGCCTTCCGCGACGCCTTCGCCTTCACCCGCGCTCCCGCCTACCGCGGCATCATCAAGGAGGTCCTCTTCCCCTCCCCGGACCGCGACCTGACCGATGACGCGCTCGCGGGGCTGCTCCGGAAGTTCTCGGCCAGCGGATTCCACCCCTGCGGCACGGCCAAGATGGGCCCCGCCACCGACCCAGAGGCCGTCGTCGACCAGTTCGGCCGCGTCCACGCCGTCGAAGCGCTCGTCGTTGCCGATGCCTCCATCATGCCCTCCGTACCGCGCGCCAACACCAACCTGACGACGATCATGATCGGCGAGAAGGTCGGTGAGTGGATTCGCACGCGTCGAGACTGGTATGGCCTCTGAGCCCCTCCGACCACCGCCCCTCGCTACCCGTAGCCCGCGCCGTCCGTAGCCCGAGCGTCAGCGAGGGCATTCCACGGCCGCTCATCCAGCCCAGGCCCCTCCACTGCCACCGTGGCCCGTGCGTCAGCAGGGGCGCCTCACCGCCTCACCCTCCACCACGCCCCGGAGGCTGGTAGACTCGTTCCATGACTGTCGCAACCATCGACATCGACGAATTTCTGACCGCCCGCGAAGGCTTCCGCAGCGGCCGCCCCTGCCTCAACGGTACCGGCATCACCGTTCACACGATCGTCGCCGACCACCAGCAGGGCCGAACGCCGGGGGAGATCCTCGAAGACTTCCCCCACGCCTCCCTGGCCGGCATCCACGCCGCGCTCGCCTACTACTACGCCCATCGCGAAGAGATTGAGGCTGACTTCGAAGCGGACAGGCTCTGGGGCGAAGAACAGATCGCGGCGCAAGAAGGCAAGTGGGAAGTCATCTAACCAGCACCGGTCAGCCGCGGAAATGCGGGATCGGATAGTCTTCCTCAACGGACGGCCGCACCGGGAGTGACCCCAATGAACTTCGGACTGCACCTCATCCCCCAGGACATCTCCATCGACGAACTGATCCGCGCCTGGAAGTGGGCCGACGAGGCCGGCTTCGACTGGATTGATATCTCCGACCACTTCTACGAAGCCCCCGCGATCCACGGCGGCGATGGCCCCTGCTTCGAAGCGACGACCGGCATGGCCGCCCTCGCCTGCCTGACGAAGAACGTCCGCGTCGGCGTCGTCGTCCTCGGAATGAACTACCGCCACCCGGCCGTTCTCGCCAACGCCCTGGCCACCATCGACCACCTCAGCGGCGGCAGGATGGAGGTCGGCCTGGGCGCTGGCTGGCACGAAGCTGAGTACCGCGCATACGGCATCCCCTTCCTCTCGATCAAAGAGCGCCTGGACATCCTCGAAGAGGGGATGCAGGTCGTGAAGCTGCTCCTCACGCAGGAACGCGCGAACTTCGCCGGTAAGCACTTCACCCTCACGAATGCGGCCTGCAATCCGAAGCCCCTCCAGGCGAACCCGCGCATCTGGATCGGCGGGAACGGCGAAAAGCGCACCCTCCGCATGGTCGCCCGCCACGCCGACGGCTGGAACTCGCCATACACCTCGCCCGAGGAGTTCACCCGGCTTTCGGCGCTCCTGGACGAGTACTGCGAACGCGAAGGCCGCGACCCGGCCTGCATCGAAAGGAACGTCAACCTCAGCTTCCACCTCGCAGCTAACGAGTCCGACCGCGCGCGGAGCGAGGCCCACTTCAGCGAGAGCTGGGGAGCCGCCGCCCCGGCCTTTCGTTCCCGCGGCGTAGTCCTCGGTACCCCGGCCGAAGCGCGCGACCTCGTCGCACGGTATGTCGAGGCCGGCTGTGCTCGCGTCAACATCTCCGTCCGGCCGCCGCTCGATTGGGATTCGCTGCGCGCCTGGGCCGCCGAAGTCATCCCCGCATTCCCCGGTTAACGCCGCCCATGCCCGTCGCTCGCGCTCCATGCTTCGCGGGGCCACAATACGCCTCCATGGCTGACCCAATCGGTTCCTCGGAGATCGTCACTGCCGCCGTCAGGCAGGGCCTCGACATGCCCACCCTCGAAGTCACAGGCGCCCGGCTCCTCGCTGGCGGCGCCATGCACGACTCCTGGGGCGCGGACGCCGTCTTCCCCGGCCGAACGGACGAACTCGTCGTCCGCCTCAGTCCCCCCGCTCGGGACGACGCCGCCAAGTCTCGCGCTGAGTTCGTCGTCATGAAACTGGCCCACGATCGCGGCGTGCGCTGCCCGAAACCCATCTACGTCGGCGAAAACAGCCGCGGCCAGACCTTCATGCTCATGACCCGCATGCCAGGCGAAACCAACCCCCGCCAGCTCGTGACCTCACCCGATTTCGCAGACTGCCGCCGCGCGCTCGTTCAGCAGCTCGCCGAGGACATCGCGAAGGTCCACACCATTACTCCCGACGAAGTCGGCGACGCACTCCGGGCCCCCGATGCCAACGCCGAATGTCTCACCGTCGAACTTGAGCGCCAGCGCATCGAATACGAACGCGTCAAGATCAACACTCACCCGCTCCTCGAATGGTCGTTCCGCTGGATGGCCCGGAACACCGCCACCCTCGCGCCGCGCACGCGGCCGCTCCACGTCGTCCACGGGGACCTCCGCGTTGGCAACATTATGTACGACAGGAACGGCCTGACCGCGAACCTCGACTGGGAAGGCACCCACATCGGCGAGGCAGAAGAGGACCTCTCCTGGTTCCTGACCAAGGTCTGGCGCTTCAACCGGCGGGACCTCGCGGCGGGCGGAATCGCCGATCGCGAGACCTGGGTCCAGGCCTACGAGAAGTACAGCGGCGTCACCATCGATCGCGACCGCCTCCGTCTCTGGGAGGTCTTCCAGAACGTGCGCTGGTCCGTGATCTGCATGATGCAGGCGCACCAGCACCTGAGCGGGATCATGGATAGCCACGAGCACGCCGCCATCGGCCGCCGCGCCGCCGATACCGAACTCGAAGTCCTTCGCCTCGTAGGAGCCTGCTGACATGCAAGACCGCGCGACCGCACTCGAACTCCTCGACGGCGTTGGCCGCTTCCTTCGACGCCAATCCGAAACGCAAACCGACCGCTGGCTCCGCTTCCAGCTCCTCGTCGCCTCGAATTCGCTCGCGATAGTGAAGCGCGAACTGGAACAGGAAGAAAGCCACCTGCGCGAGGAATGGACGCTGCTTGATGGCCTCCTCGGCGCCGTCCCGCTGCCTGCAACCTTCGGCGAACTCCAGGCGTCCGTCCGCGGGCGCCAGGATAGCCTCTGCGAGGGGATCTCCAGTGGCGCATTCGACGAACCCGCCCGCGAAACCGAACTCCTCCACTACCTCGTCGTTGAGACGAAGAATCGCGTCCGCATCACCGCGCCGAACGAACTCGATGACTGAGCCACCAGACGGAGTAGAGCACGACTACGCCCGGGCCGACATCGGCGAACAGCTGCGCGACATCGCCGGCGGCCTCCACCGCGACATCCCGTTGCCCATCCTTGCGGCCGGTGGCGTGGCGCTCCTCGCCGTCCTCTGGGTTGTTGTAAAGGCCGTTCGCTTCCTCTTCAGCATCGGAAAATGGGTCGCCCTCGCCTCAGCGGCCGCCGCCGCCGTGGCCTACTTCATCGAACAACAACGCGGCAGCGACGACGACGAGGAAGACGACTGACACTAGATGTGAATCGCTCGGCCGTAAGCGGCCAGGACGGACTCGTGCATCGCCTCAGAGATCGTCGGATGCGGGAAGATCGCCTCCATCAGCATCTCCTCCGTCGCTTCCAGCGTCATCGCGATAACGAACCCCTGGATCAGCTCCGTCACTTCCGCGCCGACCATGTGCGCGCCAAGCAGTTCACCGCTCTTCGCGTCGAACACCGTCTTCACAAGGCCCTCAGGCTCGCCCATGGCGATCGCCTTGCCGTTGCCGATGAACGGGAACTTACCCACCTTCAGTTCGTATCCCGCTTCCCGGGCAGCCTTCTCCGTCAGGCCGACGCTCGCAACCTGCGGGTTGCAATACGTGCAGCCCGGGATCCGCCGCTTGTTCAACGGGCGCGCCGTCTCCAGCCCGGCAATCCGCTCGACGCAGATAACGCCCTCGTGGCTCGCCTTATGCGCCAGGCAGGGCGTGCCCGCGACATCGCCGATCGCGTAGACGCCCGTCTCGCCCGTCTCCTGCCACTGGTCGACGATGATGAATCCCCGGTCGACCACCACGCCGGTCCCCTCCAGCCCCAGGTTCTCGACGTTCCCCTGCACGCCCACGGCGGAGATGACACGGTCCACCGTCATCTCGTGGCTGCCATCGGCCCCTTCGAACGTCACGCTCACACTGTTCGTCCCGCGCTCCAACGCTGTGACCCTGGCGCCCGTGTGGATCGCGATGCCCTGCTTCTCGAACTGCTTGCGGGCAAGGGCGGAGATCTCCTCGTCCTCCACCGGGAGGATCTGCGGCAGAACCTCGACTACGGTCACCTCGGCGCCCATCGTCCGGTAGAAGCTCGCGAACTCCATGCCGATCGCACCCGAGCCGATGATGAGGAGCGATTTCGGCATGATGTCCGGGACCATCGCCTCCCGGTACGTCCACACCAGGCGCCCGTCCGGCTCAAGCCCGGGAAGAACACGCGCCCGCGCACCCGTCGCAAGGATAATGTGGTCCGATTCCAGCTCCGCCACGGCCTGGCCGCCCTTCGACACCGAAAGCGTTCCCGGCCCCGCCAGCCGCGCCTCACCATCGAAGACGGTCACCTTGTTGCGGCGCATCAGCGTCTTCACACCACCGCTCAGCTGCCCGGCCACCGTCCGCGACCGCTCGACGACCTTGGCGATGTCGAAGCTGACGTTGCCGGCGGAAAGGCCGTACGGCTCCAGGTGCTGCAGCTGCCCGTAGATGTCGGAGCTACGCAGCAGCGCCTTCGTCGGGATGCACCCCCAGTTCAGGCACACCCCGCCGAGCGCCTCGCGCTCGACGATGGCCGTCCGCATACCCAGCTGCGAAGCTCGAATAGCGGCCACATAGCCGCCGGGGCCGCCACCCACAACGATGAGATCGAACGTTTCAGCCATTGTGTTCTCCTGTTTGAGCGAACGGCGGCCTGAGGCGCGCCGTTTAGCCACTCAGCGTGTGCACGATATCGAGGACAAGAACTCTGTCACCCCGAACGGCGAAGGTCACCAGGAACGTGCGGTCGAGGTACAGCCGTAGCTGTCCATTCGTCGAGAGGAAGTTCTCGAAGATCGTGAGGTGATCGACTTCCGGGTCCTCGCTGAGACGCTCCAGTATCACGTCGAATGCACGGCGGGCCCGCCACGGCGACTCGCGGAGGCGTTGCTCGGCCGCGTACAGAACGAGGACCTCGTACGCCGCTACGGACGTGCCTTCTTGTACACCCGTCCGGTGTCGCCGCGCTCAACTGCTGCCAGCGCCTCAGCAATTCGGGTGCGGTACTCCGGGTTGTCAGCAAGCGCCCGGATCCGCGCCTGCACGTCTGCAGGGATCTCTCTGATCAGGGGTGCCGCGTCTGCCATGTCTCTCCTCACTCTTCTGTATTCTTCGCGGACGGCCTCCCCTCGTCAATAGCTACACCAGCAGCCGGTACGGCGATTCCAACAGCCCTTTCACCGTCTGCACGAACTCCGCCGCTGGCGCCCCATCCACCACACGGTGGTCCCACGTCAGGCTCAGCGTCATCTGCTGGCGCTTCACCGGCCGCTCACCCTCCCAGGCGATGCCGTCGTGAATCCGCCCGACGCCCAGGATGCCGGCGTTTGGCGCGTTGATGATCGGCGTGAACATGTCGACCCCGAACATTCCCAGCGCAGTGACCGCGAACGTACCCCCCGCGTAGTCGTCCGGCCCCAGCTTGCCGCCGCGGGCGCCCTCCGCCAGCCGCGAGGATTCGGTCGCGATCTGCTTGAGCGAGAGGTCGTACGCGTCGCGGATGATCGGCACCACCAGGCCATCAGGCAACGCCACCGCCATCCCGACGTGTATCTCGCCCAGCACCTGGATCCCCTCTTCTACCACCTGGCAGTTCATCATCGGGTGCTTACGAAGCGCCTTCGCTACCGCCTTGATCACGAGGTCCGTATACGAAGGCTTCACGCCATCCGCCGCCCACTCTTCGACAAGCTGCGTCCGAAGCTTCACCGCTTCGTCCATCCACACCTCCATCGCCAGCGTCAGCTGCGCCATGGACTGCAGCGACTGGTGCATCCGCTGGAAGATCACCTTGCGGATACCCCGGAGCGGCATGATCTCGCCCGCGGCGACGGCTGGCCGGGGTGCAACCGGGGCAGGTGCTGAGGCTGCCGGCGCGGCCTTCACGGTCGCTGCCGAAGCCTCAACGTCTTCCTTCGTCACCCGTCCGCCGGGGCCGGTCCCCTTCACAGTCCGAATATCCACGCCCAGTTGCTCGGCCAGCTTCTTCGCAAGCGGAGAAGCGACGACGTCGCCGCTCGTCTCCTCAGCAGCCCCTGCGGGAGCAGCGGCTGCTGGCGGCCGGTAGTTCTGGACGTCGCTCTCTGTTACTCGCCCCTCGGGGCCAGTCGCTGTGATCGCACCGAGGTCGATCCCCCGCTCGTGGGCCAGGCGCCGCGCCGCCGGCGAAGCGAGCACACGCCCGCCCTCAACCGCCGGTGCCGCCGCGACAGGAGCCGCGACCGCTGCGGCCGCCACCACCGGCGCTGCAGCAACGCCGGCCGCAGGCGCCGCCACGCGGGGCAGCGCCTCTCCCGGCGCCAGGATGTACCCGACAATCACCCCGCACTCCAGGAGCGAGCCCACCGGCACCACGTGACGGACGATTCCCGGCGCCTCCGCTTCCACGTCCATCTCGATCTTCTCGGTTTCGAGCCGATACACCGGCTCACCGATCTTCACTTCGCCGCCATCGGGCACCAGCCATTCGGCTACCGTGCCCTCCGTCATCGTCATACCAAGCTTGAGGATCACGAGTTCAGTCGCCATTTCTCACCTCGGGAAGCGGCGTGCGGAACAGGCCGCGGCAGGCCGCCAAATTCATCGTATGGTGGACGTCAATAACACGCGGGCCATCCCGCACGATCCGCAACGTTGCCCGTTGCCCCGGCTGCAGGATGCGCTCCCGCTCACCGTCGAACGCCAGGATGCCCGGGCCCTCCACGGTGAATAGCTCCTCGAACGCCACCGTCCGGAACGACTCGATCGGCACATCCGAATAGAGGCCCGGCGCGATTGGCGCGAACACAGACGTGTCCCCGCGGAACATCACCACCAGCCCGTGGTCATCCGATTCACCAACCGGGTGGAGCAGCCCGCCGATCGAGGAGATACCCACCACGTCCGGCTGGGCACGCGTCAGGAGCGCCAGCTTCAGCTTCGAAGCGTCCCAGATAGCTCGCGATCCGACGAACAGGTCATCCAGGAACACCGCATCTATGAGCGCCAGGTCGTCCCGCTCCCCGTCGATCTCCGCATGCACGACCTTCGCCACCTGCTGGACCTCCAGGAGGGGAATCCGTCCGCTGGCGACGAGCCCGGCCGCCGCACCCGCGACCGTCGCCTCAACGAACCGCGGGAAGACGTTGTTCGTACCCGTCGAAATGGGCACCAGCGGCACATCCAGCCAGCCGAGCGTAACCGCCCGGTTCGTGCCGTCTCCACCGAGCGTGATAACAGCGCCGCAACCCGCCTCTTCGAGGTACCGTGCAGCCCGCACGGTATCGAGCGCGCTGTTGGTTCCCGGCGATTCCACCGCTTCGAACATCCCCTCGTACACGGCCTCCGCGGCCGCCTCCGAAACGATCCCGTAGCCATCGGGCATGTACCGGAAGTGCCGCGCTCCACCCGCCACCGCCCCGGCGATCGCCCGCCGCACGATGTTCTGCTTCTCCTGGTTATCGAACGTCGAGGCGCGAGCGACCACGCGGCGAATGTCCTTGCCCGAGGCGGGGTTCGCGATGATTCCAACCGGGTTCATGAGGCGGGGACGAGAGCGGCCGTCGGCATCAGCTAGCCAGCCCTGCCCACGATGCGCTTCACTTCCGCCTTGATCTTGTCCGAGTTCGGCAGATACGCCTTCTCAAGCACCGGGCTGAACGGCACCGGCGAAAACGGCGCGGCCACGCGGCCAACGGGCGCATCGAGGAAGTCGAACGCTTCCTCCTGGATCTGCGCCGCGATCTCCGCCCCCAGCCCACCGAAGCGCACTGCCTCATGCACGATCAGCGCGCGGTGCGTCTTCTTCACCGAGTTGATGATCGTCTCCGAATCCAGCGGCTGCACCGTCCGCGGATCGATCACCTCGACATCGATGCCCTCTTCGGCAAGCTCGGCCGCCGCCTTCGTCGCTTCGTGCACCATCTTGGCGGTCGCCACGATCGTGAAGTTCGAACCCGGCCGGACGATGTTCGCCTTCCCCAGGGGAATCGTGTACGGCTCCTCCGGCACTTCGCCGGGCATTCCCAGCAGGCCTTTGTGGAAGACGACGAACACCGGGTTGTCGTCCTGGACAGCCGCCATCAGCAGCCCCTTGGCGTCGTATGGCGTCGAAGGCATCACCACCTTCAGCCCGGGCACATGGCAGAGCCACGCCTCCAGGCTCTGGGAGTGCTGTCCCGCCAGGTTCATGCCCGCGCCCGACATCGTCGTCACGGTCACCGGCAGCGTCGCCTTGCCGCCGAACATATACCGCATCTTCGCCATCTGGTTCAGCACTTCATCCATGCACTCGCCGATGAAGTCCATGAACATCAGGTCGATGATCGGGCGAAGGCCGCAGGCCGAAGCGCCGACGCCCAGGCCCATGATCCCCTCTTCCGAGATCGGCGTATCCATTACGCGCCGTGGGCCGAATTCGGCCAGCAGGCCACGGGTGTAGCCAAAAACGCTGCCCGCCCCCGCGACATCTTCGCCGGCGAGGAACACGTTGTCGTCGGCGGCGAGGCTCTGCCTCAGCCCCTCGGTGATGGCGAGGATGTACGGGAGCTTTCGGGGTTCGCTGGTTGGTGCCTGGGACATAGTGGTATCGACTCCTCTGAGGCGGCTTCGCGGAAGCGGCTTAGCTGACTTTGTAGACGTCTTTGAGCAGGTCGCTCTCTTCGGGCCATGGGCTGGACTCGCCAAAGGCGATCGCCTCAGCGGCCTCCGCGTGAACGCGGTCGTGGACAGCGGCCAGCTCTTCGGCGGTCGCCACCCCAACCTCGATCATCCGCTTCTCGATCGCCTGGATCGCGTCGCGCTTGCGCCACTCCATCACCTCTTCGTCCGAGCGGTACGAAAGTCCGATGCCGCGGATGCCAACGTGGTCGAAGAACCGGTACGTCTTGCACTCCAGCAGCGTCGGCCCCTCGCCACGGCGAGCGCGGGCGATAGCTTCGTGGGCCGCTTCGTAAACGGCGACAGCGTCCATACCGTCGCACACCACGCCCGGCATGCCGTAGCCCACCGCCCGGTCCGCCACATCCTTGATCGCCTGGTGGTTCGCCTGCGGGGTGAACTCGCCGTAGCCGTTGTTCTCGCAGCAGAGGATCAGCGGCAGCTTCCAGGTGGCGGCCATGTTCGCCGCTTCGTGGAACGCCCCTTCGTTGCTCGCGCCGTCTCCGAAGAAGGCCACTGCCACGTTCCCGTTGCCCTTGTACTTGTTCGCGAAAGCCGCGCCCATCGCAATCGGAGGGCCGCCGGCCACGATTCCGTTCGCTCCCAACATGCCGAGGTCCATATCGGAGATATGCATGCTGCCGCCCTTGCCGCCGCAGTAGCCGGTGGAGCGGCCGTACAGTTCAGCGTACATCTTCTTGAAGTCGCCGCCCTTCGCCACCAGGTGGCCGTGCCCGCGGTGCGTGCTCGTGATCTGGTCCTGGTCCGTGAGGTTGCACATCACGCCCGCAGCCACAGCCTCTTCGCCCACGTAGAGGTGGAGCGCGCCGGGGATCTTGGCGGATTCCATGAGTTTTCCGGCCTCTTCCTCGAAGATCCGGATCCGCACCATTCGATGGTGGAGATCGAAGAGCGTCTCTTTGCTGATGTCCATCTGGCTCTGCTCCCTACTGCGCCGGGCGTGACCGGGATTGCGAACCGGCCGCCGTGACGAAATGCTGGCCGACTGTACAACGAAAATCCGGCCACGTACAAAATCACTCCGCCCGGGGCGCACGGGCCCATAAAGGTCGATGGCGACCAGCGAACGTCCGTCCAATGTCGGCCCTCCACCTATCGGTCCGGCACCAGCTATCAACCGGCCAACGTCCGGACATCACGAAATTCCATGGAACCATCGCGGACGTGCCCGCGCTGTTATACTGGCCACCTAACCTGCCCGCGCCACCGGCGCGTCACGCTTGAGGAGAGAAAATGGGACGCATCAACATCGCCGCTATTCGTCGCCGGCAAATCGTCGATGCCGCAATCCGCGTGATGGCAGAAAAAGGCTGGAACGAAACGTCGATCGACGAGATCACCCGCGAAGCTGGCGTCAGCCGCGGCCTCGTCTCCTACCACTTCAAGGACAAGGCCGACCTGCTCTCCGGCGTCCTTTCGCGGTGCCAGGAAGCCTCCCGCGAGGGCATGGAGAAGGCCATCGCCGCCACCGACGACCCGCTCGAACGCTATCGCCTCGTCATCCGCACCACCCTCAACCTTGCTCGCGAGGACCCGACGATCTACGAGATCTTCCTCCACTTCATGGCCAGTGGCCGCTCCTCCCCGGAACTCGGCGAACAAATTCGCGACCTCTACCGCGGCTTCCGCGAAATGACCGCCCGCAGCATCCGCCACGGCCAGGACAGCGGCATCTTCCGCACCGATATCGACTGCGACGCCGCCGCCGCCCGCCACATCGGCACCCTCACGGGCTTCGCTCTCCAGTGGCTCCTCGACCAAGGTGCCTTCCCCTTCGACGAAGCGGCCCAACAGACCGAGGACATGCTCATGGACGCCCTCACCTCCGGCCCGAAGAAGGCATCCCGCGACACCGGGGTGCTCGTCGCCGCCGGTTCCGCCTGATTTCGCTCTCGAACTCCCCGAGACCATGAGGCTCGCTGTTTCGCATGCGTGTCTCAGGTGTTAGCGTGCCTCGATTCCGCGCGGCCATCTCCAAACCGGCCGTCGTGATCGAGGGGGGTAGCATGAAACTCGAAGGGAAAGTCGCCGCCATCACTGGCGGCACACGCGGCATCGGTCGAGGCATCGCCGACGCCTTCCTGGCCGAAGGCGCCAGGGTCGTGATCAACGGCCGCAGCCAGGCCAAAGGCGACCAGGCTCTCGCCGAAATGAACGCCGGCGACCGCGCCATCTTCGTCCAGGGAGATGTCATTCAGAAGGCCACCGTCGAACGGCTCATCGATGAGACCGTCCGCGCCTTCGGCCGCATCGACATCCTCGTGAACAACGCCGGTGGCGCCGGCGGCTTCGCGCCGATCGTCGACCTCAGCGACGAAGCCTGGCAGCAGGCGATGGACTGGAACCTCAACGCCACCTTCTGGGGCATGCGTAAGGCCTTCAAGTACATGATCCCCCAGGAATGGGGCCGGATCATCAACATCTCCTCCGTCGAAGGCAAACACGGGAAGCCCGGTATCGCCCAGTACGTCACCGCCAAACACGCGATCAACGGCCTCACCAAGTCCGCCGCCAAGGAAGTCGGAACCGTCGGCATCACCGTCAACGCCCTCTGCCCCGGCTTCATCCTCACCGACATCGTCGCCGAAACGGGCGAAGAAGCCGCCAAATCGATGGGGCTTACCTTCCAGGGAATGGTCGACCTCTTCGCCTCGGAGTCCGCTATCAAGCGCCCCAACAACATCGACGAAGTCGCGGCCATGGCCGTCCTCCTCGCCTCCGATGTCGGCGCCGGGATCACGGGAGCGTTGCTCTCCATCGATGGCGGCACGGCCGCCTACTAGTTCACAAGCCCTGAGCGCCTTGAAAGAACCCCGCGCCCACCGCCGTGGGAGAGGGGCAGGGGTGAGGGCTGGTGCCAAGGCTCAACCCGTGAACCGCACGAGCCAAATGGCATCGGCACGAGGAGCAGAAATGGCCAAAGCGAAAAAGGTTTGCAGCTGGGACCAGGAGCCGTGGAAGGAACATACGGTCTTCACCCAGGGCAACGTCAACGAAGTCCTCCCCGGTGTCACCACACCCCTCTATGCCGACCTCGCCGCCTGGTGGGACTACTACTGGGTCGCCGGCGTCGTGGACGATCTCGGCGTTCGTGGCCAGGTCCACGTTGAACCGCCGCCCTGCTTCAACCAGCTCGGCTTCCTCGGCGGCCGCTGGTCGGTGAACATCTCGATCAACATCTCACTCAGCACCACCTGGGCACTGCCCGGCGGCTCCTCCATGCTCCAGGCCTTCTTCGAAGGCGGCGACGCTATCGTCAGCCACGCCAGCAGCGGCGGCGCCAGCCCCGGGGCCGCCCGTGCCATCATCAGCGAACGCTGGCTCAACGCCGCCCGCAACTGCAAGGCCAGCGACAAGATCTCCCGCGCCTCCTACCTCGCCGCCCGCAAACGGCGCATGCATACCGTCTCCGATCAGGAGATCGTCGCCCTCATCGATGAGAACACGAAGCTCGTCGGGCGGCTCTTCGTCTACCACTACTACGTCACCGTCGGGGGCGGCGAATATTCCAGCCTCCTGGGCGGCCTCATCGACCAGTACTTCAAGAAGCGCCCACCCGAATGGGTCACCGTCCTCACCAGCGGCCTTGGAGCCGTCGAAAGCGCCCGGCCCGGCCATGCCCTCTGGGACCTGAGCCGCCTGATAGCCGCCCGGCCGTCGCTCGCCACAACCTTCCGCGAGCTGACTAACGAGGAAGTCCTCGTCCTCCTTGCCACCCCGCCCGACGCCGATTGGGAAGCGTTCGCCGCCGCCTATCGCGCCTTCATCACCGAATTCGGCTGGCGTGGTCAGCGCGAAAGCGACCCGGCGACGCAGACCTGGGACGAGCACCCCGCCTTCGTCCTCAGCTCCATCCGTGCCGACCTCGAGGCCCCCGTCTCCGCCAACCCCCATCAGCGCGAGGCGCGTGCCGCCGCCATCCGCACGAAGGTCGAACAGCGGATCTTCGCGAAGATCCCGAAGTCAGAGCTGGCCGGCTTTAAGAAGCAGCTCCTGCTCACCCAGATGCTCGCCCGCGAACGCGAAGGTGTGAAGGCCACCTGGGCCCGCGCCTGCCGCAACTACCGGCCGCTCGTCCTCGAGATGGGTCGCCGTCTCGCCGCCCGCGGCATCATCGCCGAGCGCGAGGACGTCTGGTTCCTTCGCTGGTCCGAACTCCAACAGGCGGGCGCAGGCAGGCTGACCGCTCGTGCCGCAGCCAAAGCCGTCACGGAACGCCGCGCCGAATTCGCCCGCCTCCAGGATTTCGTCATGCCCGAAGGCGTCTTCACCTGGCCAGCCGAACTCGTTGCCCTCGGCGGCGAAGTCGACAGCGCCCAGCGTGAGTTCAAGGCCCTCGGCGTCAGCGCCGGCGTGGCCGAAGGGCGCGCCCGTGTCATCCTCGATGTCTACGACGACACCGATCTCGAACCCGGCGAGATCCTCGTGGCCCCCTTTACGGACGCGCCCTGGACACCCCTCTTCATCCCCGCCGCCGCCGTCGTCGTCGAAGTTGGGGGCGTCCTGAGCCACGCCGCCACCGTCGCCCGCGAATTCGGCATCCCCGCCGTTTCCGGCGTCAAAGACGCTACCCGGATCATCAAGACCGGTCAGCTCATCCGCGTGGATGGCTCCACTGGTACAGTCACCATCCTTTCCCGGTAAGATTGGCCGGCCAACCAACAAACAGGAGGAACACACAAACCATGGATCTCGGACTCAAGGGTAAGAAAGCCATCGTCACCGGCGGCAGCCGCGGCCTCGGACGCGCTATCGCCGAATCACTCGCGCGCGAAGGCGCCACCGTCGTCATCTGTGCCCGCAGCGCAGACGGCGTCAAGAACGCCGTCGAAGCCGCCGCCAAGGCCGGCCTCGCCATCACCGGCGACGCTGTCGCCGTTGGCGATACCGACGAATTCGAAAACTGGGTGAAGGCCACCTGCGAAAAGCTTGGCGGCCTCGACATCCTCGTCAGCAACACCAGCGCCGGCGGCGGCGGCAGCCGCGAAGGCTGGAAGCAGCACTTCGAAGTCGATGTCATGGGCGCCGTTCGCAGCGTCGATGCCGCCCGGCCGTTCCTCGAAAAGGGCAACAACCCCAACATCCTGATCATCAACACCACCGCCTCCGTCGAAGCCTTCCCGCCCCCGCCAGCGACCGGTATGGGCGCCTACGGCCCGATGAAGGCCGCCCTCCTGAACTACGCGAACGCCGCCTCCCAGGCCCTCGCCGGCAAGGGAATCCGCGTCAACTCCGTCTCCCCCGGCCCCACCTACTTCGAGGGCGGACCGTGGGCGAACATCGAAAAGGCGATGCCGCCCTTCTTCGAGATGATCAAGGCCGGCGAGCCCATGGGCCGCCTCGGCGCCGCCTCCGATGTCTCCAACGCCGCCACCTTCCTCGTCAGCGACGCCGCCTCCTTCATCACCGGCGTCAACCTCGTCGTCGATGGCGGCTACACCAAGCGCGTCAACTTCTAGTACTCGCTAGCGAAAGCCTGCGAGAGTTGACCGCAGCCTCGGCTCCGATGACTCCCCTCGCCCGGCGCACCCGGAGAGGGGCGGGGGGTGAGGGAGAGACGCGCGGCAACTCACGCCAACTCGCTCAAGCAAGTTCCAGGGCCCGCGAACTCGCACATGGGCCGGGCGTCGTAGGCGCCCGGCCCAACGCACTCCCCCCAACACATTCGTTCTCCCCCGAGGTGAAGCCATGCCCCGGATCAACGCCTACCTCATCGCTGGCGGAAAGTGGCACGACATCAACCACGCCCGCCTCGAACTGCTCAAGCTCCTCGCCGAAGACGACGACATTCGCGTCCGCGTCGGCGAAGACTACCGCGACCTCGAAGCCATCCAGGCCGCCGACTTCATCGTCTCCTACACCTGTGACGTCCGCCCCACCGAAGCGCAGCAGGACGCCCTCCGCGACTACATCGCCGCCGGGCACAGGTGGCTCGCTCTCCACGCTACGAATTCGGCCCTGGACTTCACGCCAAAGGGCGTGTGGAGCCCCCGTGCCTTCCCCAAGTTTGCGGAGCTTCTCGGCAGCCAGTTCATCTCCCACCCACCGATCGTCCCCTACACCGTGAAAACGGTAGCCCCCGGCCACCCGCTCGTCGCCGGTGTCGGGGAATTCGAAGTCGACGACGAACTCTACCTGAGCGAGATGCACGGGCCTCACACCGCCCTGATGGCCACCTCCTTCAACGGCATCGCCCGTGGCTACGTCGATCGCGATAACGAAACAGGGGAGTACGTCGATTCGGCCTGGCTGAACGATGAGCCCCGGATCGTCGCCTACCTCCACCCCTTCGGCAAAGGCGAAATCTACTACAACACCCTCGGTCACTGCCGCCACAAGTACGACATGCAGGACCCCCCGCTGAACATCGCCGAGTACCCAAAGCGCGAACTGGGCGCCTGGGCCACCCCCCAATTCTACGAACTCCTTCGCCGCGGCATCCAGTGGGCCCGCACCCCGATCGCCTGAGCCCTCACCTCGTCAGCCGTACCTCGCCACCAGCGACTGCACCGTGGTGATGTTCCGCACCGTTACAGGCCGCCGCCCCAACGCGCGCTCGATCGCCGCCCCCGTCACTTTCGTCTCCCGAATGCCCGTCGTGCGCAGCCACCAGAACTCCCGGCCCGCCGCCTGCAGCGTGTTCTCGGCGTCGCCGAGCGCCGCCAACGCCCGGGAAGCGTTCGCCGATATCTCCCCATGCGTGAAGCCAAGAGAGAGGTTGTGACCCGCCTGGACCGTCGCGGAGGCGTCGAACGGGCACGCCCCGATCGCCGCGCCGAGTTCGCCGGGCCTCCGTAGGAACGTCGCGACCTCGTACCCCAGCGCCGCACCAAGCTCAGCTTCGATTCGCCGCTCAAGCTCATCCGCCGCCTCGCCCGGGTCATCGAAGATCACGTTCCCGCTCGCGATGAACGTCTCTACCCCCTGGAGGCCGGCCGCCCCGAACAGCGCTCTCAGCCGCTCCATCGTGACCCGGTGGCCGCCAACGTTGATCGCGCGCAGGAAAGCGATGTACTTCGACATGGGAGCCCCCGGCTACAGGATCGCCACGCCTTCCAGGTAGCCCATCTCCAGCACGCGCGAGTTCGGCGCCCGCCGTGCCAGCTCGGCCAGGGTCGGCGCGGTGTCCGTGCCCCCATCCGGTGTCAGCGGCGGCATCCAGTTGTCGTGGTGGTTCAAGACGATCGTCTTCGGCCGCTCCGCTTCAAGCGCGACGAACTGCGCCAGCGTGCCCTGCACCGGTTCGCCGTCGATGTTCCCCCGCCCGGCGGCCGCCAGCAGCGCGACATCAGGCCGCAGGTCGCGTAGCACACCCGTCCAGCACCCCGAGGTGTCCTGGTAAAAGACCGACCCGTACGGCGTCTCAATCAGGTATGCGAGCGCCCCACCGGTCTGCGAGCTCCCCGTGGCCGTCGCGAGGTGTGCGCGCATCTCTCGTGCCTGTTGCGTCTCCTGTGCGCCCTGGCGGCCAATGGCGGCGCCCAGCCCACCCCGTGCCCCCCATCGCTCATCCTCTGTCAGACCAACGTGCCCGAACGACGCCTCGTTCGAATTCAGCGACGACGAGACCCAGATGCACGAATGGAGGCTCGGGTAGACGCGCACCGTGACCCCAGGCCCGAGCTTCCAGTGCTCGCCGCCCTGGGAGACCTGGAGCTGGCCTTCCGGCACGCCGTGTTCACGCAGCACCCGGGCCGTCTCGTTCGAACCGATCACCTTCGCGCCGGTCTGGAGGGCGATCACCTCCGCCCCCGCAAGATGATCGAAGTGACTGTGGCCCACGAGCACGAAATCCGCGCGCGTGACGTCTCGCGTGCCCAGGCCGACAGCGGGCGCCGATGGCACGCGGTCCATATACGCGTCCAGGAAAATCACCAGGTCATCAACCGTGAGCCGGAAAGTAGCGCAGCCAAGCCAGTCGAGCGTCACGCCCATCAGACGTCCCCTACAACGATCTTCGGCCGCCCATGATACCCGAGAAGCGCGCTGAACGAGTGCCTTGGCGGTGGTTGACTCCGCCACACCACCGGTCGGCGGCGTGGCGGAGCGCGTCGGGTGGCCCGGTTACCTGCTCGTAACCAGCCGGGGGGTGGAGAGGTGGCGCAGACGGAATGTTGACGGGTCAATTAGGTTGGCGCAATACCCAAATGGTCCTAAGACCTGGTCTCTCAACCTCGCGGCTACCCACCGTCCACTGTGCGTCTCTTCAGAGCCGTCGCCGTCTGCCGTTAGGCCGTCCGGGGCGCCTACGCCCGTGGCAACCCGAGCCCGCGTGTCGCGATGATGTTCCGCTGGATCTCGCTCGTACCACCGGCCAGCGTCTCTCGCACCTGGTCCACGTAGCGGTACGCGCTCATCCCCTTCATCGGCGCGCTCTCATCGACGATGTCCCCCCACATGCCGACCATCTTCGCCGCCGTCCGCGCCGTCCGCTGGATCAGCTCCGTGTTGAAGAGCTTCGCGATCGACGACTCGTAGTTCGGGATCTGGCCCGCAACCTGCATAGAAATGATCCGGTAGGCCAGCAACGTCGCAGTTTGCACTTCGATCCAGCGGTCCACCCACTGCAGCCGCACAGACTCGTAGTCCGTCGGGGCGATCTCCTCGCGATGCTCACGCATCCACACCAGGTTTCGCTCCACCACCTGCCGCGAACCGATCGAGTTCCCGATCGATGAGCGCTCGAAGTCGAGCGTCGTCGTGCCCACGTACCAGCCGCGGTTCACCTCGCCCACAATGTTCCGCGAGGGGACGCGTACATCCTCGAAGAACACCTCGTTGAAGTCGTGGCCACCCGCCATGTTCACCAGCGGCCGGACCGTAATCCCCGGCGTCTTCATATCGACTAGGAAGTACGTGATCCCCCGGTGCTTCGGCGCGTCCGGGTCTGTCCGGGCGAGGAAGAAGCACCAGTCCGCGATGTGCGCCAGGCTCGTCCAGATCTTCTGACCGTTGATCACCCAGTCGTCGCCATCGCGCACGGCGCGGCTTTGCAGGCTCGCCAGGTCCGAACCCGAACCGGGCTCCGAATACCCCTGGCACCACTGCACCGAGCCATCGAGGATGCGCGGAATGTGCTGCCGCTTCTGCTCCTCCGTGCCCGAGGTGATCAGCGTCGGCCCCAGCATCATCACGCCAAGGCCGCCCAAACCCGGCGCCCGCGCCTCCGCGAACTCCTGGTTCAGGATGAACTGGTCCATCGCCGTCATCGATGCACCGCCGTACTCCTGCGGCCACGCCGGCGCGATCCAGCCGCGCGAAGTCAGCGCCTGCCGCCACCGTTCGAAGCCGTCCCGCACCTCGGGGCCCGCCCGGAACCCGAACTGGCCAATGATCTCTTGCGGCAGCTCCGTCTTCAGGAACTCGCGGACCTGGTCGCGCCAGATCGTCTGCTCGGGAGAATCGTGAAAATCCATGGTGGCACCTTTCGAAGGGCGCGATGGCCAGCCTGTCGCCGGGCTCCGCGCCGCTGAGTCTGAAATCCGATAGTAGGCCGCAAAATTGGCCATCCGTCCAGTCGCCGATCCGGCCGGCGATCACGTACCCTCCCCTCCATCCTGCTCGGAGGCCAGCACGGCATGGATGGCCCACTTCGTTCCTTCCGCGTCGTCGAACTCGGCGGCGGCAACGGCGCCGTCGCCGGGCGCGTCCTCGCATCCCTTGGCGCAGCCGTCACACGCGTCGAACCCCGCGGCGGTGACCCCCTCCGAACGATCGATCCCCGCTTCCCAGTCTCCCCCCGTTACGCCTGGTACATGCTCGACAAACAGCTGCTCCGTCGCGACCTTCCCGCAGATGTCGACGATGTGCGCGCACTCGTGGCTGAAGCCGACCTCCTGATCGAAGATCTTCCGCCCGGCGCCCTCGCCGCCTCCGGTTTCGATCCGGCGGAGCTCATGGCCGCGAATCCATCCCTGGTCATCCTCTCGCTCTCCCCCTACGGCCAGGACGGCCCGTACCGCGCTCTCCCGGCGAGTGCGCTCACCAGCTACGCCCTCGGTGGCTCGCTCCACCGCGCCGGCCGCGCCGTCGATGCCCCGCTACCACCCCCCGGCGAGTTCGCCGAAAGCATCGCCGGGATCACGGGAGCCCTCGCCGCCGTCGCCCTCCTGGCCGCACGCGGCGCAGGCGGCAACGGAGACCGCATCGATTGTTCGGTCGTCGAAGCCTGTCTCAGCGCCTCCGACTGGAACCTCGTCTCCCGGATCAACGGCACGCCTACGCCGCGCGTCGGCGCCGGACCCGCCTACCCCGTCTACCCCGTCGCCGATGGCTTCGTCCGCGTCCTCAACCTCTCCGCCCGCCAGTGGGCCGCCTTCCGCGCTTGGATGGGCAACCCGTCCGAGATCGCCGGCCCCGAGTGGGATTCGCTCCTCTTCCGCGCCGCCAACGCCGACGTCATCGACACCCTCTTCGCCGCCCGCATCGGCCACCGCAAGCGTGAAGAGCTCTTCCACGAAGGGCAGCTTCGCGGCGTCTCCATCGTACCCATGTACGCGCCGGAGGATGTTTCCCGCGACGCACACTTCACGGCGCGTAAAACGCTTGCGGCGGTCGATTTCCCCGGCCTCGGCGAAATCACCGTTCCCCGGGCCTTCGTTCGCTTCGGCGCCGAGTCCATGCCCACCGCGCCGAGCGCGCCAGTCGAAGCCCCTGCGCCAGCCGCACCCTCGCATCAAGGCCGGCTCCCCGGCGCGGTCGACTTCTCACGTCTCCGCGTGGTCGAACTCGGCGCCGGCGGCGTCGGACCTGAAGCCTCTCGCTTCCTCGCCCTCTTCGGCGCCGACGTCATCAAGGTCGAGCACCCCTCCGCTCCCGATTTCATGCGCGCCCTCAGCGGCCCGGCAAACTTCGAAAAGGCGCCCTCCTGGGCATCCTCCAATCGCAACAAGCGCAGCGTCCAGCTCAACCTCAAAGACCCGGCCGCTCTCGCCACCATGCTTCGCCTCATGGACCGGGCCGATGTCTTCATCGAAAACAACGGCGGCGGCGTCTGCGACCGGATAGGCGTCGGTTACGACGCCGTCTCCGCCCGCAATCCCCGCCTCGTCTACTGCTCCAGCCAGCTCGCGGGCGCCTGGGGCCCCGCCTCCAGCTACACCGGCTTCGGGCCCAGCAACCACGCCCTCAGCGGCCTCGCGGAGCTCTGGACCGCTCCCGATAATCCCCGGCCAGAGGGCAACACCCTCGTCCATCCCGACCACATGGCCGGCAAAATGCTCGCCCTCGCCGCCCTCGCCGGTCTCATCGACCGCGAACGCACCGGCCGGGGCTGCTTTATCGACCTCGCCCAGTCCGAATTCGCTATGGCCACCATCGGCGAACAGTTCGTCGAGGCTTCCCTGCTCGGCAAAACGGCCCGCCGCGGCCAGGCCCACCCCGCCTTCGTGCCCCACGGCGTCTTCCCCACCCTCGTCACCGATACCTGGGTCGCCATCGCCGTCGAAACCGACGACCACTGGAAGCTGCTCACCGAAGCCACAGGACATGCTCCATGGACCGGCGATCCTGTCTTCGCCACGGCCGCCGGTCGCATCGCCAACCGCGACGCCATCACAGCCGGCCTCGCCGCCTGGACGCGCGCCCAGACCGCAATCGTCGCCGCTCGCACCCTCCAGCAGGCCGGCGTCCCCGCCATGCCCGTCTGCACGGCCCTCGAACAGCTCGCCGACCCGCACCTCAACTCGCGAAGCGCCTTTGACCTTCTCGATCACCCCGCCCTCGGCTGGGGTCGTTACGAAGGAGCCCCCTTCCGCTTCGAGCGCTTCCAGCTTCGGACCGCCACCCGCGCACCGCTTCTCGGCGAACACACGGACGAGGTGCTCCGTGACTGGCTCGCCTGAGCCGCTCGTCACCGTCATCATCCCGACAAAGGACCGCTCCGAGAGCCTCCTGCGCTGCCTCGCGACCGTCGTAGCGGCCGTTCGCGAGCAGACCACGCCCTGCGATGTCATCGTCGTGGACCAGGGCCCGAGCGACGAAAGCGGCCGGATCCTCGCGGAACTTGGCGCGCCCGCGGGGCTCGTACGCTGGGAACGGCCAGCGGTCAGCGGCCGTTCCTCGGCGATTAACTGGGCCGTCGCCACCGTTCAGAGCCCGCTCGTGGCCACCCTGGA
>CAZQCR010000008.1:0-29871 GCA_964591745.1 uncultured Anaerolineaceae bacterium
CGGTCGAGGCCAGCCATGGCGAAGGCGCGGTCCGCGGGTGCGCCGACAGGCACTCGGACCAGAGAAGGAGCGTAGGTGACGGCCTTGTGGGTAACCCGTTCGCCGAAGCCTGTGAGGACGACGGGACGCTGCCGCCCCCTGCGGGCGCGCTCTTCCGTGGTGACGATGATGGCGGCGCCGCCCGAGCAGGGCATGACGATCTCGAGCTGATGCAGGGGATCGACGATGAGCGGAGAGTTCAGTACGTCCTCGACCGTTATCGGCTGGCGGAAGACGGCCAGCGGGTTGGCGAGTGCGTTCGTCCGCTGGTCAACCGCCACCTTGGCGAGCGCCTCGGCCGGGACGCCGAATTCGTGCATGTAGCGCTGGGCGATGAGCGCGAAGTGCGAGTTCGGGTTGTTCAGGCCGTAAGGAAGGTCGAACTGGCCGTGAGGTGCACCCCATGAATCGGCGCCGAGGTAGGCCCGGGCGGGGTTCCAGGGGGCCGACGGCGAAGAGGGAGCAGGCACGGTTGAGGTGAGGCAGATGCACGTGTCGCAGGCGCCCGCTTCGATGGCGGCCACGGCCCGCCAGATCATGCCCGTGGCGGTCGCCCCACCAAGGTCGAGGACCTCGGCGAAGTTGGCGGCGATGCCGAGATACTCGACGACCGCGGCCGGCCCGAACATCGGCGACTCGGGAATGCCATGACTGAGGACGCCGTCGATCTCGCCCGGCTCGATGCCCGCGTCGTCACAGGCTTCTCGCGTGAGACGCGAGAACGCTTCGAGGGCGAACATGGGCTCGGCCCAGCGGCGCTGGGGCGCCCATTCGGTAAACCCGGCGATAGCGGCGCGGCGGCGTTGCATATGGCACTCCTATCGGTCCGGCGCATGGTACCGCGAACGGTCAGCGGGCGAAAACAGCGAGAGGCCACGTGTTCGCGTGCTACACTGGTTCACGTGGAGGTGTGCCCATGGCAATGCGGAACGTGACCCTCGCGCTCGATGAGGCGATGCTTCGTGAACTGAAGGTGATCGCCGCACGGCGGGGGACATCGATGTCGGCAATCGTGCGTGAGCAGATCGAGGAAGTGGTGGCGCGTGGCGAGGGCGGTGGATTGAGTGCTGCCCGCGCGGGCGATGTAGACGCGCCCCTGAGCCCCGAGTTCCTCGCCGCGCGCGAACGTGCGCTTGAGCGACTGAAGACGGGCCTCTACAGGCTGCCGGAGGGCTACAGGTTCAATCGCGAAGAGATCTATGACGAGCGATGAGTTCACTGACAGCAACATCCTCGTCTACGCCCATGACGCGAGCGACCCTGAGCGAAGGGACATCGCCCGGGCACTGATCTCGCGGCTGTGGGCAGAGGGCAGCGGATGCGTCAGCACCCAGGTCTTCGCCGAGTTCTTCACCGTTAGTACGCGAAAGGGCCACCTCAGCCGTTTCGACGCCCTCGTAGCTGTCGAGGACTTCATGCCCTGGCAGGCTTACGCGGCCACACCCGATGATGTGGTTTCGGCGATTCGGCTGTCGTCGGGTGAGTCGGTCTCGTTCTGGGACGCGCTCATCGTCGTGAGCGCGCAGGCGATGGGCGCGCGCATCCTCTGGTCCGAAGACCTGCAGCATGGGCGGCGCTTCGGCGATCTTGAGGTTCGCAACCCCTTCGCCTAACGTCCCGTGCTCCTCTCTGCTGCAGTAGAATGCGCGCACTGGAGGGCCAAAAGCCATGACATACGAACAGATCCTCTTCGAACAGCGCGGGCGCGTTGGCATGATTACCTTGAACCGGCCGGAGCGGCTGAACGCCTGGAACGACGTGATGATGGGCGAGATGCGTGACGCCATCGAGAAGTGCAACGCGGACCCCGGCGTCGGCGCGATCGTCTTCACCGGCGCCGGGCGGGCCTACTGCGCGGGTGCGGACATCGGTGGCTGGGCGCGGCAACTCGAAGGCGGCGGCGTGCGCGCTTCGGCGACGGCCGGCGAGGATAACTGGCTCGCCTTCCTGAATCGGATGCCGAAGCCGACAATCGCCGCGATCAACGGTGCGGCGGTCGGCGTGGGGATCACGCACGTGTTACCGATGGACATCCGGATCGCAAGCGAAAGCGCGCGATTCGGCTTCTTCTTCGTGAAGATGGGCCTGGTCCCCGAACTGGCCAGCTCCTACTACCTGCCACAGCTAGTCGGCACGGGCCGCGCCGTGGAATGGTGCCTGACGGCGCGCATGGTCGAGCCGGCCGAGGCCCTCGCGGCGGGCCTGGTTACCGAAGTGACCTCGCAGGAGAATCTGCTCGACCGGGCCGTGGCGACAGCAGAGATGGTGGCGGCACAGCCAGCGGGCGCGGTCCGCCGGATCAAGCAGATCTTCCGGGAAAACGCGACGGACATGAACGTCCAGACGGTGATGCTGCGCGAGGGCGCAGCCCTCGCTGCCTGCCGCCTGGAGCCAGACCACCGCGAGGCGGTGCAGGCGTTCATGGAGAAGCGCGCGCCGAAGTTCGGCGGGTAGGCACGGCCAGGACCATCGACAGCGGGGGGCCGAAGGACGTTGGGTTTCCTACTCCTTCGCGGTGAGGATCGCCTCGGCGTCCTTGCGGCCCGTCGTGCCGCCGGGGCTCATGGCGGATTGCGATGTGCCCATCAGGTAGGCCTTGCCCACGGGGCCCCCGGGTCCTTGGCGGATGATGTTCATCACGCCGAGCGCGACGTCCTCCACCCGCATGCCCTTCTCGGCGATGGGGACGGAGACGGCCCGGAGCATCGGCGTATCCGTCGCGCCGGGACAGACGGCGTTGACGCGGATACCGAGCGGCTTCAGTTCGAGGGCCCAGTCTTCCGTGAGGCGCCACTGGGAGAACTTGGCGCAGTCGTAGCCCGTGGCGGGCGAGGTGGTCTGGTAGTAACCGGGGTGCACGTGCTCGGTGATGACGTTGATGATGTTGCCGCCGCCCGCCTGCTTCATGGCCGGGACCGCCGCCAGGCCGCAGTAGTAGGCGCCGAACGCGCCGATCGCGATGGAGCGCTCGAAGTTGGCGGTCTGCGTGTCCCAATCGCCGTGGGTGAGGGCGCAATCGATGTAGACGGCGGCGTTGTTCACCAGGACGTCGATGTGGCCAAGGCTGCCGAGTATCTCGGCGAAGGCGCGCCGGACCTGGTGCTTATCGGAGATGTCGCAGTCCAGGGCGAGGGCGGTGCGCCCGGTGGCCCTGACCTGCCGGGCGGTCTCGGCATTGTTCACGGCATCGATGTCGAGGAGGGCGACGTTCGCCCCTTCGGCGGCCATGGCCAGGGCGATGGCGCGGCCGATGCCGATGGCCGAACCTGTAATGACGGCAACGGTGTTTGCGAGCAGGGGCATGGTGGACTCCTTGGACGATGGCTTTAGCGGTCGAACTCTACCGGGAGTTCCCAGCAGGTGTGAATGTCGTTCGCCCAGCGGCTGAACAGCGTTGGGCTGGCGCCGGGCGCGAGCCGGAGGCCGGGCAGCTCGGCCAGAAGCTGACGGGAGGCGTTGACCGCGACCTCAAGGGTGATGGCATACAGGGAGCGTGGGCGGTCCTCAGGGATGGCCGGGTGACGAGAGGGGCGGCCCATGCCCAGGGTGATGCCGGCGGGCAGGCCATCGGCGCGGTACTGGCCGCGGGGTTCGCGATAGCAGAGGTCGCGGCGGTCGACGTTGAATGTCTCCGGGTCGCTGAAGATGCGGTCGTCGCGGTTGCCGGCGGCGGCGGAGCAGATAACGAGGCCGCCTTCGGGAATCAAACGGCCGAAGCGCTCGACTTCCTGCCGGGCGTAGCGCTTGGCATGAAGGACGGGTGTCGAGTGGCGGAGGGTCTCCTGCCAGGCGCGCTTCACCATTCGCTCCTCTTCCTGGCGGACGAAGTCAAGCTGGTCCGGGTGCGTGAGGAGCTGGAACCACATGTTCGCGAGCCCACCACGAAGGGTCGCGTCGTCGCCTTCCAGCAGCGTGGCGGCGACGTCTTCAGGCGTCGTCGGGTCGCCATCTTTCGGTTCCAGGGTTGCGATGGCGGAGATGATGTCGTCTCCAGGGTTCGCGCGGCGTTCGGCGAAGAGCGGGCGTATCAGGCCACCCAGGGCGGCCATCGCCTGTCTCCCGGCGACTTCACGCGAGGGGTTGAAGTGCCAGCCGTCCATCATCGTGCGGTAGTGGAGGGCGAAGGCGGCGTGGTCGGCGGGCGGCAGGGCCAGGGCGGCGGCGAGGACCTGGACATCGAGAAGCCCGGCGAAATCGGCGACGAGATCGCCACCACCCCGGGACTTGAGGTTTACGACGAGCCGCTCGGCGACCACCGGCGCGGCGCGTTCGACGCCCCGGGCCCAGGCCCAGAGGACCGGGAGTTCATCGCGGAAGTCACGGCCGAACCCCTCAGCGTGGTAGTACCAGAGCTTCGGGCGGGTTTCGAAATTCGCCTCGTCCTGGAAGACCGAGGTCACATCGTTGTAGAGGACGACCCAATCGGCGTTCTGGGACCAGTCGCGGTAGAACGGGTAGTTGTCCCGAAGGACCGCGAGGAAGGGATACGGGTCGCGAAGGAACTCCTTCGAAAGGAAGACGCGCGCATTGATGAGCGGTGTGGCCTCCTGGACGCGTTGGCGCTGGTACACCTCGTAGGAGCGGTAGTGGCCACCTACTCCGCCAAGCGGCTTGATGGCGACGCGATTGCGCCCGGGCGCGGCGGTTCGCTCAGCGGGGGGCCTGGGGGTGCTGGTCATTGGCGTCCCTCACGTAGCAGTTGTGGGTCTGCTGGCTCTGTCCCGGGCGGCCGCTCAATCGGCGTCGAAATCGATCCACAGCGAACGGATGGCACCCTGGCCGATGGGAGCGAGGGCGAGGCCATCGATGTCCTTCGGCTGTTTCTCCAGGTTGATGCGGGGATTCTTCAGGTGCTTGAGGAGGACCTGGGAACCGAGGATCGTCTCCTGGAGGGAGATCCAGGCGCCGGGACAGAGGTGCGGGCCGACGCCAAAAGCCATGTGGCTGTGCTTGCCTTCGGCGGCGTAACCGTTCCGGATGAGTTTCCCGGTGTACAGGTCGTCGCGGAAGATGTTGAAGGTGTCGGGGTCGTTGAAGATCCGGTCGTCGTGGTTGGCGGAGAAATCGACACAGTTCACGAGCGAGCCAGAGGGGATGGTGACGCCGTGCATCGTGATGTCGTAGCTGGTGTGACGGGGTTGCCCGCCGATGGACGATGAGTGGCGCAGAGTCTCGTGAATGGCCGCCTGGAAGAGCTCCGGGTCTTCTTCCACCGCCTTGAACTGCGATGGGTTCTGGAGGAGGAGGTACCACATGTTCAAGATGGCGCCGCGGGTCGTTTCGCCACCGCCACCGACGATGAGGGCGATGTTCGAGGTCACCTCTTCGAAGGAGAGCCAGTCGCCATCGATCTTCGTGCGGCTGAGCTTGGAGATGATGTCTTCGCTCATCACGGCGCCGTCGTGGTCG
Source organism: uncultured Anaerolineaceae bacterium (assembly GCA_964591745.1). GTDB lineage: Bacteria > Chloroflexota > Dehalococcoidia > Tepidiformales > Tepidiformaceae > JANMTH01. The sequence continues at coordinate 5,449 of CAZQCR010000008.1, forward strand.
TAGAGGAAGGTGGGCCGCTCGCGGCGTTCGGTGACGAGGTCGGCGACGTAGTCTTCGAGATCCTGGCGGGCCTGAAGGCCGAGGTGAGCGGTCTCGGACCCGCCGAGCCCGCTCATCATTGAGTGGTACCAGTAGAAGAAGCGATCCTCCGCGTCCGCTGGAAATCCGAGCACCTGGCAAACGACACGGATCGGGAACTCGTTGGCGAAGGCCCGACCGAGTTCGATCGTCCGCTGACCCTTTATCTTCTCTTCGACGAGATCCGAAGCCACGGAGCCGGCAAATCTCATGATCATCTCGCCGGCAAGTCGTTCGATCGCCGGGATGCGAGCCGCCAGGCTGTTGCCGACGAGATGCTGACCGTACAGGTTCCGGCGGCGGCGATGCTCGACGCCGCTCAGTTCTAGCTGGGTGTTACCGAGGACGCCGCTCGATGAGCCCTTGGGGATGGTGTTGAAGCCTTCGTCGTCCATGTAGGCGGCGGTGATGTCGTCGTAGCGGGTGAGGTAGTAACAGTTGTGCAGGCGATCGTGATAAACGGGGTAGTGGTCCCGCATGATCCGCCAGTAGGGGTACGGATTGCGAGCGTATTCGAAGCTATCGAAGATCCGGGGATCGAGGAGCGGCGTGCCGTCTGGCGCTTGGCCCTTGTCGAACGGCGTGCCGGGCGGCATGAGCGGGATTGCGAGCTCTTCGATAGAGGCGAGGGTCATGAGTGGGATCTCCACCTGCGCGGGATAGTCTGACTGGAACCTATCATTTGGCGGTAGGCCCGTAAAGGTTGGCCAGTCAGCCAACTAAGGTGAGGGGAACGCGCCGTAGGCCGCGAACCATGAACCGGGACCGCTAGCCCAACAGGCCCCGTCGCTGGGCCCAGAGCGCGGCCTGCGTTCGATCCGCGACGCCGATGCGCTGGAAGACGTTCGTGAGGTGCGCCTTCACCGTCTTTTCGCTAATGCCCAGGGCGCGCGCGATCTCTTTGTTCGCCATACCTCGCGCCAGCAGGACCAGGACCTCGGTCTCCCGCGGAGTCAGATCCGAAGGCGTGCGAGCCGTCTGGCGAGCGCTCACGATCGCCTCGGCGGCCCGGGGCGAAAGCGGCGACTCGCCGCGGGCCGCCGCCCTGATGCCGCGGAGCAGCTCCTCGGGCTCCGAATCCTTCAGCATGTAGCCGATAGCACCGGCGTCGATCGCGTCGAGGATCCGCTCGCGGTCAGAAAACGAGGTGAGGACAATGATACGGGCGCCGAGTCCGAGCTGAAGGATCTGGCGGGTTGCCTCCACGCCATCCATTTGAGGCATCGCAAGGTCCATCAACACGACATCCGGGCGGTGCTCAGCACAGCCTTCAACGGCCTCGCGGCCGCTACCGACGGAGGCGACGAGCGTGATGTCAGGATAGTTGAGAAGGAACTGCTCGATCCCCATCCTCACAACTTCGTGGTCATCCGCGAGGAGGACTTTGATCATTGCCTGGGTACCCGCATCGTCAATCGCACACCTTCGCCTTTCCGGGCGTCCAGGGAGAGGCTACCACCCGATTCGCGAACGAGGGCGTCGAGTAAGTCCAGCCCGAGATGCCCTTCGCGGCGGCGCTGCTGGCGCTCGTTGGGGTCGAATCCAAGGCCATCGTCCTCTACGAGGAGCACGAAGAGGTCCCGTTCCTCGGTAATGGTGACGCGGACGCTGTCGGCGCTGGCGTGCTCCTGGACGTTGCGGATCGCTTCGCGAGCGCCGCGGTAGAGGAGGCGTTCGATATGTTCGGGAATGTGAATGCCCTGGGGGACGGTGAGGTTCACCTCGATGTCCCGCGCGGCGAGCGGCGCGACAACATCCGAAAGTGCGGCCTCGAGCCCGGACGTTCGAAGGTTGGGCGGATAGAGATCGACGAGCAGGGAACGAAGCTCCTGGATGGTCCGGCGGGATTGAGCTGAAGCCTGGCGTAGCGCCGCCAGGTCGGCCGGGGGGATCAGCGTCTGGAGACGGTCCGCCGTGGCCGTGATCCGGTAGGCGTGGCCCACCAGGTCCTGTACGACACCGTCATGAAGTTCGGAGGCGATGATCCGGCGCTCCCGGTCCGATGACTCGATCGCCTGGCGGAGGAGCGTCTCCCGCTCGCGCTGGCCGTGTCGAAGGCGGGAAGCCAGGGAGAACGCAAGCGGCAGTTGGAGCAATTCGAGAAGCACGAGTCCCGAAATGAGCGCGGGCAGGAACGAGAGCCACTGTTGGTTGCTGTTCGAGGCCACCTGTTTGTAGGGCAGATAGGCTTCGAACAGAAACCTCGTGTTGCCCGTGGCCGTTTCGACCGGCAGGTAGACCTCGAGAAGTTCACCCCAGCCCGTATCGAACCGCGTCTCCTCGTCTTCGGCCGAGTCCACGCTGGAGACCACCGTGCCCGTGTCGAACGAGCGAAGGTCCTCCTCGTCGAGCGGATACGTCTCACCGATGAGACGGGGCTCATCCGAATACACGATCAGTCCTTCACGCGTCCAGAGCTTCACCCGCACGACGGAGGTGCTGAGGATGTGGTCGCGAACGACAGCGTCCAGCGCGGCGAGGGCAGCAGGATCACCATCGAGAATCGAATCCTGGAGAACGGGTTCGACTGCCGCTCTGCCGAGGATCTCGGTGAGCAGTTCCGCCTCGTGGACGGCCTGGGTTGTGGCCTCGCGACGGAGCAGGAAACCGGTCGCAAGCCCGATGATCGCCATGGCCACGAGTCCGGCGATGGCGAAGCCCGTGACGGCCCGGACTACCGAGACTTCGCCGTGGCGCCGGCCGGACCAAGGCAGCCCGTATGAGAGTTTTTGGATGATGCTAGAAGGAGCGAGCCGGTGCTCCCGCGGTGGGGCCGATGCGTGTGCCACGGAGCCCAGTGTACGCCATGCACCCGCCATCCACGCTGCCGTGCGACAAGGAAGCTGCGGAATGCCGACGAGGCGGCCGCCACGTTCGTTCGCCCCCGCTTGAGACCACCGCAATTTCGGCGTAGTGTCCGCCAACGTCGCTATGACAGAGTCGGCACCGTACCGAACCGTAGGAATCGTCGGCGGAGGGACCGCCGGCTACCTCGCCGCGCTCGCGCTGCGGGCGAGGTTGCCGCAGCTTTCCGTGACGCTGATAGAATCGCCGGAGATCCCGATCATCGGCGTGGGGGAGGCGACGACCCCGCTCCTCGTGAAGTTCCTCCACGGCTTCCTGGGGAAAGACATCGTCGACCTCTTCCACCGGGCGGACATCACCTGGAAGCTCGGCATCCGCTTCGAATGGGGCCTGCCTGGGGACTACTTCTTCAACTATGCCTTCCATCCCGGCGCACTCCTCGAAGGCATCAGCTACGAACAAGACGTGAACGTCTATTCGCTCGGTTCGATGCTCATGAGCGCTGACCGCGTGCCGATCGTCCACGACGGACCAGCTTTCACCTCACTCCTGGACAAGGTCCCGTTCGCCTACCACATCGACAACGAGAAGTTCGTTCGCTACTTGCGCGAAGAAGCGGCCCGCGACGGCGTAGCCCGCATCGAACAGACCATCCGGGAAGTGAGGACGACCGAGAGCGGCGACGAAGTGGAGTGCGTAGTGACGGCCGACGGCGAGGAGCACCGCTTCGACCTCTACCTCGATTGTTCTGGCTTCCGGTCGACACTGCTGGAGGGCGCGCTGAAATCGCCTTATGTCCCGTTCACCTCCAGCCTCTTCACCGATACCGCCGTCGTGGCGAACGTACCCCACGGTGGCAAGATCAAGCCGTATACCGTGGCGGAAACCATGGAGGCGGGGTGGTGTTGGAACATCCCGACGGTGGAATCGGACCACCGTGGCTACGTGTTCTCTTCAGCCTTCACAGACGCGACGGCGGCCGAGGCGGAGATGCGGAGGAAGAACCCTGGGATGGGCGATATCCAGCGCGTGGTGAAGTTCCGGTCGGGCCGACACGAACACTTCTGGAAGGGAAACGTGGCGGCGATCGGGAACTCCTACGGATTCGTGGAACCGCTCGAATCGACGGGCATCCACATGATCATCCACGAGATCAACCAGCTCACCCTGAACTTCCCGGCGTCGATGGCCGATACGGCGATCAAGCGCGTGATCAACCGCAAGCTGAACGACCATTGGGACTCGATACGCTGGTTCCTGGGCCTGCACTACCGCTTCAATCGCCGGCTTGACACGCCATTCTGGCGGCACTGCCTGGCGGAAACGGATATCTCCGGCGCCGAGGAGCGAATCTCCGTCTTCCAGGAACGCGCTCCGCTGACCTATCGCCAGTCGCTCTTCCACAAACCGGAGGAGATCTTCAGTGATTTCGGCTACGACATCCTCTTGCTCGGGCAGAAAGTGCCGGCACGATTCGTCGAGAACCAGGAGCCGCGAGCGTCGTTCCTTCAGCGCCAGGCGGCGCTTCGGATGGTGCGCGACAGCGCGATCTCCCACGCCGACGCGATCGCCGTCCTTCGCAAGGCGCCGCCCGAAGTTCTGCGCCGGGTTGTAACCAGCGAGGATACGTGGTGCACCTGGCCGTGACCGGACTTCCGCCTCTCCGCCGCCCGCCAGCCGATGCCACGGAAGCCCCGGAAGGACGGCGAGGTACCCATCCGCTCTTCGCGGCGGATTCCCGCACGATCGGCGATATTCGTTAAAGGGCGCCTTTTTTGGGCGTTCGTCAGGCATCCGAAAACAGAAACGGCGCGTATACACCTCAGATCGCCCGATACCCGTTGACAGCGGTGCGCGCCATAACTAGACTCCGCGCGGCTGAAGAACGGGACTCGGCCAACTCAGAACCGGGGGAAAAGAAACATGTCCGACAACTACTGGCTCCGAAGGCGGGCGGTTAGCCGCCGGAACGTTCTTCGTGGAGGGATGGCCGGTGTGGCCGGCGCGGGCGCGTGGGCGGCCGTGGGCTGTGGGGATGACGACGACTCGACTCCCACGGGTACCGGCACGGCAGCGACGACCGCGGCAACGACAGCAGCCCCGACGACGGTTACTTCGACGGCGGGCAAGCCCGTAGATGGAAGCTACTACAGCGCCCAGGGCGGATTCGCGGGCACGACCATGGACATGCACCGCGAACTCTACCGGGGAAGCATCGCCATGCAGGCGATGGCCTACAACAGTCTCCTGAAGTGGGACGACGTGGAGAAGGGCACCTTCAAGGGCGACCTCGTCGAGAAGATCGAACAGCCCGACCCGAAGACGTTCACCTTCACCCTCAAGCAGGGCGCGAAGTTCCACAACAAGCAACCGGTGAACGGCCGTGCGCTGACGATGGACGACATCAAATGGAACATCGAGCGCCAGCGGACCCAGGTGCTGGCAAACGGCGAAGTGGTCAAGAACTTCGGCCGGAACGGCAACCTCTACAGCGCGAACATCGTCGAGAAGATCGAGTACGTCGACGAGAAGACGGTCAAGTTCACGCTGAAGAAACCCGACGCGACCTGGGTGACCACGATGTGCGACGAGTTCAACGTGATTGAGGCGAAGGAAAACGTCAGCCAGATCGAAGAGGCCGCCAACTTCGGAACGCTCGACGCGAAGTACCTGATCGGCACCGGGCCGTACATCTTCGACAAGTACACGCCGGGCAAAGGCTCGCACGCGACACGGAACGCCGAGTACTTCGAGAAGAAGGCGAACCTGCCCGTGGCTCACTTCGATGAAATGTTTTGGACGGACTTTGGCCCGGACGTGAACCCGCGGCGGATCGCCTTCGAACAGAAGCAGATCGACATCGCCGTGTTCCCGAACGACGTGGCGGACGCGATCGCCGGCTCGCAGAAGGACGCGAAGCGGCTGCAAGTGCCGAACCCGAACAACAACATCGAGCTCGCCTACAACTATGCCCACCCGAACGCAGCGAACCCGTTCTTCCAGAACCCGCAGCTGCGCCAGGCGATCTTCGTGGCGACGGACCGCGACCTGCTTTCAAAGCAGGCGTTCCAGGGCCTTGCCCGCCCGAATCCCGGCGTGAACTGGCCATTCGCGGAGTGGGCGCTGCCACAGGCGGAGCTCACGAAGGCGCCGGGCTACCGGACGGGCGCTGACCGCGAAACGGACCTGAAAGATGCCCGTGCCCTATGGGCGGCGGCCGGGGCGGAGGCGTTGGACGCCAAGTACCTTAAGTACGTCATCGTCGATAGCTACCCGGACCAGACGATCCGGGAGTGGTTCCCGGCGATGATGAACAAGGCCCTGGGGACCACGAAGTTCTCGATCGAGGTGATCCCGGTCTCCACGCTCCTGAACTACAACCTGACCGGCCAAAACGCCGTCGGCTATCTGGGCGGGTGGGACCAGTGGGTCTCGCCGGACCCGCGCGGCCGGTTCGCGCAGGTCTACCAGAAGGGTTCGTTCATCAACTTCTGGAACTACAACACCCCGGAGATGGAGGACATCATCTCCAAGGCGTACCAGGAGTTCGACCTGAAGAAGGCACAGGAACTGCTGAAGCAGGGCCAACGGCTGCTGCTCAAGGACGGCGGTGGCGGACACATCCAGATGGTCGGCGGGGTGCTCCAGTACCTCCACTGGCCGTACCTCAAGCGCGTCGGCCCCACCTTCATCTCGTACGAAAAGCAACTAAGCGCTGGCTCCTGGATCGACCAGAAGGACGCTTCCTTCTCCGGGAGGCAGAAACCGAGTTGACGGGATACATCATCAGACGGCTGCTCCTCAACCTGGTCGTCGTCTGGCTGGTGGCTTCGTTCGTCTTCATCGCCGTCCGCGTCCTCCCGGGAGACTTCGCCGCCCAGCAGGTGACGAATCAGTTCTTCTCGGGAGGCGCGGGCACGACGAAGGAGGACAAGGACGCGGCGCTGAAGGCGGTGCGCGAACGGCTGGGCACAGACGATCCGTTTCTCCAGCAATACGTGCGCTACTTTGGCGACCTGCTGCAGGGTGACTTCGGCAAGTCGTTCCAGACCGGGACACCGGCCTGGGACGTCATGGCCGACGCCCTGCCCTACTCGGTGCAGCTCGGGCTCATGTCGCTGGTTGTCGCACTGATCATCGCCCTGCCGGTGGGAATTCTCTCAGCGATCAGGCAGGACTCCGCGCTCGATGCGATCTTCCGGAGCGTGGCCATCCTCGGGCTGGCGGCGCCGTCGTTCTGGACGGCGTCGCTTCTCACGGGCGTCGTCCTTCGCAACGACCTCTGGGACCTGAAGGTGACAAATCCGCCCGGAATCTGGGACGACCCTATGGCGAGCATCCAGCTCTTCATCATCCCGGCCATCGCCGGTGGGATCGCCTCAGGCGCCGTGCTGATGCGTATCCTTCGTTCGCAGCTGCTGGACGTGCTGCGCCAGGACTACGTGCGAACGGCATGGGCAAAGGGCCTGCGGGAGCGCTCGGTCGTGACGGGACACGTTCTGCGCAACGGGTTGATCCCGGTGGTCACGGTGATCGGTTTCCTGATGGGCGGATTGGTGGGCGGAAGCATCATCCTCGAGCAGATGTTCAACATCCCGGGGATGGGCCAGAAGCTGCTGGCGGCGATCCTCGTTCGCGATGTGCCCGTGGTGCAGCTGCAGTCGCTGGTGATCGCGATCGGCCTGGTGACGATCAACCTCGCGGTCGATCTTTCGTACTTCTGGATCGACCCGCGGATCACCGTGCGAGGACAGGGCGCATGAGTGACGCGACGGGGACAGCGGTCCTTGCGCCGGACGACTGGAGCGTTCAACGGCCGCGCGCCGTCCGGGCATGGCGAACCCTTGCTCGCTTCTGCCGGACGAAGAAGGTTGGCGCCTTCGGACTCGTTCTGACGCTGGGCATGGTGATCACCGCGGTCATCGGGCCCTGGGTGGTGCCCTACGACAAGGACCAGACGTTCGACCGGCCCAACCCCAAGTTCGATATCAACAGCTTCGACCGCGAAGCGCTAAGCCCGACGACGCTTTCCCGCCTGGACAATCCATCGTGGGACCACCTGCTGGGGACAGATGACAAGGGGCGGGACATGCTCACCAGGGTCATCCTCGGGGCGCGGCTCTCGCTTGAGGTCGGGATCGCGGCGTCGGCGCTGGCGACGATCATCGGGGCAGCCCTGGGGATCTTCTCCGGGTACGTCGGGGGGCTGGTCGATCTGCTCATCCAGCGGGTGGTGGACGCGATGATCGCGATCCCGGGCACGCTCTTCCTGCTGCTGTTGCTTCAAACTTCGGAGCCGAGCAAGAACGTGACGATCGGCGCCCTAACGGTGCTCGGCGTCTTCGGCACGTCACGGCTCATGCGTTCGGCCGTGCTCTCTATCCGGAACGAGGTATACATTGAGGCGGCACGGGCGGTGGGCGCGCCGGCCCCGAGGATCATGGTCCGCCATGTGCTCCCCAACGTGGTCGCGCCGTTGCTGGTCGTGTTCACGATTCAGATCGGCGGGAACATTCTCGCGGAGTCAGGCCTGGCGTTCCTCGGCCTCGGGATCCCGGGCCCGAGCTGGGGGCAGATGGTGGCCACCAGCCGGACGTTTGTGGACTCCAAGCCGCTGATGAGTATCTTCGCCGGTGGCGCGATCACCCTGACGGTGCTCGGCCTGAATCTGCTCGGCGACGCGCTGCGTGATGTCTTCGATCCCCGCCAGCGATCGCGCTAGCAGGATCGGCACATTGGCCTTCCGCACGGCCCGGTGGACCGGCTAGACTACCGGGCGCGCGGCCCACCCGCGTTGCCGCACGAGGGGCTGAACATGGCGGACCATTCCACGCTCGCCGGCGGGCGCCTCCCGGTCCCATCGCTCTCGGACGAGGAGTCGCGGCGCTTCTGGAGCGGCCAATGGCTGGTGGCGGGCCGCACCGACGAGGTGGCCGACCCCGGACACTACTTCACATGGGAACTCGCCGGCGTCCCCTTGATCGTTATTCGCGGGATCGACGGCCAGCTACGAGCGTTCTACAACAGCTGCCGGCACCGCGGAGCGCCCGTGGTGAGGGAAGCGAAAGGCAGGAACCGCGCCCTTCGTTGCCAGTACCACAGCTGGACATACGACACCTTTGGCCACCTCGTTTCGGCGCCCGATGAACGTGATTTCGTCGACCTTCGGTTCGAAGAACGCTCTCTCGTGCCCGTCGCGGTCCACGACCTGGGCGATTGGGTCGTCGTCAACCAGGACACGTCGGCGAGCCTGCCCGTCCCGACCGTCGCCGCGCACGATGGGATGGTCGCCATCGGCCAGCGAACGTGGCTGTTTACGACGGGCTGGGCCGCGACGGTGGAGAAGCTGGCCGGCATCCTTCAGCGCTACGATCCTCACGGCGAGGTCACGCCGCTTTCGTTCAATGGCGCCCTGCTTATGGGGGAGGGGCATGCCGCGGCGCTGTTCGCCTGGCCGGCCGAAGCCGGCGGCTGCCGGGTGCAGGCGATCTTCCTCGCCCCGGCCTGGGACCGGGATGAAGAGGAGGATCCCGCATCGACGGCGGAATGGAGGGCGCGGTTTGAACGCCTCGGATCGGCGGTTCTTGCCGCTGACCCAAGCCCGTGATTACCCTCCTTCGCTTCTGGCCAGACACCTGGGAGATAGTCGCCGCCGCGCAACTGCGCCCGAACGCCCAGCGTCCGCCGGAGGCTCAACCACTGCGCGCGTTCGTACCGCTCACCGGCGCCTTCGACCTGGCGATAGTGACCGGTGATGACGAGCGCGAGGCCGCCGCCGGCGAGGCCGCGCTTGATCTCGCCTGGGCCATCGCGCGCGGGCGCTTCGGGCGGGATAGCGCGGGCTGGTGGGCGGCTCCCCGCACCGGCGGGACGGCCTCGACGACCAGTGGGATGTTCAGCGCGGTTCCAGCGGGCACCGGCGTCGGCCTCTTCCGGGCGATGGACGGCTGGGTGATGATGGCGGCGGCGGACCGCGAGGCGCTGAAAGCGATGACGATGACGTTCTTACGCAAGCACCTCTACTTCGAGCACGATGAACAGACTGCCTGGCGAAGCGACCGGGTCAACGAGCTCGCCGCGCTGGTGGTGGCGACGCACCGCGCGGAGGACGTGGAAGGCACGTGCGAGACCTACGGTATCCCCTGCCGCTGTCTCGTGACGTGGTGTGACGAGGAGCAGGCGGCGCCCGGCGGCACCCTCGAAGGAACGCCGTCAGGTCTTCTCGCGAGCCTCCTTCACTATGGCTCCCTGCTTGGCGGCGGTGAGGCCCGGCCGGGCGAATCTGGCGAGTCGCTGGTCCGTCGTCGCCTCCGCGAAGTGGGGGCTGGGACAATTACAGTCGCATCGTTTTCGGGGAACGCGTAGCATTCGACCAGGGAAGCGGCTGAACGTACGAAGGCTCGCGGAGGAGTTTGCCATGGATACAGCGCTGGTCGAACGGTTGAAGCGGGAGATCCAGTACGAGTTCTCACGCGAAGGGCCGCCCGAAGGATTCCCGAAATTCCCGGATATCCCCGCGGGCCGTTACCGGGATCCCCACTTCTTCGACCTTGAGATGACGCACTTCTGGCCGCGTATCTGGCTCTTCGCCGGCCGGCGGGAAGACGCCGCGGAACCGGGCGGCCACCTCTTTTGGAACCGCTTCGGGACGCATCTCCTGGTCGTCCGCGGGAACGACCGACAGCTCCGCGCGTTCCGCAACCGGGCCGCGGATGGGACATTCATGGTGCCTGAGCCGGACGAGAGCCACCTCGTGAGGATCAAGGAGTTCGATTCGGCGGGCCACAACCTGAAGGTGCAGGACGAATTCCCGCGGTACCAGTTTGAAGGCGGCGTCATCCCGGGTTCGAACGGACGTTCCTACGACCTGGAAGGCATGCCCGTCGGCCACAGCGGCGCTCCGCTCGAACAGGTGCGTTGCGAAGTTTGGGACGGCTGGGTCTTCGTGAACCAGGACAACGACGCACCTCCTCTCCTCGACTGGCTGAGCCCGATTCCAGAGCAGATGGCGATGTTCCAGGGAGAAAAGCTCCGCATGATCGACCGTCGCTGGACGATCATCCCCTGCAACTGGAAGGTGACGGTTGAGGCCTTCCAGGAGGTCTATCACTTCAAGCACATCCACCACAAAGGCGGCGTTTCGGCGCTGGACCAGCGCGGGGCGACGATGGGCATCCTCCCCAACGGCCATTCGCGGATGATCACGCCGATGTCCAAGCGGACGGCGGAGATGATGGGGATGCGTGATCAGCTGGACTGGCGAACGGACATCAGCCGGGCGCCGATCAGCGCGGTGATGAAAGAGATCCCGACGGTGAACGGGATGACGCGGTGTACGAGCACCGCCTTCAGCGCCTTCCCCAACCTGATCACGCCGGTGAGCGCCACGGGCATGCCTTTCCTCCTCGCCTGGCCGATCGATGTCGGGCACACCCTCTTCGAGTGGGTGACCTTCTGTGTCGATTGGGGCGACGGACCATCACCGGTGCGAACGGCGGAATGGCAGGCCCGCCTCGATGGCTTCGATGGGGTGATGGAGGAAGACACGCGGAACATGGCGCCGATGCAGAAGTCGCTCAATTCCCCGGGATTGCTGGGAATGCCGACAAGCTACCAGGAACGCCGGATCTGGAACTGTGCCGAACAGCTCGACCGTATGATCGGCCCCGAGCGGATACCGGCCGACCTGCGTGTGCCGCAACTCCTCGCGCCCTACGTGGAGCGGTAAGGCTCCATGGGGAGGAGAGCTCGGGTCATCGTCCTCGAAACAGGTTCTGGCATCTGCGCCATCCATGAAACGGAGATAGATGACCCGGCGCCCGGACAAGTCCTGGTCGAGATCTTCGCGGCGGGCGTGGGCTATCCCGAACTGCACAAGATGGTAGCGCCGCAGACACGGCCGCTCCTCCTGGGCACGGAAGCGTTTGGGCGCGTACGGATCGTTGGCGACGGTGTTTCGCGCGTCAAGCCCGGCGACTACGTCGTTCTTACGGCGCTCCACAACCACGATGAAGGCAACGATATGACCTTCAGCTTCGAACCGGACGATGGAGCGGCGCCCGGCGCCTCGGCGTTCTTCACCTTCGCCACGGATGTACTCGTCGATGCGCGATATTGCCACGCCATCCCGGCCGTACCGGACCGTGAGGCGGCCGCGATCCTGGGTACGACGGCGGCCGCGGGTGCGAGCGCGGTCCTCGCTTCGGGACTGGGGAAGGGGCAATCGGTGGCCGTGTTCGGCGCTGCCGGTGTTGGCCTGATGGCGGTGGCGACGGCCGCAGCCGCCGGTGCGAACCCGATCATCGTGATCGACCGCACGGAAGCGCGTCTTGCGCTGGCCACGAAGTTGGGCGCGACCCACACGATCAACGGCACGACGGAACAGGCCCTGTCGCGGCTGGCCGAGATATCTCCCGGCGGCGTGGATTTTACCTTCGATAGCGTCTACGAGTATCGCACGAAGAACCGGCCCGGCCAGCGGAGCCTGGCGTCCGGGGGCATGGCCTATCTCCTTGGCGCTCCGGGCACAGATGCCGAACGAGAGGCGTTCGCCGCCACCCGAGTGAGCGGCGGCTACCAGCCTCTGCCCGAGGCGGGCGTAGACGCGCTGATCGCCTCCCTTGGCCAGCGGACCGCGGACCGGAGCCTGAATCCCACGGCCGTGGTCACCAATCGGTACACGATCGAAGGCGTGAACGAGGCGCTCCGGGATCTCGAAAACGGCGATGTCGTGGGGCAGGCGATCATCGTGATGGAGCCGCTCGAGTTCGCGTAGACGCCCACCTTCTGGCGCTGCCTGTTCGCGACGGACGCCGGGGAATCCGCTCCCGCCGCCGCCCGGTGGGTTAGCGGCCGGCTTCGAGGACCGCACGCACGGCGGCGACCAGTTCGTGGAATTCGTACGGCTTGCGAAGGTGTCCGGCGGCGCCGAGGCGTGCGGCATGTTCGGCCGCTTCGGGCGACGCGCTGACGATGAACACGGGGCAGACGACGCCGTCGGCGCGGGCCTTCTCGATGAAGACGGCTCCATTCATGCCCGGCATCAAGAGATCCACGAGCATAACCTGGGGCAGAAACCCGGTGGCGAGGAGGCGCAACCCTTCGTCCCCAGATTGGGCCACCACGACATCGAAGCCGCTGCGCTGGAGGAGCCTCCGGAGGAGCATGCCGATGGCCGGCTCGTCGTCGATGACGAGGATGCTTGGCTTCGGCGGTGGTCCGGGCTCTTCCGTGTCCTGGCTCATCTCATTCCACCGCGGGAACGTGAAGCCGGACACAGGCGCCATCGTAGGACTCGCCAACGGTGAGGTCGCCGCCCATGCGACGGGCGAGTTCACGCGAGAGGTGGAGACCGATACCAACCCCGCCGATGTGCTCCGTCTGCTGAAGCCGATGGAAGCGGCCGAACACCGATTCCCGGAACTGGGCCGGGATCCCCGGTCCCTGATCGCAGACGTCGAAGGTGACACGTTGCGCGCTCTTGCTGACATCGACGGAGACCGTGCTCCCTTCCGGGGAGTATTTGAAGGCGTTATCGACGAGGTTCCGCAAAATGACCGTGAGGTGGCCGCCGTCGGCGAGGGCGACGGCGTCGATGTCGCCCCGAATTGCGACCGCGTGCGGCGGCCGGTGCCGTTGGGCGCTTTCGACCGCTCGATCGACGATCTGGGCGACGGCAACGGGTTCGGGTGCGACGACGAGCGCGCCCGCATCGAGGCGGGAGAGTTCCAGGAGTTCACCGACGACTGCTTCGGCGCGGCGGGCGGCGGCGACGGCGTTGTCGGACACTTCGGCGAGTTCCGGGTCGTCCCGTTCGGCGGCGCTCATGCGCATCAGTTCGGCGCTGAGGGTGAGGACGCTGAGGGGGTTGCGAAGCTCGTGGGAGGCCATGCTGACCAATCGAGCGCTTTGTTCGACCAACTCCTCGGCCGTCCGCATTCGCTCCTCACGTGCCGCGCTCACACGCCCGCTGCGGCGGAGCAGGGCCGCGACCAGGACATATGCGGCGAAGACACCAATCGCGAGGGTGGCGGCGAGGACGGCGAGCAACTCTGCGCGGTCCACCGCCCGGACAACGTCCCGGCCCGATTCCTAGCGCATCCTGATCGCGATGACCATGAGAGCGCCCTGTAGTTCGAGCGTCGCCTCGCGGGCCGTAAAGTACGCGGGCGCGTCGGGGATAACGCTCGGGTCCCCGCCGGAACGGACGTACTCGGTGCGGAGGCCGGACTGGACGAGGAAGGCGGCGGCCTGAGCGACGTAAGCCTCAGCGACGGGACGTAGCAGCGGCGCCCTGGCCACGACACCCTCGGCAAGGGCGGCGAGCGCCACATCGGCCTCGACGCGCAGGGTTGCCAGATGGGCGAGAGCCCCTTCGGAGTGTTCGAACTCGTACTTGTGGTTGTACTCGTACTCGCGCTCGGAGACAACAGTCCTCGTAATGGCCCGCGCAGCCGCCTCCGCGGAGGCGAACGTGTCGTCGACGCGACGGCCACGGTCCTCTGCCCTCAGGACGTCACGAACCGCAATGAGTGGAAGGAGGGCAACGAGACCCAGAACGCCCGCTACCAGGAGCGTACTGACCGCCAGAACGGCGCTGGCTCTCCTAAAGGCGCGGGGGCTGTGCATGGGTCTCGATTCGGTCCAGGCCGGCCGTTCGATCGGCGCGAGCTCGTTCTTCAATGAGCGTGCCGGAACCAACGGATCCTACCGGAATCTATCCAACCCTTCCATAGGTGACAACCCTCGTCTTTGGGAGCGCCGCCGACGGCAGCAAGTGATGCGCTGATCAGGAGCGGGGAAGGCCGAGACCGCGGCTGGCGATGATGTTCCGCTGGACTTCGGAAGTGCCGCCCGCGATCGTCCGGGAGACGGCGTTGAGGTAGCCGTTGCGAACGGTGGCCGCCAGCCCCGGCTCGTCGCGGGCGGCCGCGCCCGAAAGGCCGAGGAGCTTCATCGCCACCGAGATCATACGTTGCGACCACTCGGTGCCGAAGATCTTGGCGCTCGATGCCTCGGCGTTCGGGACGAGGCCGGCGCTTTGCATCCAGGCGACGCGGTAACACATCAGGCGGCCGACTTCGAGTTCGAGCGCGAGCTCGGCGAGCTGGTGGCGGAGCGTACCGGAGAGCAGACCGGCGGCGGAGCACTCCCGGGCGGCGGCGAGCACGTCCTCGAAGATGAACTGGAGGTCGATTAGCCGCTCGATGCCGGACCGTTCGAAATCCAGGTGTTCGGCAAGGATGTACCAGCCGTGGTTCTCGTCACCAACACGGCGGTTCACCGGGACGCGCACGGAATCGAAGAAGACCTCGTTGAAGTGGTGTCCGCCGGTGATATCGAAGAGGGGGCGGATGGTGATGCCGGGGCTATCCAGGTCCACCATCAGGCAGCTGATGCCCTTGTGCTTGGGCGCGGCCTGGTCCGTACGCACCACCAGCCAGACGCAATCGGAGATGTGGGCGTTGGAAGTCCAGATCTTCTGACCGGTTACGACGTACTCGTCGCCGTCGCGGTCAGCGCGCGTTGCCGCGGCGGCAAGGTCCGAGCCCGCGCCGGGTTCGGAGAGGCCGAGAGCGAAGCTGACGCCAGCGCCGGTGATGCGCGGCAGCCACTCCCGCTTCTGCTCCTCCGTGCCGTGGCGAATAAGCGATGGCCCCACCTGGCGCTCAGCCGTGAAGTGGTAGCCGCGGGGAGCATTGGCGAGGATCATCTCTTCGGTGTAGATCATCTGCTCAAGCGCGCCAAGGCCCTGGCCGCCGTACTCCTTCGGCCAGGCGATACCGATCCAGCCGCGTTCCGCCATCCTCTTGCTGAACGGTTGGGATGAGCCACCGTCGCCGCGGGATGGGCCGACTTCGGCCCGCAGGAACTGCTTCAGGTCAGCACGGAACTGCTGTTGGGCCGGGGTGAATTCGAAGCGCATGACGGGTTCTCCTTCGGCGGGCGGTTCAGGAAAGGACGCCACTGGCGACCAGGGCGGCGATCGTCTCGTCGTCCAGCCCCAGCTCGTCGCGAGCGATATCGTACGTGTGTTCGCCAAGACATGGGGCGGCCTTCCAGGGGCCAGGCTCACAACCGGAGATTCGGAAGCTGTGCATGATCACGGCGTGCTCGCCGAGCAAGGGGTGCTGAAGACGGCGGAACAGACCGCGAAAGGCCAGCTGCGGGTCGGCGAAGAGGTCTTCGGCATTGTGAACGTGATAAGCGGGCACACCGCTGGACTGAAGGGCCGCAACCAACTCGCCGGCCTCTCGTTCAGCGGCGGCGCGGTCGATCGCGGCGTCCAGGTCCCGCTCGCGGAGCTTGCGGCCCGCAAGTGTCACGAAGCGGTCGTCAGCTGGCAGGCCAAGCACGCGCGCTACCGCGGCCCACTCCCTGTCGTCGCGCGCGGTAACAGCGACCCACTCGTCGTCGCCAGCCACACGGAAGGCGTTGTTGGGGGCGAAGCCGTCGGTGCGGTTCCCCGCTCGCGTGCGCGTGCGGCCAGTGATCTGCTGTTCAAGAAGGAACGGGGCGAGGAAGTGCAGCGACGATTCGACCTGGGCGTGATCGATGTACTGCCCGACCCCGGGTGCGATCGCGCTCCTCCAGGGCGATAAGGATGGCGGAGAGCAGGAGCGGCCAGGAGAGGAAGTCGGTATAGGCGGAGTAGGGGCCGAGCGGTTCGCCATCCTCCTCGCCCGTGAGGTCGTACCAGCCCGTCATGGCGGAGGCGATCTGGCCGTACCCGCGATGGGCGGAGCGCGGCCCTGTCTGGCCCTGGAGGCTGTGGCTGGCGAACACCAGCCGCGGATTCCAGGCGTGGAGCACCTCCGGTGTGAGCCCAAGGCGGCCCATAACGCCCGGCGCGAAGTTCTCGACGAGGATGTCGGCCCGCTCCACCAGCCGCCGCAGGACGTCGAGCGCGCCGGGCGCTTGCAGGTTGAGGGCGAAGCTGCGTTTGCCCGCGCTGTAGGCGGCGAAGTAGCCGGAGCGATCGAGCCCCGTCCCCTCCGCGTAGGGTGTGCCGACGCGGAGTGTATCCGGGTGGCTGGCGGATTCGACCTCGATCACGTCGGCGCCGAAGTCGGACAGGAGGCGCGCGACGATCGGCGCGGCCAGCGTGGAGCCGAGGTCGAGGACGCGAACGCCCGCGAGAGGAAGCTCAGGTACACTCGCGGGCGCGGCGGACGGGGCGAACCAGCTGTTCGCAGGCGCGTTCATAGAGGCCGGGGAAGCCGCCAGTTCCCACCGGACGCCGGTGATTCGGACGGGCGGCCCGGGCACCCGGAGCGGCCCGAAGCCAGGGAACTCGTGCGTTCGCCAGGCGTCGCGGGCGGCCAGCTGGGGGTCCGCGGGAAGGTCGCCAAGGGTCTGCATAGGCGCGAGCATGAGTCCGTTAGTGATCGCCCACTCGAGGAGCTCGGCGCCGGACCTGGCGGCGAAGAAGGCGCCGAACGCGGACTCGAGACGCTCCTGGAGGTCATCCGCGGAGGCGAGCAGGTCGGCGGTCTCCCAATCGATAGCGCGGAGCCACTCCGGGGCCATGGCGGATTCGGCCATCCAGGCGACGAGGGCGCGGTTCGAGCGCGCGCCGAGGTGGCCCGTGGTGAACATCCAGACGACGTGGCCGTCCGCTGACGGGAAGACGGCGCGGAGACGGCGCCGGGCGCCCATATCACGGCCCGCTCCCTGCCGGCGGAGGTTCACGCGCTGCATGTCCCAGTGCTGGTACGTGTGCGTGAGCATCCAGGCGCCGGTCTCGCGAATGGACTGATCGATGAAGGCGCCCTGGCCCGTCAGCCTCCGGCGGCGCAGCGCGAGGAGCGCGGCAGCGAAAGCATGGTTCGCGGCATGGAGGTACGTCTGCATCGGCGCCGAGGGCTGGATCGGGCGGCCTTCCGCGGGGCCGGTCATGTGGAGGTAGCCACTGGCCGCGAACTGTGTGAGGTCCGAAGCCGCCCAGCCGGCGTGCGGCCCTTCGCTGCCGAAAGGCGTGAGCGCGACGACGATCGCGGCCGGGTTGCGGGCGCACAGGCCGGGGTACGCGATGTCGCGGTCGCCGGCCTGGGCGGCCGTGAACGGGTGCAATACGACATCCGCGGCCCCAAGGAGCGCCTCGCGCGCTTCGGACGGCCTGTCCGGGTCGAGTGAGACGTGCTGGCGGCCGATGGCGTACGCCAGCCAGGCTGCGCTGACGGTCTCGCCGGCAGGGCTGGTGACGAGCGGCGGGTAGCGGCGCGCAGGGTCACCCGCTGGCGGTTCCAGCCGGGTGACGGAGGCGCCGAGGTCCGCGAAGAGCTTGCCGATGAAGAGCGTCTCGACGCCGGGGAATTCGACCACGCGCAGCCCGGTGAGGGGAGAGTTGTTCATGCTTCGGAGCGGCAATATACACCCGCATGGGCTGACGGGCGGTCAGTCGGGTGAACCACGGAGACACGAAGGACACGGAGGCACCGGGAAGCGCTGGCGGGTGCGCCGATGCGTTGCGCCCTGAACGGGGCGGCGGTAGTGTTCGCCCACTACCAGGGCAGGGGATTCGTTATGATCACCGGAATCGACCACGTCGTGATCGCGGTCAAGGACCTCGATGCGTCCATCGGCAAGTACCAGACCATGTACGGGATGAGGGTCAGCGACCAGAGCGAAGTGCCCGCCGCCGGGATGAAGATGGCATTCTTCCGCTTCGCCGACACATACACGGAGCTGGTGACGGCAACGGGCGATGCCGGGCCGATCGCGAAGCGCCTGGCGGATTCGGGCGAAGGCGTCCACCTGGTGGCGATGAAGGTCGACAACATGGAGGCCACCCTGGCCGAGCTGCGCGCCCAGGGCATCCGCCTGGTGGGCGACCCCGGCGCGGGGAACCCGGTGACCGGCCAGGTCTTCATCCACCCGGCGGCCACCGGCGGCGTGCTGACGCAGCTCGTCGAGCGCTGAGCGCGGCGGCAGGATCGTGTAAGGTGCCGCGGTAATGGCGAACGCTTCTGAACCAGGCCCGGGACCGCTGGCCGGCGTCCGTGTCCTCGATCTCGCGACCGACCGCGCCGAGCTAGCCGGGCGGATCCTGGCCGACCTTGGCGCGGATGTGCTGAAGGCCGAGCTACCCGGCGGGGCGAAGGCGCGCACGCTTGCGCCGTTCGACGCCGCCGGCGCTTCGCTCTACTGGGCCGCCGTGGGCATAGGGAAGCGAAGCGTCGTCATCGACTACACCACCGCCGCCGGGCGGGACGCGGTGCGCGCGCTGGCGGCCGAGGCGGACCTCTTCATCGAATCGGACGGCCCGGGCGTGATGACCGCCTATGGCCTGGGCGACGCAACGTTGCGAGCCGCGAACCCCAGCCTGGTCTACGTCTCTGTGACGCCGTACGGGCAGGACGGGCCATATGCCCACCGCCCGGCGACGGACCTGACGCTGGAGGCGGCGGGCGGCCTTCTCGGTCTGCAGGGCGATGGCGACCGGCCGCCGGTGCCCGTCGGCTACCCCCAGGCTTCGTTCCACGGGGGCGCGCAGGCGGCGGCCGACGCGATCATCGCCCTCTGCGAACGGGAACGGTCCGGCCTTGGCCAACACCTCGATGTCTCGATGCAGGCGGCGATGGAATGGACGCTGATGAACGCCAGCGGCTACCCGCCAAACACCGGAGGCGACCCGCCGAACCACGGGGCGAACCGCGCGGCGCCAGCGGCCGAACTCGTGCCCGGCGTGGTGATGCCGTCCATCTGGCCCTGCGCCGACGGTTGGATGCAGATGACCGTGACCCTGGGCGGGCTGGGGGCGCGAACGCTCGGCAACCTCGTCCGCCTGATCGCGGCCGAGGGCGAGCTTTCGCCCGCGCTCGCCGATTCCGGCTGGATCTCCTGGACCGAGACGATCGCCCCGGGTGAAGTGGACCCGGAGAACGTGGCGACGGCGGTCGAAGAGATCCGGCGCTACTTCCTGAAGCGGACGAAGGAAGAGCTGATGGCCCGGGCCGTCGAGCACCGCATGCTCCTCGCGCCGATCCGGACGCTGGACGAACTGATCCGCGAGCCGCAGTTGCGAGCGCGGCAGTACTGGCGCGCGATCGGCGGGCGGCTGCACCCGGGGCCGTCGGCACGCCTCTCGCGGACGCCGATGGAGCCGAGCACGCCCGCTCCGGCGCCCGGGCAGCACCAGGAGTCGCCGCGCTGGAAGTCGCCCGCAGTGGCCCCGCGCGGGAACGCGAGCGGCAAGCGCAGCCGCGCCTTCGAAGGCCTGCGCGTGGCGGATTTCGCCTGGGTGGGCGTAGGTCCGTTGATCGCCAAGGCCCTGGCCGACCACGGCGCGACCGTCGTCCACGTCGAGAGCGCGGTCCGCCCCGACGTGCTCCGCCTCGGCCCGCCCTTCAAGGATGGAGTGGCCGGCATCGACCGCAGCCAGTTCCAGGCGAACTTCAACTCCTCGAAGGTGAGCCTCGCGCTCAACCTGGCGATGGCGGAAGGCCAGGAGGTGGCGCGGCGCGTGATCGCCTGGTCGGATGTGGTGCTCGAAAGCTTCGTCCCCGGCGTCCTCCGCGACTTCGGCTTCACCTACGAATCGCTCTCGAAGGACCGGCCGGAGCTGATCATGCTCAGCACCTGCCTGAACGGCCAGACGGGGCCGTACGCCACCTACCGTGGCTTCGGGACGCAGGGATCGACGCTGGCCGGGCTGCACGGGCTGACAGGCTGGCCTGACCGGCCGCCGAAGGGCACGTGGGGCGCCTACACCGACTTCATCGCCCCGCGGTACGGCGTCTCGGCGCTAACCGCGGCCATCCTGGAACGGGAGCGAAGCGGCCTCGGCCAGTACATCGACCTTGCCCAAGTGGAGGCCGCGATTCATTTCCTGGAGCCCGCGCTGCTGGACTACACGGTCAACGGGGTGACGCGTGAGGCCCAGGGGCACCGCTCCGAGCGGGCCTGGCCCCACGGCGTGTTCGCGACGGAGGGCGCCGAGCGGTACGTCGCCGTCGCCGTCGAGGAGCAGTCGCAGTGGCAGGCGCTGGTGACGCTGCTGGGGCTGAAGGGCTCGCCCAGGGCATGGCCCGGCCCCGCTGGCGCCGACCCGGCCATCGATGCCACGCTGGCCGAATGGTGCGCCGTCCGCGAACCGTGGGCGGCGGCGGACGAACTCTGCGCAGCTGGCGTGCCGGCGGCGGTGGTGGCGCGGCCTTCGGACCTCTACAGCGACCCGCAGCTGGCCCACCGGGGGTTCTTCGTGACCTGTGACCACGCGGAGATGGGGCCCACACCGTACGACGGGCCGGCGACGATCTTCTCGGAGACGCCAGCGCGGCTGACGGCCGGGCCTGCGCTCGGGCAGCACACGGACATGGTCCTGCGCGAAATCCTGGGGATGGGCGACGACGAGATCGCGGAGCTGACGGTCGCGGGCGTGCTGGCGTAGGGAGCGGGAACCACAAAGGCACCAAGGTCACGAAGAGTCACGAAGGCGATGGAGTCAGGGCGCGGCGGCGGCCTGGGCCTCTTTGACGCGGGCGTCGAACTGGTCGAGGGTGAGGCCGCTGACGCCGAGCTGGTCTGCGTTCTCGCCGGGGGCAATGGTGCCGTCCTTCGCTAGCAGGAGCCAGCCAACGGCGTCCTTCTGAATCCAGCGCTCTGGCTCCTCTGGGTGCCGCATCAAGGCCACCGTTAGCGTGTCGCCCACGAACAAACGCGGCGTTTGAGGAAGAACCGCGTAGACCATTCCTACGAGGCCCTCGCGAAAGGGTCCGCCTAGCGTAGTCACCTGAACGACTTCGCTCTCCTTGATCTCTCCCTGGAAGGTCCGAAGCACGGAGAAAGTGAGCTGCGTCGCCGGAAGCTCGCCCCAAGCGGCGGACGCTGGGAGAAACTCGACCTTCTCCACCTTCACCGCGGCGAGAAGGGGCGACCGGCCAGCCAGCTCTTGTAGGGTGGCAACGAGCGTCGATTCAAATGTGTCCATCACCAGAATCGGTAGGTCCCCGTACGATGTCCTCCCAGAGTTGTACTCCTCAAGGACATCGTACTGTGGGCGAATGCTGGCGCGAGCAGCTTCAACATCCCGATTGTAGCTGGCCTGGTCCGTTGGCGCCGGCCTTGCAGGATCTTCCGCCATGGCCAACGCTCCGCCGACGGCAAGTATCGCGGCCACCGCTGTGTAGATCGCGTACCGTAATGGCAATCTCTTGACTCGTTCCATGTTTCTCACCAAACGTAAATGCATCGGACTGTGTAGGATGAAGAAGAGCCGCTGCACGTAGACGAAGTCCCGTAGTCCACCGCTACTGGACCACTTGGCACGCCGTCCAAGGACGCATACATAAGAGCGTCCGTAGTCGGAAAATGCGCCAATCCGAGAACATGTCCGAACTCGTGGGCGAAGTTTCCCTGGCGATATCCTTCTGACTGAGGATTACCTAGGGAATCAGACTGCATTAAATTCATGTTAATGTATACGTCCGAATACCAGACGACACAAGGGGTTGCCAAAGACAGGCACACTGTATTGTTCGTTCGTCTATTTCGAGCGTAGCCCGGCTTCGTGCCTGATGCCATGTTCCCTTCAGGATCTGAGAAGCCTGGATATTGCTTCATGAAGACCGTTGTGTAATTGAATCCACTTGGCACGGTCGTGACGAAGTATTGCGGCCCGGGCACCTGCCCCCAGTTCGCCTTGGCAAGATTGAAGTGATTGAGATAGGTTCCAGTACACTGAGCGCAGTCGTTGGCCCTCACCTCGAAATAGTGGTAGACATGGTTCTGATGGACGTAGTTATGCTGGCATGTCCGACTGTTCTCCGGTGTTGAGCTACAGAGGCCGTTGCCGTAGCTGCCGGCGTCGGTCTTCGCTAGGCCCAGGAACGAGCTGGCGACCAGGGCGATAAGAACGGCGG
Organism: uncultured Anaerolineaceae bacterium; assembly: GCA_964591745.1. Classification (GTDB taxonomy): domain Bacteria; phylum Chloroflexota; class Dehalococcoidia; order Tepidiformales; family Tepidiformaceae; genus JANMTH01. The sequence goes on from CAZQCR010000008.1 coordinate 28,194, forward strand.
GAAGGAGAGTTCGGACCTTCATGCGGGCCTCCTGCGTGACGAAGCCTACCAGAGAGAGATATGGGGGCAATGGATCCCATTTTGGAATCAGATGCCTCGACACAGACGCTCTCGTCGACTGGTGAAGGCCCATAGAACCAATGCGCGGCCCCTTGCGCCGCCCAGCCCCGGTTTGCGGTAGACTCGCGCCCACCCGAGGACCGAGAGGATGGCCATGACACTGGACGAACTGAGCGACATCGAGGCGATCCGCCAGGCGAAGCACATGTACTCGTGGACGTACGACGCCCTGGACCTGGAGGGGCTGCTGGCGCTGTTCACGGAAGACGCGGTCTGCGACTTCGGGCCGTACGGCACGTGGACGGGGATCGGCGCGATCCGCGAGGGGTACACGCTGAACCTGGCGCGCGAGGGGACGCCGTTCTCGACCATTCACGCGATGGCGAACCAGGTGGTGACCCTGAAGGGCGACGGCACGGCCCACAGCCGCTGCTTCCTCCTCGACATCGTGATGGGCGCGGGCAACGAGAACCCGCTCCGCCTCCTCGGGATCTACGACGAGGACTTCCGCAAGGTGGGTGGGAAGTGGCTGATCAGCCGCTCGCGGATCGACTTCCTCTGGACGGCGGACGCCGGCAAGGTCGGCGCCGGGGGTATGAAAGAAGTCCTGCGCCAGGAGTGACCGGCCGGGCAATCGGGGAAGGGGAGGTTCGATCGATGACCCACGTCCACCCATCGGAGCTGATCGCCGAGGCCCGCGCGCTGGTGGCGAAGCTGACCGTCGAACAGAAGGCGCGCCTGGTGATCGGCCGTGACGCATGGACCACCGTGCCGTTCGAGGAGGTGGGCCTGCCCTCGGTCTGGGTGGCGGATGGGCCGCACGGCCTGCGGCGGGCGGCGGACGCGGCGGCGATGGGCGGGGCGCTTCCCTCCACCTGCTTCCCGACAGCGGTGACTCTGGCATCGACCTGGAACCGGGAGGTGTTGCGGGAGGTTGGCGCGGCCATCGGCCGTGAGGCCAGGGCGCTCGACGCCCAGGTCGTGCTCGGCCCGGGCGCGAACATCAAGCGTTCACCGCTGGGCGGGCGCAATTTCGAGTACTACTCGGAGGACCCCTACCTCGCCGGCGAACTGGCCGTGGCCTTCATCGAGGGCGTCCAGGGCGAGGGCATTGGCACGTCGCTCAAGCACTTCGCCGCCAACAGCCAGGAACTCGACCGGATGATCACGGACTCGCAGCTGGACGAGCGGACGCTGCGAGAGGTCTACCTGCCCGCCTTCGAAGCGGCGGTGACGCGCGCGAAGCCCTGGACCGTGATGTGCGCCTACAACCTTCTGAACGGAACCTACTGCAGTGAGCACCGCGAGCTGCTCACCACCATCCTGCGCGAGGAGTGGGGCTTCGAAGGCATCGTCGTCTCCGACTGGGGCGCGGTCGATGACCTGGTGGCCGGGTTGGCCGCTGGAATGAACCTGGAGATGCCGGGCAGCGGTCCGGCGCACGCGGAGGCGGTGGTCGCCGCCGTGGCCGCTGGCGTGCTTGACGAGGCGGCCCTCACGGAAGCGGCGGCAGGGGTAGCGGCGCTCGCGCTGGCCGGTGCGGCGAACCGCGACCCGGGTCCGTTCGACGAAGAGGCGCATCACGCCCTGGCGCGTGATGCGGCGGTCGAGGGCTCTG